>CAYSZY010000053.1:0-9633 GCA_964435645.1 uncultured Thermococci archaeon | reverse complement strand
ACAGCGTTGAGAACGCCGTCCTGGCCAGGCCGTGATGTGATACGAGCCTTTCCAATCTCCGTCTCGACTACAGCGCCCTTTGTAAGGACATTTCGTCGCACGTAGTGGATGTTTGCAGGATTCTCGACAACATCGGTAAGCTTCACGCGCTTTGTGCCTTCGGTGCTGTGCACGTTGACATATTCGGCGCTCTTGATCTTAATCTTGTCGTGGCCGCCTCTGCTTTTGGTGACCTTTTTCCTGTATTCACCGATTCTGGGCTCGATGAACTCACTGCCCATGTCTCTCTTTCTCTTCTTCCTGACAACTCTCAGTCGGCCGCCAGTGCTCTTTCGCTTAGATGTTCCCTGCCAAAAACCCATAGATAACACCTGATGATTGTAATCAATGTACTTATTGAGAGAATGTACCAACGTTTAAAAAGCTTTCGATATTACTGCTGTGTTACACAATTCAATAGAATACTTTATGTGTAAAGCCGGTATTAATAGGGGATAATGGATCATTACTTCTCGCCAAATCAAAAAACGCCGCATGATGTGTCCACCATCATGGAAACGATAGGAATGTATGCATTTACGTTCAAGACGGACGCCGGGGTCTTTTCAAAAGGCCAGTTTGATAAGGGATCACTCCTGCTGCTCTCAGCGATACCACCACAGGAAAAAAAGACCGTTCTCGACCTCGGATGCGGATGGGGGGGTGTCGGCATCGTTATTGCCAAGCACAACCCCACTGCCGCCATGCACCTTTCTGATGTTAATCAAAGGGCGCTTTCGCTCGCCAAGCAGAACGCAAAAGGCAACGGTGTCGATGTGTCCATTCACCAAAGCGACATCATGGCATCCATTGAAGAACAGTTTGACACGATAGTGACAAATCCCCCCATACGGGCAGGAAAGCAGGTAATATATGAAATGATACGCCAAAGCCATGATCACCTACGGGCAGAAGGGATGTTCTATGCGGTAATACGGACCAAACAGGGCGCCAAAAGCTATGAGGATGAGTTGAAGAAGATATTCGGGAACGCGGAAATTGTAGAACGAAAGAGCGGATACAAGGTCTATAAGGCGGTGCGGACGTGAGGGGCATAAAAGTGCCTGTCGTCAAGGGCGAGGAGATCCGGCAGCTGCTCATGGACACAGGGACAATCGACCCGCGATACCGGATATATGTATCGGAGGGATTCATTTTTTTTCCAACCAATGGCACCGTTGAAGGCGTGGAGGAGGGAAATTACCCGTTTGAGGAGCGCGAGCTGCGGCCAACGTTTGACGATGCCTTGAAAACGATACTGCCACCCGGACTCGTTGGCGCTGTCCACACCTTTGACTCCATCGGGGACATAGCCGTCTTCGATGACCAGGAGGAGCTACGCCCTTATGAACATTCGATAGCAGAGGCGTTCCTTGCTACGCAAACGCATTTTAAGACCGTATTGGCCAAAACAGGCGCCCTTGAGGGGGAGTTCAGGACACGCCAGTACCGATTGCTCGCTGGGAAACCCACCACCGAAACACTCCACAAGGAACACGGGCTCTTATTTTGCCTGGACCTCTCCAAAGTGTTCTTCTCACCGCGGCTGGCAACTGAGCGCAGGCGCGTGGCCTCACTGGTAAGGGAGGGGGAGATTATAATTGACATGTTCTGCGGAGTCGGGCCGTTCTCACTGTGCATATGCAAGTACGCTGCCCCACAGAGGATATACGCAATCGACCTCAATCCCGATGCGGTGAGATACCTCGAGAAAAACATTGCAAAAAACGGTGCCCACGACTGCATTGTGCCGCTATGCGGAGATGCGCGGGTGGCCATCAGGGGCATAGAATCACCTGATAGGATACTTATGAACATTCCAAAATATGCACACGAGTTCCTTGGAGACGCCATGGAAGCCGCGAAAGATGGAACAGTCATACATTTTTATACGATTGTAGAAAGTGGCAAAGAAGAGGAACACGAAACCGTAATATACGAGAAGGCCCGCATGAAGGGGAAAGAGGCAACTATCCTGCAGCGGACTACGGTAAAACCATATTCCCCTTATACGTATGTGATAGTATATGACATTAAGCTATCTTCAATCGTTCCTCTTTCTTCATGAGGGTCGTGACATACCCTACAATCCTGTTTCTGACAGTGGTACCTGACACTACAAGTACTTCCTCGAGGATTTCCTTATTCTTTAAGTAATCAAGAGTAAGCTCATTGCTGTACTTTTCTACGACTTCCTCTGCAGCATGCTTGATAAATCTCGTCCTGATACGTCCCAATTGTGCACCTCCTTGCAAATCACTATGGCAACATAACAAAAAATCATTTAAAAACCTTGTGGAACACACATGCCATAAGCAGGGTAGCTGTTAGCATATTGTATTACCACGGCGCACCACGAAGAAATGGTGCCCGGGGATTTAGCCCATAAGCGGCTTAAAATTTGTACAAAGACAACTAATAAATACTGATAGCACATACGATACGTATGATGCGCCGACATGCCATGACCATCCTAGTATGCACATTCCTGCTGCTTGCGGCAGTACCAGCTATTTCCGCCGAGGAACAGGATTATTCCATGACATACAGTGTCCCCTCATCGGCACTCGAAATGATATTTGACGGTGAAGTGTTTTCAGTGCACCCAAACACATCATCACTCGACCCAAGGATATACTGGTACGACAACGGTGCCAACGGAATGCGGAATCTTAGGAGCTTTACTTCCTACGACCTTTCCTACTTGCCGACAGGGGCAAGGGTCATTGCGGCAACACTTATAGTTAAACCGTACCTGTTCAGGCTCGACAAGCGAATGGGCCCGTTTATAATCCAGATTGAGGCGGTAGAGTACGGCGACATGCTTGACCAGGACCCTGACCTGAGTGACGGTGACCAGAGCGACTTTGGGACAGACGGTACGATTATTGGAGAGTTTACGGTGGCCTCCTCTGTTTCATCCCCTTTTGAATACAATGTAACATCACTTGCAATCTCCGCTGCAGAAAGGGAAATTCCCCTTTTCCAAATACGATGCTCAAAGGGTACCCCTGACAACGATGTCTCGCTGTACCAAGAAGTTAAGTTCCAGCTGCAGCTTGAGGTAACCTATTCTGTGACGCCCGCGGATACGTACGGACTCATGTACCATACCTCACAGTACTGCCTTCGCACGGCACAGGTGAATTGGGACTGTGTATCGGCCCCCACGCAAGAGAGCCCCGAGATGTCACAATGGCACTGGAGCTTGGCACGATTCCATCTCAACAACGCCCGCAGGGACATCACCCCATTCTACACCATTGGGCAGGTGCACACTGCATTATATTACATGGCACTGCTTGAGGAAGAGGGCGGGATCTCCTGCCAGTAATAACATGGTATTTATCCCATCCCTCTCGGAAGGGGACTCCGCAACAAGTTGAATCTAGGCATGATGAGAGGCCCGAAAAACTGTGAGCGGGCACGGCGCAATCAATGGGGGGGACGGTGGCAAAACGAGCCCTCCACCGGATGAGGCGCATCCCGAAAAACAAATTGCAATCAGGGCCACGGCTGCCACCGTCCCATACATTTTCCCCTCAGATATATTTCGATTTTCCCACATGTATTGGTATCGATGCAAACGGCCTTTTGCGGGCACCGGCTGAATTGCAAAGCATTTATAAGGCAGACAATCACATTTTATCATTGCCTTGGGCAGGGGCGAAGCTCATGATACATATTTACAAGACTATTGACAACAAGCTCGAAGAAGTTGATACCTATGTCAAGGGTTGCTGGATAGATCTTGTGTCACCTACGGAGGATGAGATTTTTACGCTAAGCGAGGCGTACGATATCCCCATAGAGTTCTTCAAGGACCCCCTCGACCTCAACGAGCGTCCGCGTACGGAGACAGAGGGCACCACGACGCTTATCGTCCTGCAGACACCGCGATTTTACGATGAGGACATACAGGTTCAGTTTGCCACCATGCCTCTTGGCATCATCATCACAGAGCATATGATAATCACGGTCAGCATCAAACACAACGACATCGTGGACAAGTTCATAAGCGGCAGGGTAAAAAATCTCAGCACCTCGAAGAAGAGCAGATTTGTCCTGCAATTGTTCTACCATACCTCGCTGACGTTCCTCGACTACCTCAAGCGCATAAACGCGCGGGCTGCGACCATCGAAAACGAGCTGCACCAGTCCATAAAGAACGAGGAACTCATCAAGCTGCTCAATCTCGAAAAAAGCCTCGTGTACTTCACTACATCCCTCATGGGCAACGAGATTATGATGGAACGCCTGCAGCGGAGCATCTTTATGCACCTGTACCCGGAGGACGAGGACCTTTTTGAGGACGTCATCATCGAGAACAGGCAGGCAATAGAGATGGCGAACATCTATACGAACATCCTCACAGGGACCATGGACGCGTTTGCCTCCATCATATCCAACAATCTTAACATGGTCATGAAGTTCCTGACATCCATAACCCTCGTCCTGATGCTGCCGACTCTCGTGGCCAGTGTCTACGGCATGAACATAGACCTGCCCCTGCAACATTCCCCATTTGCATTCGAATACATCCTGATTCTTACTATTCTCGTCTCCATATGCGGAGTAATGCTCTTTTTTAGAAAGAATTGGTTCCTTTGACGGCATCGGCAATGGCGCAAATTTATAAAGAGTGGGGCGTGCACATCACTATATTACACGCATCCCGTAAGAAGGTGAAACGTTGAAAGCTTACTATATCAAGGATCTTAAGGAAAAAATAGGGGAAGAAGTAGAAGTATACGGGTGGGTCTACCGGAAAAGAAGGCATGGAAAGCTTATTTTCATCGTGGCTCGCGACTCATCGGGCATCGTCCAGATATCAGTGAAAAAGCAGAATATACCGGCGGAAAGCTTTGAAGATGCCAAAAACGCGGAAATTGAGGCATCAATACACGTGCGGGGGACCGTGGTGGAGGATGCACGGGCGACGGGGGGCATAGAGGTGCAGTGCTCGACGCTTGAGCTTGTGGCACCGTCACCGGACTTCCCCATCCAGGAGGATACCGGATCCGATGCGCTCCTGGACATCAGGCACCTGACGCTCCGCTCAACAGACGCACAAAAGATCATGAAGGTCAAGATAGGGCTTATCAAGGCGGCACGGGAATACTTCGACTCAGAAGGATTCTACGAGGTTTTCCCGCCCATCCTCATGGGCGTAGCGGGGGAGGGGGGCGGCACGCTGTTCTCGCTCGACTACTTCGGGCAGACGGCCTACCTTTCGCAGACCGCACAGCTCCACCTTGAGGCAGCCATCTTCTCGCTGGAAAACGTGTATTCCCTCTCCCCGTCCTTTAGGGCGGAAAAGTCGAGGACGCGCCGCCACCTTACAGAGTTTAGCCACTTTGAGGCAGAGATGGCATGGTGCGACCAAACCGGGAACGAGGCGATACAGGAGGGCCTTGTGGCCCACATATGCAACGTTATCGGAAGGGACTATGCGGCAGAGCTCGAGCACTTCGGGCAGGACGTGGCGTACTACCGCGACATGGAGCCCACCTTTGAGCGCATCACCTATGACGAGGCAATCTCGATAATACAGGAAAAGGGCGGCAACATCGCATTCGGGAGCGACTTGGGGTATGAGGACGAGAAAATCCTGACACAAGACTTCGAATACCCGTTTTTCGTCCAGAACTTCCCCATGGACATCAAGGCATTCTACATGAAGCAGCTGGGCGACCGGGCGGTCTGCGCAGACCTTGAGGCACCGGGAGGATATGGGGAGATAATCGGCGGAAGCCAACGCGAGGACAACCTCGACTACCTGATTGAGCGAATCCGTGCGGAAGGTGAGGAGCTTGATGGCTACGAGTGGTATCTCGACCTCAGGCGGTACGGAAGCGTGCCCCACGCGGGGTTCGGCATGGGGACCGAACGGCTGCTGCGGTGGATACTCAAGCTTGAGCACATCCGGGACGCATGCCTGTTCCCGAGGACGCCGGCACGGGTATACCCCTAGCCACGCCGCGCCTCGACGATACGCTTCGGACCGAGTGGGCAGGGGACGGTCTCCTTGACCTTTATTATCACTGCCTTTTCACCTCTCACAAGGCCGACGGCAACGCACGCATCGTAATGTTCGCAAAACTGCTCGTCGCACGGCGGTTCGTACTCGATAGTCATGCCCTCAATCGCCTTTCGCGGCGAGAGTGCGAATTCCAGCACCGGCTCGATTATCTCGACCAGCACCAGGTACCCGTCTTCCTTGGGGCAATAATGCTTCATTTTCTTTACAGTGGTAATCTCATAGACGCGCCCTGGTTCCAAGGCGGATAAACAGGTGAATCGAAGCTTGCAGGTGTTGCATACTTCGTCAGGGCCCTCGAAGACGAACTTCATGCCCTCCTTTGCCATACTTTCTCCAATAAGTGTCAACAATTACAACACCCCTGTGTTTTTTGCAAGGGACAAGGCTGCATCCCCACTAAGCCCCTGTGTGCCTAGAATCGTGAATCGGTCCCGCATCGTGTGCGCCGATGTAAGCGCCCCGATGATATGATCTCCCTCGATGTCGAGCCCCTCTGCCGTTGTCGGCGCCTTGACTAGGTGCAAGGCACGGCGGATGGTATTCCAAGAACCACCGTGGAGATACATCATCATTATTGTTCCCACCCCACACTGCTCGCCATGCATGGCGGGACGCGGGGCGATTGCGTCAAGGGCATGGGAAAATAGGTGCTCAGACCCGGATGCGGGACGCGACGACCCAGCGATGCTCATAGCGATGCCGGATGATATAAGGCCCTTGAGCACCTTTCTTACGCTTCGTTCATCCCCTACCTTTACAAGGGGGGCATTCTTTACCATAAGCTTTGCCGAAAGGAGTGAAAGCTGCGCAGCATATTCAGAATAATATTCACCCTGAAGTCGAAAGGCGAGCTCCCAGTCCCTGACAGCTGTGTAATTTGATATAAGGTCTGCATAGCCAGCGGCAAGAAAGCGGTATGGTGCACCGACAATAATCTTGGTATCGGCGATGATTGCCACGGGCGGCAGCGCCTTGATAGAGGTCTTCTGGTCCTTTTGCGATATCGATGCCCGCGAGGAAGCCAAGCCATCGTGCGAGGCTGCGGTGGGTACCGAAACAAACGGTATGCCAACGAGGCGCGACGAAAGCTTGGCTATATCGATGACCGTGCCTCCACCGATGCCGATAACAACATCGCAATCCGGCGGTATCACTTTGCTGACTCGTTCGACCTCTGCAACGTTTGCAGGACCGACAAACAGCTTTTTACAGCCAAGTTCCCCCTCCACGCTCGAAGCGGCTATGTCATAAGTTATCTTGTCACAGAGGATAAATGGTGATTTATATCCAAGTTCCGAGAGAATCGCCGGCACTTCACGGAGTATCCCGCTGCCAAGCACTATTTTCCGCGGCATCTCCATTGTATGCATGTACGATTCCATATGTATGAGTAGGAAGTAGCTGGTTTAATAAGTTTTTTATAAATAATGAAGGCAATCTCCCATAAAAATTTATAAATACGGCTTACCCGAACATATCATGGTGGATATATTCGATGAGATTGTGCATTTCTTTACAACATATTATGTTGACCCGATTACGAATCACACCGGGTACAACATCGTTAACACCCTCACGTATGCGCTAATCCTCGTCATTGGTGTCTTTTATGTGCTCAAGCTCCTTGAGCGGATGAATATTACGATAGACAAGAACTTTATTGTTTCGCTCCTCCCGTTCATGGTCATAGGCGGAACGGCCAGGGCACTCGTAGACGCAGAAGTGTATCCCGACACCTTCCTGTTTATCACGCCTGGAATTTACGTCACCATCGCGGCCTTCACGCTCATATCACTAGTATGTTCCAAGGCATTCGCGGCGAGAACAGGCACATCGTACACGCGCACCCTCTTTCGAATCGGCGCGGTAATAGCTGCATGCAACATCGCGCTTGTGGCACTCAACACGACCCAGCCGGAGGCGGCGGCATACATTCTCGGGCTCTTCGGGATCTTCTACGTACCGATATGCTACCTGTCAAGACGGTATGGGACATCGTTCCTCGGGGGCAATGCGTACATCATCGGCGCACATATCTTTGATGCGTCCACAACGGTTACCGGCATTCACTTCTACGGGTATGTCGAGCAGCATGTGCTAACCGGATTTTTCATAGACATTTTTGGGCCCATAGTGATGTTCCCGCTCAAGATAGTCTTTATTACACTAAGTTTATATCTGCTCGAGTGGATAATACCAGAGAGCGAAGAGGAGTCGCTTAACATGAAAAATATACTCAAGATGGTCATCGTAGTGCTAGGCATGGGCCCCGGCATACGTAACATGTGCACCATCCTCATGGGAGCATAACGTACGATGAAGATACGAACCCCATTCGTTATGGCACTCCTGTTGTCACTCCTGCTTGCAGCAGCCACATCCGTGCCTGTTGCTGCAGACCCAACAGTGGCGCTTTCATCCACCACCCCTGAAAGGGGAGACCCGTTAGAGGAGATTACGCTCAATCTGACCATCACCAACACGACGGAAGAAGCGATGTGGGCAATACGCATCCGGCTCGACCTGTCGGGGGACAAGGAAGGGTACTTCACCACGCTTGATGAGTATGTGGATATCGAGATGGGTGAAAAGGGGTACATCTCCCCTGGAGAAAGCATTACCACCGGCATTCGAATTGTCGCCGATGTACACACCCCTGCACAAAAGCACCTCCTGCCCTTGGTAGTCAGGTACCGAAGTGGGGTATGTGATGGGGGGTGCCAGAGCGAGGAGTCCCGGATTACCATCTCGGTCCCCATATACCGCAAAGACCCGAAAGTAGCCTTATCCCTAGCTGAGATAGAGGAAGTGTTTCCGGGGGAGGATCTACTCGTATACACCACGCTCAACAACTTCGGGACGGGAACGGCATTCAACATCGAGCTTTCAGCATCCACGTCCCCTGTGGCCATGCCGCTTGAAACAAGCTTTTTTACTGATTTCGAACCGCCCGAGCTCAGCGTTGCGGGAAGCATAATCGCTGTTACCACCATTGACACGACCGGAATGGAACCGGGCTACTACCAGTTTACGGTGGTTCTCCGCTATGATGACAAATACGGCAACAGCGATACGAGGGTATCCGTCAAGGAGTTCAAGATAAAGGGTACTGCCACACAGGAGGCGCTTTCTCAAGCGAATCAGCTCAAGGAACTCGGTGTAAACGCGTACCAGCTTAAGGATTATACAACCTCCATATCGTACCTTGAAAGGGCCATAGAGCTCTACGAGCGCCTCGAGCAGTCCGAAGAAATCCTAGGTGACATCGCGCTCAGTGAGGAGATAATCCAACTCTCGACCACCAATATCCAAGCGGTCAACTATTACCAGAAAGGCGACGCATATTTCCTGGCAGGCGACTACGAAAACGCCAGGACGTTTTATACGCTGGCACGCGATATCTTCAGCAAGCTCGGAAATACAAAGTCCACTGCAGAGCTGAGCAGCAAGATTTCCGCCTGTAATGACGAAATCTACAAATACGACCTTATGGAGGAGGTCCTGTACGTTTATATCGTGCTATGCGTAGGCAATGGGATCATAGAAAAAAG
>CAYSZY010000052.1:0-9642 GCA_964435645.1 uncultured Thermococci archaeon | reverse complement strand
CAATCGCATCTATTTTTGCACCCATGACGGATATGCGTACTGTCTCGGGTGAAGATATTTTTCACATTCTTTTTTTCCTTATTTTTTCCCTTGATATAGTGGCAGTATCCTGGCCCATCAATTATTACTTCAAATGTCTGCCTAGTTCTGTTTCTGAGGAAGGTGTGGTAAAGAGTAAATAGAAAAGTGAGAATCTTATCAAGATATAATGTACCATGTTATTAAGGAGAAATAGTTTATGTTCAATATTTACTAGTTTATGTGCAATCAATAGGTTATGTGCAAAGCCCCTTTTCTATATATACGTCCCCGCCTTTGCCACAAGAGCGGCAATCAGCCGCGACAGGGCGCCCATGTCTTCCAGGTCCACTATTTCGCTCCCCGAATGCATGTACCTCAGCGGGACAAGAAGCGCGGCCGTAGGAACGCCTTGTCGCGTTAGGGATATGGGCGACGCATCGGTGGCCCCGGTGGAGATGTCGTACTGCAGGGGTATGTCGGCAGAGCTGGCCACCGACTCAACAAACGCCTTCATTCGCTGCGGGATAAGGTATCCGTCGTCCTTGAGCGTCAGGGCGGGGCCTTTGCCTAGCATGGTGTTTACAGACCTGCTGTCCTTTTTCTGCGGTGTGTCGTTTGCGAAGGTGACGTCCAGCGCCATCGCCAGGTCGGGCTGTATGCCGTATGCGGCGATTCGCGCGCCGCGCGTGCCCACCTCTTCCTGGCATGACGCCACTGCCACGACCGTGCCGTCAAAGCTGCCCAGCCTGCGCAGGGCGTCGAGCATGACTGCCACGCCCGCGCGATTGTCGAGCGCCTTTCCCGTGACCCGGGTCCCGAGCATCGAGGAAAATGAGGGCGTGCGCGTTATGGGTGAACCTGGCCTGACCCCCGCGTCCTCGACATGCCGTTTTCCCCGTGCGCCTACGTCTATGTAGAGATCCGAAATCTTCGGTTCGCCTTTCTTTGCGGTACTGGCCACCTGAACGACACCGTTTACACGGCCCCCTATGACAACACGCGAGCCGGCAAGCACACTTGGATTGTGGCCGCCGATGGCGTCGAAATATACAAACCCCTCTTTGTCCACGTACCGTACCATACCGCCAATCTCGTCGATATGGGCGCATATGAGCACGGTAGGCCCGGGCCCAGTGCCGGTAATCGTGGCGATGATATTTCCCATGTGGTCCCTTCTTACGTCGTGCGTCAGTGCGGAAAGTTCCGTTTCGACGAGTTTTGCAACTTTGTTTTCCTGGCCGGACACGCCATGCGCATCCGACAGGCGGTGGAGCAGCTCTTTCATATTCCTTCCTCCTTTATGGTCGCAATGGCGGCAAGCAACAGATTTTTCATGGCGTCTATGTCGGAAGCCCGAGCTATAGAGCATGGCGCGTGGATGTACCTGCACGGTGCGGCGATGACGGCACTTGGCGTCCCGCTCCCCCCGAGATGGAATGCACCCGCATCGGTTCCGCCCAGAAACGGGCGTTTGTACTGATAGTCGATTTTGGATATATTTGCTGCCGAGACGATGCGGGAGAGGACGCCCCTATTGGAGATAAGCGTCCTGTCGGCAAGTGTGAGCACGGGCCCCTTGCCCATGCACGGCATCCGCTCATGCGCCTTCATACCGGGCATGTCGAGCGCAAACGTCCCTTCGCATGCTATGGCGACATCAGCGTCGACATGCGCATGTGCGACGTGTGCCCCCCTCAGTCCGACCTCCTCCTGTACGGTAAACACACAGGAAAGCGACGCTTCCGTCTGGGCCTTGAGCGCCTCGATGAGGCACATGCACCCTATTCTGTCGTCAAATGCCTTTCCAAGGTATGTCCCGTCCTGCGAGCCAAACCGTGTATCGAAGGTCACCATGTCACCTATGGATACGGCGCCCTCACGCACATCTCCCATGTCGATGCGAAGGGCGTCCCTGCGCACCGGTTTCTCCTTGGCCTCCTTTCCCTGCAGGTGCACGGGCGCAAGCCCAATGACCCCCGGGACGGCATCGTCCCCGACACACACTCTCGTTCCGGGGTACAATCCGTCCCGTATGCCGCCGACGGCCTCGAAGCGTGCCATGCCCGACTCATCGACGTCGGTAATCATCATGCCGACCTCATCCATGTGGGCAAGCAGGCATATGCGGGGGCCGCTGCCTTCCTGCACGACGTACAGGGAACCCATAGCATCGGTACTCATCTCATCGCACGAACCGCGTATCTCATGTGCTATGAGGTCACTGACGCGCTCTTCCCTTCCGGATATGCCGCGTTCTTCCGAGAGCCTGCCTAACAGCATCCTACCGCCTCCATGAGCGTACTGTCGATGTGCGACAGCAGGTGGTAAAGGAGCGTCACACACCCGTCGATATCGCGCAGGTCGGCGACCTCGCAGGGGGTGTGCAGGTACCGTGCGGGAATGGATACCTGCGTGCCCGGGATGCCGCTGCCGGAGATTTGTATGGAGCGCAGATTCGTGGGCATCGCGCCCGAATACGCCTTGACCGTATGGGGGACACCCGCCGACGCTGCCGCGGATTCGGCGGCCGCACCGACGGCGGGATGGATCCCCGGCCCCCTGCCCAATATGGGCCCCGACCCGAGCGGGCGGGTCTTGTGGGGCTCGACACCAGTCATGTCCCCGTGTGTCGTGTCAACGCACACCGCAAACGACACGTCCCTGCTGTACATGGCCGGTGTTATGCCGCGTGCCCCCACTTCCTCCTGGGCGGAAAACGCATAGATGAGATTGTACGGGGATTCGACCCGCTTTGAAAGTTCGCATAGCACGGCGCACCCCGCACGATTGTCAAGCGCCTTGCCTGCAACCTGATTTTTTCCAATTCGGGCAAGGGGGCTAAAAAACGTGATGGCGTCGCCTATCCCGACCAGTTTCCTCACCTCGTGCGGCTCAAGCCCCGTGTCGATGGGGAGGTCTCCCGTCTTTGGGATGGCTTTGTCTGCGGAGACATGGGGGGGAAGGTCGCCCACCACCGCTGACAGGGTGCGCTTGCCATGGACCGTAAGGCGTGATCCCAACAGCACCTTCGGGTCGATGCCGCCCACGGGGTCAGCAAAGATAAACCCATCCTTGTCGATGTGGCGGACGATAAAGCCTATCTCGTCGGCATGGGCGTCAAGCAGTACGGTGGGGGCGCCAGGCCCCGCGTCCTGGAAACACAGCAGGGTACCCAGGGCATCGGTGGCATGCCGGGAAAACGACCCCGAATTCAGGATGTGGTCGTGTAGGGCGGACTCGCGCCCCGATATGCAGTCGCATCCGCAGAGTGAAGCTAGCAATTCGTACATGGTATCACCTACACATCGGTTTGCGGCGTATAAATGGTTTTTTGAGAGGGGCAATATTCCTGAAAAAAGAAAATAGGTTTTTATAAGAAGAGCCCAAATACCACTAGATTTAAATACGTTTGATAAATCAACTACTTAGAGGTGTAAACATGCCTGTTGTAGGAATGAGAATAGACAAGATTGAAGCTTCACGCAATAATCAGGCCAAAGTGGACGGGCCTATCAGAATCGGTTCCACGCCTCGATTCCTCTCCGTGGTGGATTCACAAATCACCAGCGGAACGGGAAAGATAAAGGTTATCGAGGTCGGATTCGAATACTTTACCAACTACGACCCCGCCCTGGGTTCGATCCGTGTCGACGGCGTCGTCTGGTTCCAGGATACAGACGAAAAGCGAAAGGTGGTTCTTAACGGATGGAAGAACGACCGAAAGCTCCCACAGGAGTTTTCAACTGAAATTCTTGCTCAGCTTACCCAGCGCTCCATGCTTATCAGCATGATTCTCGCACGGGAAATGAGCTTGCCAAGCCCTCTCCCTCTGAAGATTAATCAGCAGGAAGCGGTTACCGGGGAGTAATTATACTCCCTTTTTACATTCCTTTTCTATAAACGGATTGAGGACGTCCTCAAGCTTCGGCAACCCGACCTCCTCCAGTTCATACGTTACCCGCACATACGGCTTTTCTATGCGCATCACCCTGGTAAGGTCGATGGGGGTCCCCATGACGACCACATCGCAGTCGGCGGCGCGGACGGTGGCCTCAAGATCCCCGATCTGCCCTGACCCGTAACCCATGGCCGGAAGTACTCGCTCAAGGTGGGGATACTTTTGGAACGTGGCTTTGAGGCTTCCCTGCAGGAAGGGCCTCGGGTCGACGATTTCGGCCGCGCCGTACTTTTGTGCTGCGACATACCCCGCGCCGTACTTCATCTCGCCGTGGGTCACAGTCGGCCCGTCCTCTACGACAAGGACACGCTTTCCCCGTATCATCCCCGGGTCGGCAACGGAGATAGGCGACGCCGCCTCGATGATGGTGGCGTCCGGATTGACGGCGCGCACGTTGTTGCGTACGCGGTGTACCTCCTCGCCGCAAGCTGTGTCCACCTTGTTGATGATGCAGACATCCGCCATACGGACATTTGCTTCTCCGGGATAGTAGCTCAGCTCGTTGCCTGAGCGTAGCGGGTCCACAACTGTTATGTAGAGGTCCGCCTCGTAGAATGAGAAGTCGTTGTTGCCCCCATCCCAGATGACGATGTCTGCCTCCTTTTCCGCTGCCTCGATTATTTTCCCGTAGTCAACGCCCGCAAACACGATGATGCCATTGTCGATGTGGGGCTCGTACTCCTCCCTCTCCTCGAGGGTCGTCTCCTGCTGGTCGAGATCCCCATAGGTCTCGAATCGCTGGCATACCTGCTTGGAAAGGTCACCGTACGGCATGGGGTGGCGTATGGCCACGACACGGAACCCCCGTGCCTTGAGCAATTTAGCTATCTTGCGGGACACTTGGCTCTTTCCGCTGCCCGTTCGCGATGCACAGATGGCGATAAGCGGCTTGGCGCTTTTGATGGTGGATGTCTTTGGCCCCATGAGCCGGAAGTCCGGGCCCTTTGCCAGCACCCGCGACCCCAGCTGCATCACATCCTCGTAGGGGAGGTCGGAATATGCCATGACGACCTCGTCAACATCGTGCTGTTTGATAAGCGCCTCAAGCTCATACTCGGGAAATATGGGAATGCCGTTGGGGTATAGCGGGCCCGAAAGGCCCGGGGGATATTTTCTCCCGTCGATATCCGGGATCTGGGCGGCGGTAAACGCCACCACCTCGCATGATGCATTTTCACGGTAGAATACGTTGAAGTTGTGGAAGTCCCGTCCGGCGGCACCCAATATGATAATCTTTGTTTTTTGCATTGATTCCATCTCCCAAACTGGCTTGTATTCGCGATATATAAGCCTTTTTGGAATGCGCATACCAGCAAGAATATAATGGCAACCGATGTATATACGGGTATGATGCGGCGTACCTTTTCCCTCGTACTGGCACTTATCCTCGCCATGGCCCTCTGCGGGTGCATATCGTCTGATGAAACGGCAGAAAGCGCCTTGCCCACACAACAACCAACAACGATTATCCCGGCGACGGCCCAGCCTAGCGAGACTTCGCTGCCCCCTACAGTCCCGCCCTCGACCACGTCGGCACCCCGCCCCCCCGAGACCCCGGTGGTCCATGAGCCGCTGGTGCGCCCGACAACCACCCTCCCACCTGAAACATGTCCTCCTCAGCGGGAAGTCTATGCGTTGAGCCATATGGCGTATGATGACAGGGCCGGGCATACCGTTGTCGTGGGTGAGGTCATAAACAGCTCTTCCGACACTGTTGCATCCGTGCGGGTATGCGTGGTATTTTATGATGCCTGTGGCAGGGTTGCCATATCCTCTTTCGCCTATACGATGATTGACGTGCTCGTTCCTGGGCAGCGTGCCCCGTTTGAGGTCTCTTCGTACCCTGTCGCCACCGGGAGCGGGGACTATTCGCTTTCCGTCTCATATCTCCCTACCTCGGCGCGGCCGTACACAGGGCTGCGCGTCATACGCGCCTTGGAGCATGTCGATATGTGTGGGTACCATACTATCACGGGAGAGGTCGGCAATATCGGCTGCTGCACCATGCTCTACGTAAAAGTCGTGGCAACATACTATGACGCCAGTGGGATTGTGATTGGTGCCGCTTACGTATACACCACGCCACGAGACATCGCGCGGTGTGACTCGTCGCTGTTCGAGCTTTCATCATTCCCGCAGCATATCGCACCGTATCGCTATTCGCTGCAGGTGCAGGGCCAGTACCGCATTCCGGGCCCCAGCTAGCGGAACCCCACGTACTGGCGCAAGATAAAGAAGAGTGTCGCAAACGACGAGGGGTACATGTGCGAGGGGATCTGCGTACCGTTCACATATATCTCGGGGATCTTGTTGGTGCCCCTTGTGATGAAGTACCGGAGCTTTCCCCCCGAATAAAACGATGCCTGGGCGACGATGTTGAGGATGTCATGGGAAAGGTCGGAGTCTTCCTTGAGGTACAGCTCTATGGTGGCAGGAGGAATCCTTCCGAACTCCGCCGCGTATTGCGTGATTGTTTTCTGCATCTCCACTTTATGGTGTGCAGCGCTCCGTATGGGTGGCGAAACCCTTCCGTAGAATGCACGGAGCCCATGATGGGGGCATGATGCGAGAATGGCGCCGGGGGATTGCGCGCGGAATCGGGAAAGCGGGTAAACGGTGTCCCTTTGCGGTTTTGCCGTGCCCAGCGCCTTCCTGCACCGTTCGTCATCGCATTTCTCGCACTCGTCGGTCATCGCCCCGATATAGATGCCCGCATACGACTCACTGATGCGCTGGACGAATTCCAAAAAACGTGTGATGTCTGTCGTCGGCCCCATATAGACCTGCCCGTTCACGACGATGACCGGCAGTGGGAGATGATCCTTGTAGTGTGATACGAAGTACGCCATAGCCGCCTTGTCCTGGGCGATGTCTATCTTATTGATGTGATACGCCCCAGTTTCCGTTACTCGTGTCAGGGCACGGGGAATTTCCGTATATGCCTTGAAGAAGATGTCGACACCGATGCGCTTTGACGGCGGCCGTGCGTCCGTATGAACGCGTATGGGCCGTTTGTGGGCATCTTCGAAATCAAGGGACCTCATGGCAGCATCAAGCCCCCTAGGGCTGCTGTGCGGCTCCGTGGGATGAACTTTTTTCCTGACAATTTGCGATGATTTAGTTGCCTGGCGCATGATCTTTTTTTCCACGCCCCACCCGAAGGTGCCGAATCGTATGGTAAGCGCCCCCGTATTGTGCCTGCATGCCTCGACACATTCGCCACACAGGATGCAGTTCGTCCGCTCCTTTTTGATGCTACAGGCGATGGTTTGTATCTTTCTTTTATCGGTCTCCTCATTCCTGAGGAATCCTTCGGGGTTAAGCTCCATTGGGCACGCCTTTTTACAGAGTCCGCATGAGGTGCACTTGTTCTCGTCAAGCTCGAGGTTCAGCAGAGAGACGTAGTTGAAATGGCCCGCCAGGTGCCCCAATGGGCAGAAGTACCTGCACCAGAACCGTGAAACGACAATGGCAATGATAAGCATCGCGGCAAAGAGCGCGATACGCCAGATGAAGAGCGGGTCCGGCGCGACATTGTGCGAAAGCCTGTACGGCAGCGCCGCTTCGATAAGCCCGGCGGGGCAGAGCTTGCAGAACCAGGTGTTGACAAATCTCCAGGACGCATAGATCATGAGCAGGAACACCATGCTTCGCGTAAAGTAGCTCAGGTACCCGATGCCGTCCCAGTGCGGAAGCGACGCATGGCGCGGCATTCCCTCAAGTTGCCTGCGTGTCACGGCGCAGTATATCCGCCTCAGCGCATGCTGCGTGTTCTTGCGGGTATACTTGACGCTCGATATCTTGTCGATGACGTCATGCAGGAATCCAAATGGGCATGCCCACCCGCAAAACGCCCTGCCGACGATGGCGAATATCGCCATAAAGGACCCGAAGAGATAGTAGGGGACCTCCCCCATGATTATCCAGTTTTGGAGAAGCCCTATGGGACATCCGGCCGTTGCCCACGGGCATGCGTAGCAGTGGAGCCCCGGTGCGATGAGGTGTTTTGCGACGATGCCCAGTGCCCCGAGATTGAAAATAATAAGCGAAAAGGTCTGGTATAGCTTCCGCTTGTTGGTAAGCGAGTTGTTGAGCTTGAGTATGATATATGAAACAATGCCAATGCCCATGATCAAGAATACCGTACCGGGCAAGACGGAGATGTTTGATGCGGGCGTTCCCCCCACAATCTCATAACGGTACAGGGTGAGGACGTAGAGTGCGGTCGTGCTCAGAAAGATGGTAAGAAAGAACACATATCGCTTCTGGTACAGGTTTGACGCGCCTATCGCCAGGAGCACAATACCGAGATATCCCATGGTAAGGGCAGTTGCAGAGTACCCTCCTTTCCCCAATATGTTCGTTGTTAGGGAACCGAGGCTCAACAAGGCCAGCGCTGTCCCAATAAAAGCCATAATCCTCCAAGCGAGCAAGCTTTGCTCTGCCTGCTTCTGCTTAGGCTGTGCCAAGCTCTATCACCGCATCAATTATCTGTATCACGTATCGCATGTCCCCCTTCGTGGGGTACCCGTCCCTGTAAGACTCGTAAAGCCAGCTCACATAGCCCCCCGATTCGGTCGCAACGACCATCCATGGGACACCGATGCTTTCGGCCCGTGCGGCATACATCGTGGCAAGCTCCCTGAATCCCTCGACATCGTCATCATACTTGACCTCCACGCTTGTCACGTTGTCTGAAAACTTCGCTATCTCGTTGCACATCTGGATGACACGGGGACACGAGGTGCATGTTTTTGTTGAGAACATGTATATGGTCACGTCCTGCGTGAAGGCTGTATACTGGATGCGCGTCAGGTCGTCTATGGTCAGGTCGTCCGATGTTGTGCTCGTTATGCCGAGACAGGAGAGGCATATGACCGACGAGATGTTTCGTGACTTTGTTATATCGTCGTGCTGGGGGAATGTCCCGATAGCCATGGACAGGATTCCCAGCAGGATGATGGCTAGGGGAAGAATCCGTTTCATGGTGATTTAACCCCCAGTCCAAGGTATAGCTTTTGGCGCAGCACGTCCCACTGCACAACAGTCTCTATGCACCCCAACGTATCCAAGAGTACGCCCTGCGGGGCGATACCTGCCATTTCAGCGGCTTTCATCCCTTCGATAAGGTCTGCAAAACATCCGACACCAAGCACGGCCTTGGGCCGGGACTGTTTGATAATTCTCCCGACGAATGTGCCGCCAGGCACAATGTACACCATATACCCTAATTGTTCTGCTTCCTTTTTGAACTCTTCTATATTGCACAATCCGCATCCGATGCATTGGATCCCGTCCTTGGAGGAGAGCTGGGCGGGACATTTGATGGAGCGGAGGCATTGTGGCAGCACGACGATACGGTCATGGGCTGGTGTTTTTGAAAAGGCCTCCTCATTGATTATATTTTTGAGCTTTATATCAAGGACATCGAGTTTTTCCGAATCAATCCGAGTAATCTTGAAGAGCGCGCGTATTATGGGTAGGAGGAGGTCTATCAGGAACGACTGGAATCTCGGCAGCAGGAAGCGGTGCTTTTTCATGGATATGATAAGCTGTAAAATAACGAAAAGAACGAGAATGGTGATTATGATAATAAGGTAAATAACAATTTTGCCAACAAACTGAAATAAGGATGTACTCAAAGACAGCATATAGTTCCTCTC
>CAYSZY010000051.1:0-9703 GCA_964435645.1 uncultured Thermococci archaeon | reverse complement strand
GTGCCCAGGCTATGAGCTGCTCGGCGATGATGACGCCGGCCTTGTCCTGCGCCTCGCGTGTTGATGCGCCGATGTGGGGGGTGGCGAGGATGTTGTCGAGGTGGAGGAGGGGCGAGTCCTCGGGCGGTTCATGCTCAAAGACATCGAGGCAGGCGCCGCGGATGGTACCGGCGGAAAGGGCGTTATAAAGTGCTTCCTCGTCCACGATGCCTCCGCGTGACGTGTTGATGAGCACGGCGTCCTTTTTCATCATGCCAAGCTCACGCTTTGATATCATGCCCTTGGTGGAAGGCAGGAGCGGCACGTGGAGGGAAAGGTAGTCTGCCTCGCGGTAAAGAAGGTCGAGGTCCCAGAATTCGACATCATAGCCCTTGGCGAGGTCCTCGTTCCAGTGCACGTCGTAGGCAATGACACGCATGCCGAACCCTGCGGCAATCTTTGCCATGTGGGAACCGATGCGCCCGAATCCGATGATGCCCAGCGTCTTGTTGCATATCTCCGTGCCCTTGAGCTCCTTCTTGAGCCAGAGGCCCTCCTTCATGGCGTTGTCGGCGCGCACTATCTTGCGCTCGAATGATAGCAGCATGGCAAAGACCAGTTCGGCCACCGACTCCGAAAGGGCGGCAGGGGAGTTGACGACCTCGATGCCGCGCTCCTTGCATGCCGCAAGGTCTATGTTGTCAAGACCGACGCCCGCCCGGGCGATGATAGAAAGCGAGGATGCCTCGATAACGGAGCGCGGGACACGCGGCTTGCTCCGTACCACGAGGGCGTCATATCCGGGGATCGCCGCTACAAGCTCATCCTCGGAAAGGTCCGTCCTCACGTCGACGTCAAAATGTTCCTGCAAAAGCGTGATGGCATCGGGAGCGATATCGGAAGCAACAAGTATTTTCATTTCATCACCAGTATGTATCACCGAAAAGGAGCGGAGTATTTATACTTTTTCTTGCGGCAGGACCCGCCGGCCCACCAGGCATGGTGCATAGAAATATTTAAATGGTGCCCGGCAGAAGGTACCTCGCATAGCCGGCTAGGGTAGGGGACAATCCTTTGGGCCTTTGGAGCCCGAGACCGTGGTTCGAATCCGCGGCCGGCTACCAGCCCTTTTTGAGTGCGTTATCGGGGAACAATACAATTTTATATGTATGCCATGTAGTGCACTATGTGAATTCGCACCACCTGTTTCCCCTCTGCATAATACTCATTATCGTGTGCTCGGCGTGCGCATGCATATCATCGCCTAGCCCGGAACAGATGACACCTTCCCCCGACAGCGATGGGGACGGCTGGACCGATGAGGAAGAGGCCATCGCGGGGACGGACCCCCTGTGTGCCGACACGGACGGAGACGGTATCAACGACCCCATAGACCCCAATCCGCTGACGCCGCAGACAACGCCGCCACCAACCGTTCCCCCGACGACAGCGGCACCTACGACACCGCCGCCGACCCCTGCACCGACGACAATGCCCCCGACGACAGCGGCACCTACGACACCGCCGCCGCCCGCATATGGCTCACTTTCAGGATTCCGCTATGCGTTTGAGAACGTGCACTCGTCGGACTCGACCTGCTGCAGGACGGGCGACGTCATAGACAAGATAGGCAATCTTGGTGCCCAGACCATCCTGTACGAGGAGACGGCGATACGCAAGGACGCGCTTGATGCGAAGGGGATTGACGTGCTCGTGTTCGGCATTTCGGTAGAGGCGCTCTCCCCCTCTGATGTCGCCCAGGCGTATTCGTTTGTAGCAGACGGCGGCGTGATATGGATAACGGGCCTTACCCCCGCGTACAACTCGCTGCTCGCAGAATTTGGGACGACCGTAGACTTCGTGAAAAAAACGGTGCTCGACAAACACGACTTTCACTGCACGGAATACGGTATGGTGGGATACGGGATATCCTCGTTTTATGTCGCAACAATCTACACGTTCTCCTCACTTGAGGGATGGGAACACGAACTGCATGTCGCCGGCCATTGGGGATATATGGACTGGCCGCAGGTCGTGTACCGGCAGGTTGGCGACGGGTACGTCTTCTGCAGCAACATGAGCTTTTACAGGGAGTACCACCTTCGCGACAATCAGGATATATTCGACAATATCGCCAAGACCATCGCCACGCTGCTCTAGCACGTGCAAAGAAGTTATAAACCACCCCAACACATGTGATGCATATGTCATCCGAAGAGAGCAAGGATATGACGATTCGGGCCGAAAACATGGAAATCGGGCCCATAGACATGCTGATGGGCCTTGTGGTCTCGAGGGAAGTGGACCCGTGGAACATCGATATCGTCGAGCTTACCGCCAAGTATCTTGCCCAGATACGGCTGCTCCAAGATCTGGACCTGCGCCTTTCTGGCAAGACCATCCTTGTCGCATCCATCCTGCTCAGGATGCAGTCGGAAAACATCTTTCGTGAAGATGCCGTGGAGGAAGAGGGAGAAGAGGGTGAAGAGCTTGATGTGGAGATACGGCCCATCCTCCCCCCACTCAGGAGGATATCTGGCAAGATAACACTTCCCCAGCTGATGGAAGCGCTTCTGCAGGCATTGGAGGACGCGGACAGGAAAAAGACGCTCAAGCCGCGCAAACGGCGCGACCAAAAGCATGTGGTCCGCATAGAAGAGCACCGTGCCAACGTTGAGGGGCAGGTCAACGCACTGTACAATAAAATATGCGAGATGGTGGCAGAGCACGGCGTAATCACCCTTCTTGACCTTATCGACGGGCCCGGGCAGCTGGCATTGGCACGGACATTCCTGTTTGTACTGTACCTTGAGACCAAAGGAAAGATAGAGCTGACCCAGGAAGAGCTTTTTGGGGAGATATACATCAAGGTGTGATTTAGTGGAGAAAAAACACATTGTAGAGGCAGTTCTCTTTGCGGCAGGACGCCCCGTGTCGTCAAAGGAGCTTGGACAGAATCTTGACCTTCCCACCAGGGAAATCACCCATGTTATGAAAGAGATAATGGCTGAATATGAGACACGAAATGGCCCTATAATCATCGCGAAGACTATAAAGGACGAATATGTCATGCAGCTGACCGCGGAATACTCTGAAATTGCAGAGACCTATATACCACGGGCGCGGGAATCGAGGGCGCTGCTCAAGACCCTGGCGCTTATCGCCTACAAGCAGCCCATAGAACAGTCGCGGGTAATCTCATTTAGGGGTACAAGCGCATACAAGCACCTCAAGGAGCTCGAGGAGCGGAGGCTTATCGCCAGAAAACCCAAAGAAAGGACCTACATCGTAACAACAACAAAGGAGTTCTGCGAACTCTACGGGCTTACGTCGACTGACCCGCAACAGGTAAAGGCAAAGTTCGAACAACTTTTAGGGGGAACTCAAGCAAATGACGGCACCAGCACACCTGAGTGAGATAGTATCGCGCGACAAAGCCCATATGGTCATTCTCGGAGTGGGAAATGACCTGAAGGGCGATGACGCGGTAGGGGGATGGATAGCGGACACGATGAAAGGCACATGCACCAGCATCAACGGGGCAACGGTCCCCGAGGCCATGGTGCCTGAAATTATGGAGCATGCGCCCGACACCGTGCTTATCGTCGATGCCGCCCGTATGGGCCGCACCCCCGGTTCGATTGGCGTCTTTACCGGTGACGAAATATCAAAGATCTTCTTTTCCACGCACTCGATGCCGCTTTCTGTCCTGGCACGGATCCTCGAGGAGAGATTGGGATGCGACGTATACATAATCGGCATAGAACCGTATTCGTTCGAATTCGGGGCCGATCTTTCTCCCGCCGTGAAGGAAACGGCACTCTCGTTTATCACGCTCTTCGGGTGCTGCCCATGAACAGCGGCACGAGGATAGACCCGTCATGCTTCGTCCATCCCCTCTCATTCATCGCAGGGGATGTCACGATTGGGGCGCGGTCGTCGGTATGGCCGTTTGCAAGCATCAGGGGGGACCATGCCCCCATATCAATAGGGGAAGGTACCAACGTGCAGGATTCCTGCACCATCCACGTTTCAGACGAACGCCCAGTGCGCATCGGCGCATACTGCACCCTGGGCCACGGGGCAGTGGTACACGGGGCGGATGTCGGCGACTTCTGCATCATAGGCATGAACGCCACCATCCTTGACGGGGCGCGCATCGGCAATAACAGCATCGTCGGCGCCAACGCCCTGGTTCCCGAAGGAAAGGAATTCCCGCCGTTCTCCCTAATTATCGGGGTTCCCGCAAAGGTGGTACGCGAGCTGCCCCCTGAATCACACGAACGCATCATGAACAACGCACGCTCGTATATCTCAAGCGCCGATTCGTACCGGGGCGCTAGGTGAGCACATGATCCTCGCCATGCTCAGAAACACGATCCTTGCACCCGTATACAGGGTATACGGCGAACGGTTGCTAAGACAGGTGCAAAGCAGGGTCCCCCCTGTCCATATAGGGTTCATCCTTGATGGCAACAGGCGATTTGCCGCACAAAAGGGGGTCAAGGCACACATTGGGCATTATTTCGGCGCAAACAAGGTCGAGGAACTTCTTGAATGGTGCCTTGAGTCCAATATCAAGGTTGTGACCATGTATGCCTTTTCCACCGAGAATGTCAAGCGTGAAAAGCAGGAAGTCGACAATATCATGGAGCTTGCCAAGGAGCGATTCGAAAAACTCATCTCCGATGAGCGCATACACCGCAACAAGGTCAGGGTAACCGTCCTCGGCCATATCGAAAAGCTGCCCCCCGCCGTCCAGGAGTCGCTGCACAACGCCATGGAACGCACCAAGGGCTATGACGCGTTCTATCTCAACGTATGCATGGCGTACGGGTCAAAGTCGGAGGTTGTCGATGCCGTTAAGGCCATTGGCAAGGAGATTAGGGAAGGGGTGCTTGAACCAGATGATATCACCTACGAAACGATACACGACCACCTGCTTACCAGCGATGTGCCCGACCCTGACCTCATCATCAGGACGGGTGGCGAGGCGCGGCTTTCCAATTTTTTGCTCCTTCAGTCGGCATATGCAGAGCTCTTCTTCACCGATGTGTACCTGCCGGCATTCCGAAAGATAGATTTTCTCAGGATTATACGGGACTTTCAGCGAAGAGACCGCCGATACGGCTCATGAATGTGGGGGCATGCACGCCATAAACATAAGGTTTATAAACTGCTTTCAGATAGGGGCACATGTGATTCCATGCACATTATAGAATCAAATGGCGTTAAAATAGTTCTTGCTGAATTCAAGGATTCTGTTTCTGAGTTTGGCGATGTGTATATGAGGACGGATATCAACGAGCCTCCCGCACGTTCTCTCAAGATGGAGCAGGCGATAAAGACCATCACGCAGATCCGGGAGATTCAGGACCCCAAAGCGAATATTTTGTGTACATCCCATGCGTCCGACATTAAAAGGAGCCTGTTGCAGAACTTCGAGATCCTGAAAATAGAACTCGAAAAGGAGATAGACCCCATAGCCCCCGAGCTCAACGAATGCATTTTTGTCGACAGCTTCGATGCGATGTCCCGCGCAAACAAGGAACACGAGGGAAGCCTCATATTCCTCGACAACATACGGAAAATCGTCCCCGAGGAAACAAAGCCCCCCGTCAACTCTTCTGAATCATTTATGTGGAAATACCTCTCCCCATACAACAAGGTCAACAATGCGCTGTCATGCTGCCACCGGGACCACCTTTCACTGCGAATTTTCACAGACGGCTGCTACTGCAGCAACACGTTTGTCAAAGAGCTCCAGACCGTAACGGACCTCTATTCTTCCTCTGACGACAACGATGTGAAGATATGGGGCGTAGCGGGGGCAAAGATGGACAAGCTCGATTCCATTTACCTTACAGAGGGCAGAAACGACCTAATGGTGGCGCTCGACGGGGGGCCCATCCTGGTGCTTCTTGTGTGGGCGCTGGCCCGCGAGGCCCACTCGCTCTCCCGTATCCTCCCCGACCAGATTGGGCCGGAAAACAGGGAGCTTATCGAACGATTCTTCGGCGGCCCCAAGTGGGAGATAGTCAAGGCCAAGGCGCTCAAGATTGCAAAGATGATTGACGAGGGCCAGATTGACATCATCCTCCCCATTGACGTCATCGTTGAATCGGAAGGCGTAGAGAAGACGGTATCGCTTTCCGCAATAAACAAGGGGAGATTCCTTTCGCTCGGACCCAACTCGCTTACGATGCTGGGAGAGATATCCGCCCGCAGGCAGTTTATGCAGACGGGATCGGTTGAACCCAAGGAATACCTTGACAGGGGGGAGGAGTCGACAACGTACAACCTCACCAAGGAAGTGCTCAGGCATGCGCGGATCCTCTACATAAACGGTGGTGACACCGTATCCGACATACGCACCTTCGAGACGCAGCTCAAGCTGTATCGCGCCAGGGAGAAAAAGATGTTCTACGAGCTTGCCAGCGGAGGATTTGTGGTCAAGTGGTGGAGCTTCCTCAACACGCGCAAAAACATACCCCCGGGCGTCCGCTACGCCAGTATTGGCTCGTTTAAGAATCTGTACAAGAAACTTGAAAGCGGCAAGGGATTCAACTAGGGGTGCCAAGCTGCCCCTTTTCTCATTGTTCCCTTTTTCGCAAGCAGCTTACTAAAGCCGGTGGGAAAAGTCCCCGCCCGCTTATCCGGCAAGAGGATGCAGTATCACCCTGAGGCCCCAATAACCACTGATGTGCTCACTGCCTGAACATGCATGCGCCCCCACAGGGTAAGTGACGCAAAATATCTGCGGCAACACATTTAAGGTTATAAGATATAACCACATCCACCCCCGTACGGTACTGTGTTATCATGATAATCGACATGCTGAAGCGCCACAAGCGAATACTCTCCATCCTTATCTCCATTGTGATGATCTTCATCGTGGTACGCATCGTTGGGGCAAACAATATAATCAACGCCCTTGTCACCATCGAAAAACAGTATCTGGCGCTGGCGCTGGGGCTGTTTGCGCTCTCGCTTTTCATCGGGGCTGTCAGATGGAGGGCACTGTTGAAATCTGCCCACACCCACACAAGCCTCGGAAAGATAATGGAGTACACGCTTGTGGATAAATTTGCAAATTCGTTTGTGCCCACCGCAGCCATGGGGATTGCGCTTCGGTCGGTCCTCCTGGAACGGGAGTACCATGTCCCTAAGTCACGGGGCCTCGCCACGATAATGCTTGACTACGGCATAGACATCCTGGGAACGTTTGCCGTTGCCGTCCCCTGTTACCTTTACCTGGCAAATGACATCCCCTCCAAACTCGACAAAACATTTCAGACGAGCCTGCTGACCATCGGTATCGTCTTCGCGCTGGTCTTCCTGATAAGCTCAACAGACATATTCATATCGATAGGCAGGTCGGGGGTAGTCCCTCGCCCCACGATACGGGGAAGGCGCCTTTTCGATGATAAGTTTACAAAAAAGTTCCTTGAGTTCAGCAAGACCTTCAGCGTCCTGCTCACAACCCCGCGAACGCTGGTGTGGACCCTTGCCCTGACATTCTGCAAGGTGCTCGTGGACGCGTTAAGGATATACGTGCTCTTTTGGGCGTTCGGCATTTCTGTGCCGCTGTATTACTTCATACTGTTTGACAGCGCATGGGTCTTTTTATCCCCGCTCATGTTTACCCCTGGTGGTGTCGGAGTCGTAGAGACCGGCCGCATAGCGCTCTACTCCCTCATACCGGGCGTATCGCCCGGTATTGTCGCCCCCGTTGTCTTTATAGACCGGCTGATAACATACTGGCTCACGGTGGCGGTAGGCGCAGTAGTCTTTTTTGCAACCGGTGTTGATGCGACCATCGCAACCCACTCGGGCACTACGCAATCCCAAGCCGGGAACGGGTCTCGGCGGTAGGCGTTCCGGATCTGTCCCATCCTCGTGCGGCATAGTATTCGCCGAGCGCCACGCGGAACGCGCCCCGGCCTATCCTTTGCCCATTAAGCGATTCAGAAAAAAATCGTTCCGGCAGCGTGTCCTGTTCTTCGCCCATACCCTGTGCAACGTTGATGATGCGAGAAAGGGTAAGCGCCCGTTCTGCAGCCGTACGCATAGCGCCGGGGGCCACGGCGTCCCCGGTAACATCCCGAAGCAGCGAAGCCAGGTGCGGCAGTGAACCGTCAAGCGTGGAGCGCGTCGCGAATCTGCAGACGATAAGGCTGTCAAGGATCATCATGTCGTCTTCCATCTCGGCTACGCGTGCCGCCTTTCCCTCAAGAGTGCCGCCGGGCGCCTTCTTGGTAAATGCCTCCTCAATATACAGCGGTGCACGGAGGTGGCAGGCGCCCCTGTTTGAGGTGACATACGCCAGCGCCATCCCCTGTGTGCCGCGGGGGTCGTACCCCGGCAGCTCCATTCCCCTGACATTGATGGCAAACTCCGTTCCCCCCAACTGCTCGGACGCCCGGCGCGTCCCCTGGCACAGCAGGCCACCCAGGCCTTCCCGATAGGCCATCTTGCGCAGCATCGAGCATATGGCATCGCCGTCGCCCCATGATATGCCGTCGGGTAGCAGGCCGCGCTCGGAGGCCTCCATGGCCCACGCCAAGGTAACGCCGGCAGACATGGTGTCAAGCCCGAGGTCGTTGCACAGCTCGGTTGCCTCCACAAGCACGCGGGGGTCGTGATTGAGCACGCAGGACCCGAGGGAAAACGTTGTCTCGTACTCGGGGCCCTCCGTCCTGATGCCGTTGGAAACGCTGAACTGTGAGCATCCGATGGGACACGAAAAACATGCGCGCCTCCCTTTCCACACCGTCTCCTTGAGGCCTCTGCCCACGATGTCTTCCATATGCCCGTAGGACCCCTGTGAAAAGTTTCTTGTTGGTAGCACCCCGGCGGCGTTGGTGAATATGCCTGCATTTGACGTGCCGTACCTCGAAAATCCGTTCAGGTCCTTTCCTGCCATCTCGCAGGCAGCCGCCATTGCCACGGCAAGCGCATCGGGGTCGGCGATGTCAATGCCACCTGTGCCCCGTACCACGATTCCC
The DNA here is from genome assembly GCA_964435645.1 of uncultured Thermococci archaeon. GTDB lineage: Archaea > Methanobacteriota_B > Thermococci > Methanofastidiosales > NM3 > JAHKLV01. The sequence continues at coordinate 716 of CAYSZY010000051.1, read as the reverse complement.
TTGAGATTCTTTGAACCGAAGACAGCCCCGGCACCGCCCCTGCCGCATGCACGGTACACATCGTTCTGCACACTGGCAATGGGCACGAGCCGCTCACCCGCGGGGCCGATAACAAGTGCCTTGGCCTCGGGGTCGAACGACGACTCCACGGCGCGCATGGTACGCTTTACCGTCAGGCCCCATAGCTCGTCCGCAGGTACGAATTCGGCATAGCCGTCTTCGATGTACAGGATCACAGGCGCAGGCGCCCTGCCGGTTACAACGATGCCATCATACCCTGCATAGCGCAGCTCAGGGCCGAACTGGCCACCGGAGTGGGACTGGAGAAAACACGAGGTAAGAGGAGATATAGTCACGATACAGTACCGCCCCGTGGAGGCGATGCCCGTGCCGACAAGGGGGCCGGTCATGAGTATAAGGGGATTTTCAGGGGACAGGGGATCAACAGGGTGGCGTATCTCCCGGTACAGAATCTCCGTTGCGAGGCTTGTTCCCCCAAGGTGCCGCTGCGCCACCGCCCTATCGAGCGATTCGCTCCCCATGGTGCCTTTTGAAAGGTCCACGTGCAGTATCCTGGTGCACCACCCGGCCATAGGTATCCTCCTGCAGGGAACTTTAAGTATCTTATGAGCTGCTGACATACTCCCACGGCTAAAGCCAATGGGGTTTTATGGTTGGCATGCTTCCTATGCCATTGCCATTTGAGGAGTATCCGT
>CAYSZY010000050.1:0-9737 GCA_964435645.1 uncultured Thermococci archaeon | reverse complement strand
GGAACACTGTTCCATACGCAACGTTCGTTTTCTTTATAAAGGGGTTGCGATCTACACTTGTCCAGAGCAGCGGCACACCGATGCCGCACAATCAACTGCAAGGTGAATCGAACATGATAAAAAAACTCCTCCCCGTCCTCGCCGTGCTTGCCGCGGCGCTTATCGTGGTGTCCACCGGGGCATTCACGTCCATTACCGCAGAGCGTACCGCCGAGATCCACGTCGCCGGTGACGCATCGGCGCTTCTTACCCTCGGCCCCGGGCCGGGCGCAAACGCCGCCTACGTCGGCTACGACGCGGATGGTGCGGGATACCTCAACTTCGGAAACGTCAAGGCAGAAGGCGTCAACGTCGACGCGGTCACCACCTTTGACGGTGTCTTTACCGTCACCAACAACGGGACGCAGGCTGTTTCCGTCACCCTCTCGAAGGAGGGTGCCAACACAAGCGCAATCGCCTTTGGCCCGATAGAGAGCAAGAGCGGCGTCACACTCAAGGTCGGCGAGACCTACACGGTCTCCATCACCGTGGACTCCCACGACATGGCCAAGGGGGACAACATCCTCACGGCAGTCGTTCTGACCGCAACGGCAGTTGTCGCGGTATAAGGCACCGAACGCGGGGCTGATACCCCGCTTTATTCTTGTAGTTAATAAATACCTACAAAAAGCGTATCTTAGGAAGAATATAAATATAGGATTACAATACCTATATTATCACATACCTAAGGAAGTGAGATTCTGCTAAAAAAGATATTGCCGCTCGCAGGCATTATTTGTGCCTTGGCGGTCATCGTTTCAACCGGTGCGTTTACTTCGGTGAACGTGGAACGAAGCGCCCAGATCGATGTAACAGGTGATGCATCGGCGCTTCTTTCCATGGTTCCATACGATGGCCCAAACGGAGCGTACGTCAAAGAAAAAGAAAACGGTGCACTATATCTGGATTTTTCTGAATTCGCGGCAGGTGGCGTCAACATCGATGCCGTGACAGTTATTCGGGACATATGCACAATTACAAATAACGGGATCAGAGCCATAACCCTCACCCTGACAAAGGAAGGGGACAATCCGGGAGCGGTGGACTTTGGGGACGTTGAAGACGGTATCATGCTCCGTGTAGGGCAAAGCTACGTATTCTCATTTACCATTTCATCGCATGGCTTGACAAAGGATGACAATATCCTCCAGAAGGTCCACCTTACAGCCAATGCGGCAATATAGGTGATCGCATGAGAAAGTACTTCGTGCTCCTTATTCTGCTCTTGCTGCCGGTATTATACGTTGCCAGCGGGGCGTTTACCTCGACATCCGCGCAACGCAGCGCAGAGATCGCTATGGCAGGCGACGCCTCAGCGCTTGTGGGGCTTGCACCGTCGGAAAACGCCAACGGCGCATACTTCCAGGACACCGACGGCAACGGCACATACGAGCTCGACATCATGTCAGTTGTGGACGGTGTTAACACAAATGCCGTTACAGTGCTGCAAGACGTCTTTACAATCACCAACAACGGGACACAGGCGATATTTGTCTCCATCGAGGCTTTAGGGCCCCATCCCGAGGCAATCTCCTTTGGAGACCTTGACGAGGGCGTCACGCTCGCCGTCGGTGCCCTGGCCATCGGTTCCGTGACAATCGACACCCACGATATCCCAGCAGGTGAATCCATCATCCAGAAGATGATCATCACGGCATCCGCTGACGGCCAGCAATCATCCGCGGCAAATACGTACGCCCCCGTCCTTTCTGTTATTGACGACAGGCTCTTTGATGATGGCAACAGCGCAAACATCGTCGGCACCGTCCCGGCGGCAGACACCCCTTTCGACTGGTCAAAGACCTTTGACGGGGATGACGACTATGTGGTAGTGCCCAATCAGGCATCGTACAATCCCACACAGGCCATTACGCTCGAAGCGTGGATCCGGTGGGACATCGACCCCGAAACAGGGGCTCCATGGGCAAACATCATCAACAAGTCGGAACACCAGTACCAGCTGCAGCACAGCGGCTATACGAGCGAGGGCATAAATCAGTATTTTGAGTTCGCCCTCGAGACGACCAATGGCAGAAAATTTCTTTTCTCGAACACGGCCCCCCAGGTGGGGGAATGGTACCATGTCGTGTCCACGTACAGCGCGGCGGACGAGGAGATGCGGATATACGTCAACGGGGAGCTTGAAGCATCCAAGCGCCAAACGGGCGAGATCGATGTCACCGATTTTGACATCAACATCGGGCGGCATGCGTATGACTACCGATATTACGAGGGAACGGTGGCAGAGGTCGCCATATATGACCGCGCGCTAACGGACGAAGAGATTGCAGGCCTTACAAAACGGTACCTTGACCTCCTCATATAGGAACCAAAAATAAATACTTCCGCCCCTCTAGTAACAGCGGGAGGAATGGAATGCATCGATTTTTACGGGATATTGGCATTACGGATGAGAATTACGGCGGCTGCACCGGGCACGGCTCGTGGATGGGGTCCGGCAGGACCATCATGTCCATAGACCCCGAGTCCCAGCGCGAGATAGCCGCGGTCACGCTCGTGACAAAAGAGGAATACCGCAAGATATCGCGCGCTGCACGCATAGCGTTTCGGGAATGGAGTGCGATTCCCGCGCCGCGGCGGGGCACCATAGTCAAGGATATCGGCGACGCGCTGCTCAAAAAGAAGGACGCCCTTGGCGCCCTTGTCAGCCTGGAGGTGGGAAAGATACTCCCGGAGGGCGCGGGGGAGGTGCAGGAGGCAATCGACATCGCCACCTTCGCCAGCGGACTGTCCCGCCAGCTCTACGGCAAGACGATGGGAAGCGAGCGCGAGGGGCACCGGCTGTACGAGCAGTGGCACCCGCTTGGCCCCATCGGTATCATCACCGCGTTTAACTTTCCCATGGCGGTATGGGGTTGGAACGCGCTGATTGCCCTGGTCTGCGGCGACACGCCCATATGGAAACCGTCCTCCAAGGTGCCCCTGTGCGCCATTGCAATCCAGCATATCGTAAACGATGTCATGGAGCAGGCCGGCATGCCCCACGGCGTATGCTGCCTGGCGTGCGGAGAGGGCAGGGATGTCGGGCAGGCCATGGCGGAGGACACCACGCTTCCGCTGGTGTCTGCCACGGGGTCGGTCCCCATGGGGCGCCATGTCGCACAGGCGGTCTCGGCACGCCTCGGCAGAAGCATTCTTGAGCTGGGGGGCAACAACGCCGTTATCGTAACGCCTGACGCGGACCTCGGCCTTGCGGTGCCGGCGATAGTATTCGGCGCCGTGGGCACGTCGGGGCAGCGCTGCACATCGATACGCAGGCTTATCGTGCATACGGACGTAAAAGACACGCTTGTGGCACGGCTCGTCAAGGCATACGCATCGCTGCGGGTCGGCAATCCGCTTGACCGAACAACCACCATGGGGCCGCTTATCGACGCGCAGGCGGTAAGCGATATGCGGGATGCCCTGTCCACGGCATGCGAACAGGGGGGCACAGTGCTGTACGGGGGGGAGCACCTCGATGGAAATCATGTGCGCCCTGCAATTGTCGACGTGCCGGGAAATGTGCCGATCGTCATGCAGGAAACGTTCGCACCCATCCTTTATGTCATGGCATACGATGACATCCACGAGGCAATATGCCTGCACAACGAGGTGCCGCAGGGGCTTTCTAGCGCCATCTTTTCCAACAATGTCCGTGAAACTGAGCTATTTCTCTCATGCAAGGGATCAGACTGCGGCATTGCAAACGTGAACGTGAGCACCAGCGGTGCGGAAATCGGGGGAGCGTTCGGCGGAGAGAAGGAAACAGGCGGCGGGAGAGAGGCCGGTTCGGACGCATGGAAGGCGTACATGCGACGCCAGACTGTCACCATAAACTGGGGCGACAGGATGCCGCTTTCACAGGGGCTCGACTTTTCGTATTAGGAAAATCTTCCCCTTTTCCTTTCTTGTCTTGTCCCACGCCTCGACGGTGAGCATGAGCGTTGCCATAAGGAACAGGATAGCAGGCCACGTCCCGTGGATAAGCCACCAGAACAGGTACCCGGATATAACGAGCAGTACCGCCATTATCGGCACGGCCACATAAACGGGCAGATATTGAATCCGGATATCAATATTATATAACTTCATTCCAGATTTTTCTCCCATTGTACTTAATATAGCTATCGGGAACCAGCCCTTTGCATAGGTAACCGGCAGCAGATGGTGCCACAGGCAGAAGCATGCGGCCATACGGGCACCTGTACATGCCACGGGCATGGCAGATTGCTTTTGGGCACGGTGGAGTGCCCCACTGCCAACTGGTGCGGCCACATCCCAAAAGGGAATTACCCCTCTTCGATATCAAGAAGCAGGATGCCCAACGCCAATAGGACGGCGATAAGCGAGAGGATGCCACGGTCGTAGACGTAGAGCGCAAGCGCTGAAATCACAAAAAAGATTGTCGACCTGGAACCTACCTTCATGACCCTACAAGGCGCGACACCCTTAAAAAATATATGGGTTCCCCGCTCCGTCCCCAGAATATGGTGATTCTGAAGGGAGACAGCAAAAAAGAAAAGATTTTAAAAGGGCAGGAAGTAGTTAGTCTCATACGCAGATGACAGGGTGGCCCAGCCTGGTACGGCGCCGGCCTGCTAAGCCGGTTCTTGAAAGAGATCCGGGGTTCAAATCCCCGCCCTGTCGCCAAGCATTTTTCGAGTCATCGCATGCCTGCATTTTTCACAATATGCATCATTCCCATGGGATAATGCAAGGTGGGCCAATGAAGGATTTGCAGTGGAAACAAAGGGGTAGAACATGGGCGAAAATCCCCCCCCTGATGGCATGTATCGTGGAAGGGGGCCTGCCCGTAATCCCCTTCTACGCACCGTAAGGGCACCCTTCCCTCGGCGTCGTGACATGCCGGAGGATGCGCAACTCCCTTGTCGGGCGCTAGTCGGGATCAAGATAGCTGCATTTGAGATGCAGCCGCGAATAGAGCTCAAGGCCGAACATGCACTCGGAAGCCTCCTTGGGTTTCTTGAATCGTACAAACTCCTTGTCGATTACCGTCAGCTTCCCCCCTTCTGTGATGGCGACATGCAGCGGCCAGCGGCCTGAAAATATCCCATATCCCACTCCGCGGGCCTGAAGCGCCGTGAGCGTGTGGTCCAGCAGGATATCGTTGGTAAGCTCGGTTATTATTACCAACGCATCGGTCGATGCGTCCGGGGGCCCGATGCAGCACAGGAACTGTGCCAGCTGTTCCCTGAAATGAGAATTGTAGTCCAGATGGGTCATGTACTGCACATCACCCTGCTCAACATACAGGCAGAGGCACGAGATGATGCTGTTTGTCTGCAGGCATCCCTCCTCCTCCTTGTGCTTGCATATGCATGACCGCTGGAATATCTTCTTTGTATTTTCCGGTTCTTTTCCGCGTATGGCCACAACATCCCACCTTTGCAGCGACAAGTGGATTACAACGAATCCTCCCCCAATGCAACCAAGGGGCATGTCAAGTCTTATCCAAAATATTTAAGGTTTATTGATATTCCTATCAATTATAGTTATAATCCACATCCCCACTGCCCGAACGGGGAAAAATCAGCCATTACCCATCAGAGCGAAACTGCATCAGAGGCACGAAGTTGTCGTAGAATATGCTGTACGCATCCGAACCCGTAAAGCCCGTAAGGGGTGTGGTGGCCAGCATGGTGGCATCGGGGCTGATATAGTCCGTGGCGCCCATGCCGGCGCCGGACACCACCTGGCGGCGTGTGGAAAAGATCTGCGGGTACCGGTTCCATCCCAAAAGCGTGGCGTCTGCAACGGTCGTTTCGGCAAGGTACTCCCACGACGCCATCTCGACGCGGGAAGGGCCTATCTGCCCAAATATCTCTGCCGACGACATGCTGGCCACGATGATAAGCGCGCCGGCAAAGGCGGCGCGCAGCACGCCCCGGTCGATGCCCTTGGCGACATAGGCAGCCATGCAGGCGAGGGGAATCGAAAGGTATGAAAAAAATCGCTCGGGGGGAAGATTTGAGACCTTGAAGAGAGAGAACATCCCGAGGATAAACGCGGGTATTATCAGGTACCTCCCGCCCCTTCCCCTCATGAAGTATATGCCGATGGGAAAAAGCAGCACCAGGCCAAACGCATTAATATAGCGCTGTGCCCCGTACCACACCACGGTGGGCATCCCGAATCCAAACGCCTCGCCCGGAGCCGAATTGAGCATGGTCATGACCGTGTACACCGCGATGACGGCGCCGGACAGCGCCGCCAGCCTGGCCGTCTTCCAATATTCCCCCCTCCACAGGCCAAGCGAGATGACACATGCCATGATGACAACCCCGCTAAACGGGTGGACAAAGAACATCAGCGCGCCGATAAGCGCGCCGTAGCGGGTCTTGAGGTACAGGTACAGGCTGACAGGAAGAATGAGCAGGCCCAGGCTTTGGGGCAGGAGCAGTACCGAGTGCGCCACGACGTCCTGGGTAGTCGACAGCGCGGCGGCGAAAAATCCCACCGCCTCGTTCTGCGACAGCTCGCGCGCAAAGAGGTAGACCGCAAGCGGGGTGAAGCTCGATACAGCCACAGGGAGGTACCGAAGCGCCGTGTCGCCCCCTATGCGTGAAAAGGGGTACAAAAGCACATGGAATCCCCATGGGTACGCCAGCACCTTGTCGCTAAGCGCAAGGTAGTACGGGTGCAGCGCCGCCCAACCGCCGATATCGTACTGGGGGAGCACGCCGGCGGACACGAAGTACGCCGTCACCTCCCGGTGGAAATACGCATCCTCCCCGAGGAGGAATCCATACGGGGCGATGATAAGGTACCTGAGCACAAGGCCGATGGCAAAGAGTGATATGAGCCCTCCGGCGCGCCAATAGCGCACGTCGATCGCCCTCATCGCCGCATCCTCCACGCAATCAGCACGGCGGCAATCAGCACGGCGCCGGCGCCTGCAAGCCCATAGGGAAGCGGGGTGGCCACGGGCTGCGGCGAGCCGTGCGTCCCCTGCATGTCTTCATGGAGTGAGACAGGCCGGGGGCGCACAAGCACGCGAAGCGGTTCGGGTGTTGCCAGCGCATACGAGAGAACGTACCAGTTGGAAAATACCATGCGGGCGCCCAGATAGTCGACGGTACGCGTGCTGCCCGCAGGGTCGATCCCCACGTTGCCGAGCAGCGATGCGGCAAGAACGAAGGAAAACTCGCCAAGATTGGTCTTTGTGGCAGACGTGTAGTACTCCTTTTCATCCGTCTGCCCGCCGACCTGCAGGAAGTCGTGGGGATTTTCCCCGCCGGGGGCCTTGTGGAGATTCCCGTCGTCGACCCAGATGTCGTAAACCGCGCCGGACTTCGCCTGCATGCCCGCATACCAGGCCCACGCCTCGGCAAGGGACTGCGCATAGCGCCCGTCGCCAGATATCTTGTAGCCCATCCACACGCCCATCATGGCCATGGTGACATAGTGGCACGACCGGTCCCACCGCGTGGGAAGCCTCAGTGCGTACCCGTCGTGCCACGAACCGTCGGCAAGCTGCATGTCGTACATCGCATCCGCAAGCTTGAGCGTGTAGGAATAGTACGGTTCTCCGCCTGCCCCGTAATAGACGATGGCGCCGGTCCCCAAAGCGACAAGGCCGAGGTCGTTGGGGCTCGTGTAGCAGTATGAGGTTAGGCAGGTCTCGTTATTTCCACCATTTCTCTGAAATGCGGTGCGGGGATCGCCACATTCGGCGGGATACGTCGCCTCCCATCGGCCCATGTCGGCGATAAGGTAGTCCCCTGCGCGACGAGCGGCCTCGGCATAGCGCTCATCTCCCGTGTACCAGTACGCGGTGGAAAGCGTCCATGCGCCGAGCCCGGTCATAAGCTTGGAATTGACGTTTTCCCGGTCGGTGTAGCGCAGGATGACCCCGGAATCCGTGATGCGCGAAAGTACAAGCTCGGCGCAGGCAAGGGCCTTTTCCTGAATCTCCTGCTGGGGATACTGAATGTCAGTATACATGAGGAACACACCCCGGTAGCAGAGATTGATGCCGTCGGGATCCGACGCCGGGTCCCATCCCGCAAGCAGCTGATTGTACAAGCCCGACGCGTCGCGCTCCACTGCTGCCGACGGGGCCATGGATGCCACAGCTAGAAAAATCATTACAATCGAAGCCAGCACCATGCGCACCATACGGGCCATTTCATTGCCTCCATGGATTGGGCACCAGGGCGCGCGCCGCAAAGACTGTCAGAAGCACCAAAAGCGCCGCGCCGCACACGTTGGGCGCAAAGAGCCCAGTGTCCCGCTGATCGAGCAACCGGAACGAATCGTGCCCGAATGCCGACATGGCCGTAAAGGCGCCGAGCGTACCCGCCGGAAACGCCGTGGGGCCCGACAGTATCCATCCCAAAAGCTCGTACCGGAGGGTGGCCCCCAAAAATCCGCCTGCGCCGACCGGCAACAACTTGTTCATGCATTCCCCTCCGTGATACGCCTGTTGCTAAAGCTTCGAACCCACCAAATATATAGATTGCGACATATGAATTGCGCCGCGCCGCCACTCCCGCGATGCGTATCAGACGATACGTGCGCCGTGCCGGCAGAATCGTCTTATACCTTGGCAGCGAGGTGGGGTGGGTGATACCATGAGCGAAGAAGACATTTGTACGCAGGGTAGGGCGTACTTGGAAAAGGACCGCTTTGCAGCGCTCTGCGGCATCACGATCCTCGAGATACGCAAAGGGTATGCAAAGGTTCGGATGAATGCGGGGGACGACCATATCAACTCGTGGGGGTCGGTGCACGGGGGTGCGCTCTTTACCCTTGCTGACATGGCCTTTGCCGCCGCCGCGAACTCCCATGGCGGGCTTTCCGTCGGCATCAGCTGCACCATAAGCTACACCGCGGCCGCGCCGCGGGGCGTGCTCATCGCCGAGGCGGTGGAGGACTCGCGCTCGCCACGGCTTGCGACATACCTTATCCATATATTTACCGAAGACGGCACACAGGTTGCCACGTTTCAGGGCATGTCGTACAGAAAGGGCGCCCGTGCACAGGAACGGTAGCCCTGCGGGCCGCCTCCGGGGGGGCAATATTTCCCCGTGCATCGCTGAATCCATACGGGGAAGGGAAGAACTACCTGTGCGGCCCCCATTCCGGCCCACGGGGATGGACCATGCATATCCGCCCCTGTGCACTACGGTTGCGTTGCCAACCGGACTCGGCAAGGGGCAATGGCACAAAAAGGGCATTTGCTCAGCTTAGTAGAATAACATCAAACGTTTCTGTGGCGGCAGCCGGCCTGCAGCCATAAGAAATGTGTTGCTGTCCTCTCAAGCTAAACGAACACGATTATTTTTTTCCTGATATGTAAATTCCAATAATTGTAAGTGCAAATCCCATAAGCATGTAGAATGTAATTGTCTCTTCCATAAAGGCCCATCCGAAAAGCATTGCCACTATGGGAATCAGATATATGAATACTGAGGCTTTGGTGCTGTCCATTCTGCTTAGCGCATAATTCCAAAGCAAGAACGTTATGCCTGAAGAAAATATGCCCAGATATAGGACAATTGCCCACGTTTTCATTGATAGCGATGCCAACGACCCGATATTTTCTAGTGATGCCGCAACAGGCAGCAAGAACATTGAACCAAAGACGTAGGCACTTGCGGTCAAGCACAATGGATTGTGGTGCCTAGACACGTTTTTGTTTAGTAGGGTATATGCCGCCCACATGACCGCAG
>CAYSZY010000049.1:0-10697 GCA_964435645.1 uncultured Thermococci archaeon | reverse complement strand
CAAATTTCCGATATCAATTGGGATAGGGTCAGCTATTTCATCTTCAGCAGCTATCGCCATCGGGAATGCCGTGGCAATCATGCTTATTATCAATAATATAGTTGCAATCTTTTTCACATATCTCCCCCCAAGAGGACATCATGAATGAGCATTTTTTATTTAATAAACTTACTTCGAGAAAGTGTACAAAAAAAGAGGGGGGATTATTCCCCCTTTTCCAGATGAATGGTGCTTGTAGGGAAAGCAAACTCTATTCCTGCTGCGTTGAGCGCCTCGTAGATGCCCTGCACGACAGCGCGCTCGACTTTCCACTTCTCACCGTACATACTGACCCAAAAGAGCGCCCTAAACTTCAGCGAGTAGTCTGCAAGGTCCAAAAACTCTATGGAGGGCGCAGGGGTTGCCAGCACCTCCGGGACCGCTTTGACTGCCGCAAGCGCCGCCTCCTTTGTCCTTGTTATGTCGCTTCCGTACACCACGTCAAACGGCACTTGCCCCCTCTCGTTGAAGGATGGCTGCGTGTAGTTGATTATCTTTGACGAGGCCATCTTGGCGTTCGGGATGATGATGACGTTGTTGTTATACGTGCGGATGCGCGTGGAGCGGAGCGTTATCTCGTGGATGTCCCCAATCTCCCCGCTGTCGAGCTTCACCTTGTCACCGACCTTGTACGTCCGGTCGATTATAAGCGAGATGCCCGATATCAGGTCCTTGAGGCTATCCTGGAGGGCGAGGCCCACGGCGAGCCCCGCTATCCCCAGCCCTGCCAGAAACGGCCTCACCTCAATGCCCCACACAGAGAGTATCGCGATAATGGCCGCGACGATGATAAGTGCGTTTATGAGTTTCTGGATAAGCGGAAGGATGGTATCGCTGTACTGCGAGTGCGTCCTCTGCAGCCAAGACATGCCCCACCTGATGACGAAGAGGTCCAATGACCTGATAAGCATGTATGCAAAGAGTATTATCAGTGCGGACGAGAGGATGTCGTTTATGCCTATGACAAGCGTCCCTTCCATCTCGAGGGCGACGATGGTCGTCTCGATGCCGATGAGGGTGATAAACATGATAAGCGGCCGCTTGGTAGCGTTGATGAACATGTCGTCCATCTGCGTATTTGTCTTGGTGCACAGCCGCCTGAGCACGGAAGAGTATATGAATGTGATAATAAGCGCCAGCACGAAGAACGCAACAACGATGACGAGCGCGAAGAGGTAGTCGTTGCCAAAGTATGCCCGTATGCTGACCATCATATCACTAATCGGTTTGTCTATGTCAACGCCCATGCCATATCATCTGCAAGTGAGTATATAAAAATTAGGTACCGCCCCCGGTCAGAAGGCGGCGAAAAGCGCCATGGACGTGGCGGCGCCCGCGACGGTACAGAAAAAGTTGGTGTGATTGTTCCCAAACCAGTTTTGGGTCGTCTCGAGCGTTGCTCCAAGGTACGAGTCCATGGTGGCGCCGATAAATCCACCTGCAGTGGTCGAGAGCATTATCTGCCACCAGGGGAACTCAGCCCCTGACATGCCGCTTGCAATCGCGATGGCCCCGAGAAAGATGCATATCACTATCTCTGCAGACTTGCCAAGAACAGACACGGCGCCCTCAGTACCCGTGGGCACGCGCTTGAGGTTCGTGATGAGGTACGGGTCGGAGGTGGAGAGCCGCCCTATCTCCCCACCGGCGGTGTCTGCCGTTGCGGACGCCGCGGCACCGAGGTACCCTGCAAGGAACACGGTCCATCCCCCGTAGTACCAGCACACAATCATAAAGAGCGCGACAATCCCGTTGCCAAAGACATTCTTATAGCCGCGGGCGCCCCCTCCTGCCTCGGCGACACCTTTCTTTTTCTTCTTGTCGTAATGGAACTTGGTAGTTGCGCCCGAAAGCACGAAGAACATGAAGATGACCACAAACGCGCTCCATCCCCCGAATAGGATGACGCCTATCCCCATGACATACCCCGAGAGCAGCCCCGAAAGGCTTACCACCCGTATGCGGTACGAAGGAAGCCCGATAATCGAACATACCGCAAATGCGACAATAACTTGGAGAATGATATTTGAATCAACCATCTAATCCACATATCGTTTAAAAAACCGTATAAATACCTTTCTATCGTCATTATACTCATGGAATTGTGTTCATATTATGGTATGATACCCGTGGAATATGCATATATTTGCAATTACACTAATAATATTTGTTTTCTAATGCCTCGTCTATTGCCGATATATTCGTTGATAAGCGTGAAGCACTTCCATTATTTAAGAAAAGTTTTTATACTGGGTTCTGTACTATGCCGTGTGGTACCAATGGATGAACATATTTCCTTTTCTGCCAAGCACAAGTCTTGGATCGCCGTAAAAAAGACTAGTATCGACGAGAACACCGATGATCTTGACATCGCACGTATCCTTATTTCAATCCGCGACAGCCTAGACACAAAGATTCTCCAATACCTTGAGGGCGAGTTTGACATCAAGGCGCTCGAGGGGAAGGCGGCGGAGATAGTGCCTTCGGGGCGCGCAAACGAGGCCGCCATGGCGACGGCGCTCAAGGATGCCAAGTCACCCAAGATGACGCGATTCCTAAAGGAGCTTACCGACGACAAGAACAAGCTCGAGGTATACAAGGGGCTCATGATGGAGATGGTGGTCTCAAAGCTCAAGCTTGCCGAAATCAACATCAAGGCGCTTGACAAGTTTATCGACGCAAAACATAGGCGATTGGAATGACGTATCCCGAGGAGCAGGGTGAGTCAGGGCTTACCCTGACCTCTGTATCAGTCGCCGTGGTTCTCACGCTTTTTCTCCTGTCGACTTCGATTTACATCTCACTGCGGCTTGGAGGGCTTCCGTGGCCGATAATTTTCTCAGTCATAGCTTCTGCGGGCATCATGCGCGCCCTTGCGGGTATGAAGGAGGTCCCAGTGCACCAGATTAACGTCGCCCAGGCGGGAGGGACCATCGGTGGCCTCATGGCATCAGCCGTTGCGTTTACCGTTCCCGGCATATTGTTCCTCCAGGACAGGATGGGCGTTGACATAGCCATGATATCGCCGTATAAGCTCGCCATCGTCTGCGTCGCAGGCGCTGCGCTTGGCGTCCTGCTCTCTATTCCGCTTCGCCGCATCTATATCGACGAGGAGCAGCTGCCGTATGCGTCGGGCACCGCCGGCGCTGAAATACTCAAGACACAGATGCGCGGCGGTTCCGGTGCGTCCCTTATCGCCTTTACCGTACTTCTGGCAGGCATCTTCGCGCTTACCCGGGACCTGTACTTCCCGCTCTTCACGTTCTCTGCGCTTGCTACGTACGGCGTTATCATCTACATCTCACTTATGCCGCTAGGCGTCGGAATCGGGTACATTCTCGGCCCGCGTATAGCGGTTAACTCGTGGTTCGGCGGAGCCGTTGTCGGTTCGCTCGCCATAGTGCCGTACCTCGTCTCACAGGGCTGGGCTGCATCCGACGCGACGTCGCTTGTACAGAATCTCGGCATGGGGCTCGTGCTCGGGGGCGGCATCGGCTTCTTTGCCGCATACGTCCTTCCGCGGGTGAAGAAGATATTTGCTCCGCTGTTCTCCATGGACGGCCCTTGGTACATGAAGCTCTCCCCCGTGATATCTCTTGTCTCATTTGTCGTGCTTATCATCGCCGGGGCGCCGGTGGTGGCGGCCATTATCGGCGTAATCGGCGTCTGGGTGATGTCCACCGTGGCAGCGCGCATGACCGGCGAGACCGATATCGACCCGCTTGAGCAGTTCGGCATCATCGTCGGGCTGGCATGCATCGGCCTGTACTCGATTGCTGGGGGCCACCTGAGCTACTATGCGGCGTTTGTCATCGTCATTTTCGTCTCCGTCGCAACGGCGGTGGCAGGCGACATCGGACAGGACTACAAGTCAGCAAAGATAATCGGCACGCGCCCCAGCGACATCATCAAGGTGGACCTTCTGTGTGCCATCATCGCCGGGCTTGCGGCGCCGTTTATTCTCGACATAGTGCTCGAGGGGTATGCCGACGTGCTCTTTACGGCACAGATGCCTGCACCGCAGGCGCAGCTTGTCGCGGGAAGCATCTTCGGGTTTGCCCACCCCAATGCATTTTACGCCGGATTCATACTCGCCTTCTGCTACGAGGCGGTAACACGCATCACGAAAAAGCAGCTTCCTTTCTCCACGATGGCGCTTGGCATCGGGATGTTCCTCGGCATGACGCTGGGTATCCTTCTTGCCGTTGGCGGTGTCATCAGGCACATCGTTTCCCGAAGTTACCCTCAGCATGAGGGGTCGGGTATCCTCGTCTCTGCGGGGCTCATGGGCGGCGAAGGCATAGCCGGATTCCTCGCAGCCGCACTCTTTGTAATTGGTGTGGCGTATACCGGGGCGCTGCAGGGGATGCTTGCCGTATTTGTGGTAATTTTCATTTTGGGAATCATATACACCGTATGGAACAGGAGATAGCATGATAATCGGTATTGACATCGGCGGAACGACCACGGATGCCGTGGCGCTTAAGGGCGGCGAGATCGTCTGTATCGTCTCCGTGGAGGCAGGTGACGAGATTACCGCCGCCGCTGGCGCTCTGGGCAAGCTTGTGGAGCAGATCGGCGTGCACCTTGCAGACATCAAGGTCATCGCGGCCACGGGAGTCGGTGCGGCCTGCCTCGGCAGCACGCTGCTCGGCATACCCGTCAGGAAAATCAACGAGTTTACCGCCATCGGCACGGCGGGTGTGTCGCTTACCGGGCTTTCACAGGCCATTGTCGTCAGCATGGGCACGGGGACGGCCCTCGTGCAGGTGGACGGGAAGGCCATCAGCCATTGGGGGGGCATAGGCGTCGGCGGCGGAACGCTGCTGGGCCTCTCGCGGCTGGTACTTAATATCCACTCCATATCCGTCCTTGCACGAAAGGCCAAAGGGGGGCGCCTAGATACGGTCGACCTCACGGTGGGTGACATTGCCAGCGGCCCCATCGGCGGATTGCCCGAGACTGCAACTGCCTCCAACTTCGGCAAGGTCTCCGACGATGCCACTGACGAGGACAAGGCGCTGGCGCTGGTAAATCTTGTCTGCCAGACCATCGGCGTGGTCGCCGTCTCGGCCGCTCGCGGCTGCGGATATAAAGATATCGTCCTTACGGGCAAGCTTACATCCATCCCTCAAGTTGAGGGCATTCTCCGCGGTGTCGGAGACCTTTTTTCCATGAAGTTCCATATTCCGGAACATGCGGCGTATGCGACTGCCATCGGTGCAGCGCACTATGTCCATAACGGGGAGTGATACTATGACAGAAGAAATATGTACTCTGATTCTTACCGATTCCATGGGGCTGCAGCGCGATGAGACCGTGCTCGTGGTCACTGACAACCGGCTCATGGATATAGGCGTGGCATTTCACGAGGCTGCACGCCCCCTTTGCAAAGAGGCGATACTGGTCATGATGGGTGAGCGCTCTTCCCATGGGGAGGAACCCCCGCAGATTGTGTCGAAGGCCATGGCGGGCGCCGATGTGGTCATGATGCCCACCTACCGCTCCCTTTCCCACACCAAGGCGCGCCTGGATGCCTGCGCCACGGGCGCGCGGGTGGCATCCATGCCCCAGATATCAAAAGACATGCTGTACCGTATCCGGGGCACCGACTTCCTGCAGCTTGAGCGTGACGGCAATAATTGGGCCGATCTGCTCTCGAGCGCATCCGAAGCGCATGTCATAACAGATAGGGGCACCGACCTGACATTTTCAATCGCTGGGCGCAAGGGCGACCCTGACAACGGGCGGTATTTGGAGCGCGGCATATTCGGAAACATTCCCGCAGGGGAGGCTTACATCGCCCCGGTGGAAGGCACGGCGGAGGGGACGCTTGTTGTCGACGGTTCGATGGCAGGGGGCGTAGGCGTACTAACCGAGCCCATAACAATACGCATCCGTGGCGGAATCGCCCGTGAAATTGAGGGGGCCCGCGAAGCCGATGCGCTGCGGACCACCCTTTCACGATTCGGCGAAGATGCACGAAATGTCGCGGAGCTGGGAATCGGCACCAATCCCAATGCAGTCCTTTCGGGAAACACCCTGGAGGACGAGAAAGTCAAAGGGACCATTCACATCGCATTGGGGGACAACTCCACATTCGGGGGCACGGTGGTTTCGGACTCGCACCTCGACGGTATCGTATTGGAACCGACCCTGTACCTCGACGGCAAAAAGTACATAGAGAAAGGGAAATGGTTATAATATGGAATTACAGTAGGGAATTATTTGTACCATAAGGTATATAAATCAAAAAAATGGGTTGGTTCATATGTCAGATTATGTTTTTACCTCTGAATCCGTCTGCGAAGGCCATCCGGACAAGATTGCCGACCAGATCTCAGACAACATCCTCGATGCACTCCTCGCAAGGGACAACAATTCGCGTGTTGCCTGTGAGACCATGGTGACCACTGGCATGGCAATTGTCGCCGGTGAGATTACCACCGATGGATATGTTGACATCCCGCATATCGTGAGGGACACGATAAAGAACATCGGGTATACCGATGCGCGGATGGGGTTCGATTACCAGACCTGCGCCGTCCTCACATCGATTGACGAGCAGTCCCCAGATATTGCCATGGGTGTCGACCAGACCCCCGACCACGAGCAGGGAGCGGGCGACCAGGGCATCGTCTTCGGTTACGCGTGCGATGAGACTGCGTGCCTTATGCCGCTCCCCATATCACTAGCGCACGAGCTTGCGGCCAAGCTCGCTGAGGTACGGAAGAATCTTACGCTTCCGTTCCTGCGCCCTGACGGCAAGACGCAGGTCAGCGTTGACTACAAGAACGGCAGGCCGGATCGCGTATCCACTATAGTCATCGCCGCTCAGCACGACTCAAAGGTAGGCTACGAGACACTGCGAAACAGTATCATAGAGGAGGTTATAGACCCGGTCGTCCCAAAGGACCTGCTTCGCGACACAAAGTTCCTTATCAACGCCACGGGGCGATTCGTCCTCGGCGGCCCGCTTGCCGACTGCGGGCTTACCGGCAGGAAGATTATCGTAGACACCTATGGCGGTGTAGGAAGCCATGGTGGCGGCTGCTTTTCGGGAAAAGACCCAAGCAAGGTCGACCGCTCTGCATCATACATGGCGCGCCACATTGCAAAGAATCTTGTGGCGGCTGAGCTTGCGAAGTCCTGTGAGGTGCAGCTTGCCTACGCAATCGGAGTAGCGGAGCCGGTATCAGTCTACATAGAATGCAAGGGAAGCAACGTCATACCACTCGAGGAGATGGTCCAAATTACTAAGGAGACCTTTGACATGCGGCCGCGGGCCATTATCGACTATCTTGATCTTAAGCGCCCTATCTACAAGAAGACAGCCGCCTACGGCCACTTCGGCCGCAAGGACCCAGACTTTACCTGGGAGTCTGTATCGCGGGCTAAGGAGCTTAGGGACCTTGCAGGGCTGTAAGCCCCGTTTCCCTCTCTTTTACCAGGGTAAGTATTATAACCGCTGTAATGCTAATCTTATCCATATTGGTGGTTCCAAGTGGAGATAAAAAAACGTCACGACATGTCTAAAAGCGAAGTCAAGAAGCTTCTTGCGCAGATAGATGGTTCGTATGTATCAGGCAAACTCCCCCCCGCCAAGGGAAGGTATGAGGTCTGTGAGACCGACAAGGACATCAGGGTCATCCTGTATGATGGGTCATCGGCCTTCCTCATCAGGGACGAAAGCGTGATACCGTCCCTCCGGCTGTTCCTTAATTCTGACGTAAGAACGCTTCCACACCGCATTGTCGTAGACATGGGTGCAATCAGATTCGTGACCAACGGCGCAGACATCATGCGCCCCGGCATAACTGATGCGGACCCCAGCATAACCAAAGGTTCGTTTGTCGTCATCGGAGATGTCAATCACGGCAAGCCGCTTGCCATCGGCATTGCCATGTATAGTGGCGAGGAGCTGCTGGCAATGGATGATGGAAAGGTCGTAAAGAATCTCCACTATGTGGGGGACAGCATCTGGAACTTGGAAATATAGGTGAGCGTGAATGTCGATACCAACGAGAAAAGACGACCATATCCGATTTTCCCTCGAGCATGACGTGCAGACCCACGTATCGGCGGGATTTGAGGACATCACGCTTATTCACTCATCGCTGCCTGAAATGGCATATTCCGAGATAGATACGTCGGTAGAGCTGTTCGGAAAGACGCTTTCGTGCCCCTGTATGATATCCGCCCTGACCGGAGGTTCTCCGCTTGCGGGCAGGATAAATGCCTCATTGGCACGGCTTGCAGACCGGTACAATATCGGCATATCAGTTGGCAGCCAGCGAGCCATGCATGTCGACGCATCCCTTTCGGGGACGTATGGCATACGGGAACACGCGCCCGATGCGCTCCTGTTCTCGAACATCGGCATCGCACAGCTTGTCACAATGAAAAACGAGGAGGTCCACGAGCTTGTCGGTTCCATCGGGGCCGATGTGCTTGCCGTCCACCTCAATCCTCTCCAGGAAGTCGTACAGCCAGAGGGCGATACCGACTTTTGCGGGGGGGTCGGGCGGCTTCGGGAGATCAAGGATGATGCGCCTTACCCCGTTATCGTAAAAGAGACGGGGGCGGGCATATCGGCGGAAGTCGCAGAGCGGGTCTCGTTCCTGGACGGCATAGATGTCGCAGGGGTAGGCGGAACGTCGTTTGCGGCCGTCGAATACTACCGTACGCCCGATGCAGCGCAACGGGAGTCTGCCCGGCTCTTTTGGGACTGGGGCATACCTACCGTCCCCTCGATTGTTGAGGTGGCGGACCATTTCGATACGATAATAGCATCCGGTGGAATCCGCAACGGCATCCATATCGCCAAGTCGATAGCAATGGGCGCATCATGCGCCGGCCTGGCATGGCCGTTTTTGGCGGCAGCCCACCAAGGCGATGCGGAAGCGTCGGATAAGGAAATAGAAAAATTACAGCGCGAACTCAGAATGTCCATGTTGCTTACTGGTTCCCGCACCATCGGGGACCTGGCACGAAAATCCGTGATACTCAAAGGCCCGACGCGGCAATACATAATCGATAGGGGATTTTCGGCAGAGTTCTATGCGCGCAAAGAGGAATTCATATGAAAATTTACACACTCGGCGGATACGAGGAAATTGGAAAGAACATGACTGCCATCGAGCATAACGGCAGCGTCCTCATCCTGGACATGGGTATCCGCCTTGACAGGATCATGATTGGTGAAGACACCAATCTACAGAATATTACCACGAGGGAACTCTCCCGCATCGGTGCAATACCTAACATAACGCCGCTTAAGAACAAGAAGATTGTCGGCATCGTCATATCGCACGGCCATCTTGACCACATCGGCGCGATACCTCGCCTTGCAAGGCGATTCAGGTGCCCCATCATCGGCAGGCCGTACCCGCTCAAGCTGGTCGCGTCAATGCTTAAGGAAGAGGCAAAGAGCTTCCCGAATCCGCTCTTTGAGATGTACAACTCGTCCATCACCATCGGCCCCTTCGATATAAGCATGATTCCCATTACCCACTCGATACCCCAGTCGTCCTTTGTCGTCATCGGCACCAGCGAGGGGGATGTGGTCTTTACAGGGGACTACAAGCTTGACAGCCACCAGCGGTTGCAAAAGCCGGTTTCCTTCTCAAAGCTCAAAAAGATTGACACCAAGCTCCTTATCACCGACACCACCAACGTGATGCAGGAGGGCATGACGCCGTCGGAGGCTGTGGCAAGCACCATGGTCACCGACTACATGCGCATGATAGAGGATACGCCCCATGCCATCGTCACGACCTCGTTTTCATCGCAGATAGAGCGTATCAACACCATCATAGAGGAGGCCGAGCAGCTCAACAGGCGCCCGGTGCTCATAGGGAAGTCGCTGTGCAAGTATTACGGCCTTGCCCAGGACATGGGCATCGTCAACAAGCCGGTGCAGATGGTACGCAAGCGCGATGCGATGATGAGCATGTTTAAGGAGGTACAGGAAAACAAGAAGGACTATGTCGTTATAACGACGGGTTCTCAGGGTGAACAGGACGCCGTTCTCTCACGGATTGCCGACCGGAAGTTCCCCTTCACATTTTCCCGAGGGGACACGGTCATGTTCTCCTCAAGCATCGTGCCAAATCCGCTGAATCGCGCGGCGAGATACCGCCTTGACACCAAGCTCAAGATGCAGGATGTTGCGATAGCAAAGGATCTCCACGTCTCCGGGCACGCGGGCAGGGAGGAGCACCGGAAGATTATCAGGACGCTTGCGCCTGAATACGTCCTTCCGTGCCACGGATTCCCCGATATGCTCATATCCATGGCGGAGCTGTGCTCTGAAGAGGGTTACGAGATAGGGTCGCAGGTGCTTGTCAACAGGAACGGGCAGTCGGTAACAATCTGATGCCGTATCCCCTTTCTTTTCAGAATAGTGCCAGGCATCTGTAGTAGTTTGGATAGAAAAATTACTTTAAGAATCGTTGCTGATACGTAATTGAGTGTTCATATTATCACCTTTATGTGCAAATAAATGTATAATTTGAACACTCTTATACCATTTTATATACAAAATAATGATAAAATATAGTGTCTATGTTTGTCACGTATTTGTTTAGCTTAGTAGAATAACATCAAACCGCCTTGTGGCGGCTGCCTGCCGGCAGCAATAAAAAAGGCGTTGCTGT
>CAYSZY010000048.1:0-11081 GCA_964435645.1 uncultured Thermococci archaeon | reverse complement strand
TTAACAGTTCAAGGACACTTCTTTTAATCGCTAACTGTTAAACTTAGGTTATTATACTGGTTGCATCAGGGGGGATGGATTACCAATAGCGCTCACAATGCTGCCATCACGCTCGTTCCATGTGGCATACGGCATCTTGCTCGTATTATGGCGTGCAGCGGCGGCCCCTTGGCAGTCCATGGCTATTATCCCACCCCATCCGAACGTGCCCAGATCCCGAATCCCGTGGATGGCCGCACGGTCGATGTCCCGGTACGCCTCATACAGGTCGTAAATACGTTTTGCAAGCACAGACTTGATGATGGGTTCGCCGTGCCCCGTGGCGGCAATTCCGCATCCCTTGCTTGCGTAGATGCCGCAACCTACAATAGGCGAATCCCCTACGCGCCCGGGCGGTTTTCCCGGCGTGCCGCCTGTTGTGTTGCCCACTGTAAGGCATCCAGTACCGTCGCACGCTACTGCGCCTACTGTATCAGATGGCGAAAAGTAGGACTCAACGGCCCCGGATTGCCGCTCATACCGTTTTATCTCACGTGGTGTGCACAACTCGCTGTTGTCGATAAGCTCAAACCCCCTCTTTGCCGCATACTGGTGTGCCCCATCCCCTACAAGGAACTTATTCGGTGATGACGCGAGTAAGTCCCTGCAGACAAGGATGGGATTGCGTATCTGTGATACGGCGCCTATGCTTGCGAAGTCGGAGGTGCAGCTGCACATCATTCCGGCGTCAAGCTCCACTGTGCCAGCGCTGTTGAGGAACGAGCCTTTTCCCGCGTCAAACGTCTCGTCCTCCTCCATGATGACAAGCGCCTCAGCAACCGCATCGATGCTTCCTGTACCATCGAGCAGCGCGTCACGCCCTGCCTTGCAGGCTTCCCTGACGCCCGTAAGGTGGGCGGCTTCAAGGGACGCAGGCATGTTCCATGCCCCCCCATGAATGATGATGCTTAACATTATGTCCGAACCCCCTGTTATCATTACGTTGTATTTTTCATTTTGATAAAAAATACATTATAAACAAAACAAAGTGTATATTATAAAAAAGTTGTGATACACGCGTTTTTGGGGTCACCGTGCCAGAAGCGTCCTTATGCGGTCCGATGCATTTTCAGCGTGATTTGAAACCTCACCCAAAAGCTGCACAACACGCTGGAGATGGTATATGTCAACAGGTGAAAGTGCCCCTTCCCTCGAGAAGATAAGTTTGGTTAGTGCGTGCTCGAGTAAGTCCGACTCATATTCTGCGATGCTGACCTTTTTGATATACTGCTTGGTTTCATTGCGCTCGTCATCGGAAAACGAAGCCGCAAGGACGTCAGGTATGTTGAATATCGCCTTCTCAAAGCATGAGATGCTCTCGACTACCTTGTCCGTAAGCTTGGTAAACTCACCTGATATCTGCTTGTCGTACCGTCTTTGCCGCATAGAAAGCCACTGTACTACGTCTTCCTCGTAATCAAGTATCTTGTCCTGTTGGGTAAGGAGCAGGAGGAAGTTGGCTTTTTCCACTGGCATGTGGATGTTTCCTGGCAGGTGATTTCGTATGCTCTTTTTGAGGTCGTCTGCAGAACCCTCAAGCGCTTGCACTTCAGCACGCTTTTTTTCAAAAATCTCAAAATCTGCATTAAAGAATGCGATTATCGCCTCTTGCATGGACTCGGTGCATTTTTTGACTATCTTGGCATGCTGGTTAAGCTTTACAAACGGATCTGGCCTAAGCACCCCCAGGAGCGGGACCCTGAATCTGTTGCGTATTCCCATACTGTCACCTACAATAATATACCTTTGAGGGACACGTATATAAGAATACTGCTCACGGCCGAGATGGGGAGCGTCAGCATCCACGAAATAAATATCTTCCTGATGATGCTAAAGTCGATGGCGGAAATACCTTTTGCAAAGCCGACGCCCATGACGGAACCGATAAGCACTTGTGTCGTTGAGATGGGAATCCCGAATCGGGAGCATGTGAGCACCGTTATGGTGGTACCAAGCTCTGCACAAAATCCGCGGGATGGGGTTATTTCCGTAATCTTCTTTCCTACGGTCTCAATGACCTTGTATCCCCATGTTGCAATGCCTACAACGATGCCGACACCTCCGATGAGAAGGATGTAGAGCGGTATGCCGCCGTTTATGACGATGTCCCCTGCCTTGATGGTCTGGATGACTGCCGCAAGTGGCCCAATGGCATTTGCCACGTCGTTTGCCCCGTGCGCAAAGGCAACGGAACAGGCCGTCATTATCTGCAGGTATGCAAAGACCTTTTCGACATGGCGGTATTTTTCAGCATCGGTGCGTGCGGCGGCAAATTCCTTGTGTGTGAATATGTATGAGGCGGTAAGCGCCCCCACAATACCCAGGATGATTGATATCTCCACCGACTCCTGGACTCCGAATCCCAGGCCGAGCTTATCGAGCCCTTTGTAAAATATGGAAAGGACGATAATGAATATGTTGATAAAGACCAGGTATGGACCCACTTTTCTCAGCGCTTCCACTGGATCCTTTTTTGAGAACACGGTTGCAATGATTATTTTGAAAAACAGGAATGACAGTATGGCCCCCGCTATAGGTGAGAATATCCATGAAATAATGATATTTTGCACAATGGAAAAATTGACGTACTTGTATGAGATGAAAATCCCTATGCCGATTGCAGCGCCGACGATGGAATGCGTCGTCGATATGGGGAGTGAGTAGTACGTTGCCACAAAGACCCATATGGTGGCAGCGATGAGGCAAGAGAGCATTGCGAGCGCATACACCCTCGGGTCGTTGATGAGTTCCGGGGATACGATGCCTGACTTGATGGTTCCCGATACGTGTTTTCCAACAAGTACCGCGCCGGCAAACTCGAACACGCCTGCCACGACGACCGCTTTCCTCAGCGTTAGTGCCCCACTGCCCACAGATGTGCCCATGGAATTGGCGACATCGTTTGCGCCAATGGTCCATGACATGTAAAATCCTGAAAAAAGTGCAACAGCAATGATAAACTGGTCTACGAGGCTTAAGGAAAAAACCCAATCAAACATTATTATTTCCCCTATGCAGCACACTTAATAAGTTAATCTAATGATATGCAATATAGTATATATTTGAATCACATACATATATATTATTAATATTTTCATGACTATTCTGTATGAATTTCATATTATTTTTGACCTTAAGCCAGGATTTTTCATATTCCTTATTCGTGATTTGATGAGGATAGGTTTAAATTCATATTTTACGTTAGCAGTGGTATCAGGGGGTAGTCGTGTGGGGTCACGCATCGTTATCGCGCTTGGCGGAAACGCCATCAAACAGGCGCATGAACAAGGAACGGTTATGGAGCAGTACAATAATATTAATCGTATCGCACCCCAAATCGTTGAATTGCTCAGGGCGGGGCACCATATCATCCTTACCCATGGCAACGGGCCCCATGTCGGGTCGCTGCTTATCCAGCAGGATGCCGCCAAGGGCCAAGTCCCCGAACAGCCGCTTGACGTACTCGGTGCAATGACACAGGGGCAGATAGGCTATATGCTTCAGCAGGCGATGCAAAACGAGCTTCGGCGGAGCGGGATTGCGATGCCGGTAGTCACGATTATTACACAGGCCCAGGTAGACCCGTCCGACGCGGCGTTTTCCAATCCTACAAAGCCGGTGGGCCCGTTTTATTCCCAAAAGGAAGCACAAAAGCTTACATCGCTCAAGCGTTGGCCCATCGTACATGTCGCCCCGAATCTTGCACGGGGATACCGCCGGGTCGTGCCATCCCCCGTACCCATAAGGATTAGCGAAGGGCCGGCAATCCGCATGCTTTTCGATGCGGGCATGCTAGTCATAGCGGCCGGCGGCGGCGGCATACCTGTTGTAGGGGGTCTTGAGGGCCTTCGGGGTATCGAGGCGGTAATCGACAAGGACCTTGCATCAGAGCTCTTGGCAGAGGAGGTCGATGCCACCGTGCTCATGCTTATGACCGACGTGGAAAAGATAAAGCTCCACTACGGCACACCCCAAGAAACGGAAGTGGTGCGCATGGACTGTGAACGTGCCCGCCAGTACATGGATGAAGGCCATTTCCCTGAAGGCACCATGGGGCCTAAGGTCTCTGCAGCGATACAATTCGTATCAAAGGGCGGGCGGCGTGCCATCATATCATCTATAGGCCGTATCGTTGATGCATTTGATGGCATTACGGGAACATTAATCGTCAAATAGTGATTTTTGTGCATATATTCTTATTATTATGGACAATTGTTGATTACGCTGCGTGTTTTTTGGAAAGATTTATAATCCACGGTGCATATGTCCTTGGAATGATGAACCAATCCCGGCTGAGCGCATGCTATGATGAGGATCTTGAGTTCTGATACCAAGGTGATGCAATGGCCATTGATGACGTTGACAAGGATATTATCCGTGTGCTTAACAATGACGCACGGCTTTCGTATAGGGAGATTTCCCAGATGCTCAACCTTTCCGTGGGCACGGTTTCGCATCGTGTCAGGCGTATGGAGGACCAGGGTGTCATCAAGGGGTATATCCCTGTTGTGAGCGCCGAGAAGGTGGGGTTCGATTTTCGTGCCTTAATCTTCCTTAACATCGAGAAGGGAAAACTGCAGAATGTGGAGGAAAAGTTAGCGGAGTTTAACAATCTTATCTGCGTATATGACATCACCGGTGACTTTGACGCCGTCATTGTCGGCAGATTCGAGAATCGAAAGCACTTAAACACATTCGTAAAAGAGATACAGACCATCAAGTATGTGGTGCGTACCAATACGTCAGTGGTGCTTACCGTGCTGAAGGAAAGCACCAAGGTCGAGCTTTGATGCGTGGCTATTTTCTATTTTGTGCTAAACGGGCACACTGATAAGATAAGTGTCGCCCCATACAGCACTGACATTGCCATAAGGCATATGGTGCCCACTATCTCGGGCAGCGCGCCGCCTGTGCCTGGCCAGGGGATAATCCATGCCACTGCCAGTATGGCCCCAAGCGCGAGGCATATGGCGCCCCTCTTCTTCGAAACGTGCTTTTGCTCGCCTATTCCCAGCATGACGAGGCCGATGGCGGACAAGACGAAAAAGATCACTGCGACAATAAAATGGATAGACCCTGCATCCTCGTCGAATACTCCGATACAGATAAGCGCAATGGCCCCGGCAGCAAGCGTGTACAGCGCCCTTGTGATAGTCGGCCTGGCTGGCATGTACTCCTTGATGCCCTTAATAAGCAGCAGGAACATAATGCCGCTAACGATAAGCCCCCCATTAAAAAGCAGTTCCGACCCTTCGGCGACGCCGAGGTCGCTTAGGTAGTTGTCCTTCCAGGAAAACCACGGGGCGCGATCTATGGCGAGCCATAATGATAGTACCATGGCGACTGGCGCAATAAGGCCGCTAAAACCTGCCATTCGTCTACGAATAATTGTATCCACAAAAAAAAGAAGGAAAGGAAGCTAATAAAGCTTCTCTTAGAGGCGCGCCGCGCTCCGCCTGTGCAGCTCCACAAGGTCGTAGAGCATGGCATAGCCTGCCGAGCGCCCTCCTGCCCCGGGCCCCATGACGGTGACCGTTTCCGTAGTGTCGGTTTCAAAGGAAACTGCGTTTGTGACACCCTTGACGCTGTAGAGCGGGTCTTCGGGCCCAACGGTCTCTGGCGAGACCTTCGCTACGAGCGCGCCGCTTTCGTCAAACATGACCGAGCCTACCATCTTTATGCGTTTGCCCTCTGCCCTGGCAGCTTTCACGTCATCTCTCGTTACGCCCCTGAGCCCCTTGACTTTGACATCGTCTGGGGTGATGTTTGCACCGAGTATGTTGTTTGCCATGATGACTACCTTTGCGCAGGCGTCCCACCCGTCGACGTCTGAAGATGGGTTGGACTCTGCGTATCCCAGCGACTGGGCAAGCGTGAGCGCCTCGTCGAACTCCATGTTGTCAAGCTCCATGCGCTCTAGCATGAAGTTGGTGGTCCCGTTGAGCACGCCGCGGATGGAGAAGAACTTCGTTGCGGGGAGCCCCTCGATTGCCACGCTGATGGCAGGTGTCCCTGAAAGCACCGTGCCCTCGTACCCGTAGTAGACGTGATTCGATTTAGCAAGCCCCATAAGCTCCTTGTACGCAAGCGCGGGGGGTGCTTTGTTGGTGGAGATGAAGTGCTTGCCTGCGGTGAGTGCCCGCCGGGCGTGCTCAAGGCCGATTCCGCCCGTCTTGAGATTCGTCGGCGTCGCCTCTACGATGACGTCCACTTCAGGGCGCCCGATAATCTCAAACGAGGTAAGCCCCCGCTCCCCGCTAAGCGCCTCGGATGCCGGCGTTTCCTTGATGACGGTACCGATGTCGACACCGGCGGGATTGAATATGGACCCACGCATCTTGTCGCATACCGCCACGACATCGAAGTCGAGACCATAGGACTTTGATAGGATGTCCCGCTTCTCCTGAAGCAGGGTGAGGAACCCGGAACCCACGACCCCGAGCCCAATAATGGCTATTCTAAGCTTTTTCATATGTATCGTCTCGTTAGATATATTTCATTTCAGCCAAAAGCTCTGCATTGAGGATCGATGCGCCCACGGCGCCACGTATGGTGTTGTGCCCCATGGCGACGTACTTGAACCTTCTGGGGCCAACTTTCTCTATGCGGCCAGCCGTGACAGACATGCCGTTCCCGAGGTCCCGGTGCATGCGGGGCTGGGGGACGGTGCGGATCTCGATGGGGCGCTTAGGCGCGGAGGGAAGATTTCGCTCCTGCGGAAGGCCCGAAAATGTTCTGAGCGCGTCGGTGAACTCCTCGACGGAGGCGTCGCGCTCAAGCTCGATAAAGACTGCCTCGGTGTGGCCATCTATGACCGGAACGCGCGTACACAGCGCGGTTATGCCGAATTCTGCATTCGAAACGGTGCCGTTGGCAACGGTGCCGAGCAGCTTCTTCGGCTCGATTTCCATCTTCTGTTCCTCATTTCCGATGTAGGGGATGACGTTGTCGAGGATGGCCATTGATGACACACCGGTAAATCCTGCACCGGAGACCGCCTGCATGGTGGTGACCTTGACATCCTTGATGCCGAAGGTGTCCATAATCGGTTTGAGCGTCATAACGAGCATGATGGTGGAGCAGTTGGGGTTAGTGACAAGGCACCCGTTCCATCCTTTCGCCCGCTGTACGTCGATAAGCGAGAGGTGTTCTGGATTGACTTCGGGGATGAGGAGCGGCACATCCGCGTCAAGGCGGTGGGCCGCCGCGTTGGTGGATACCGCTACCTTTTCCGCAAGCTGTGCCTCTACCTGTCCTGCGACATCCGCCGGAAGCGCGGAGAACGCGATGTCTATGTCATAGTCATCGAGGATGTCCTTGCTTGTATTTGCAATGGTCATGCCAAGGATTTCATCCGAGTATTCGAATCCGAGATTGTTGTCTCCATAGCGTGTTCCAGCAGTTCTCTTTGAGGCGGCAATACATTCCACGTCGAACCATTTGTTCTCACTCAACATTTTTACAAATCTCTGTCCAACCATTCCGGTTGCACCGAGCACTGCTGCTTTTACTTTCATCTTACTCACCAAGTAGTGTTTGCATGGTCTTGATGTCCCCGTCGACGGGGTCCATGATCTTAATTGATTCTGTCACAACATTAGGGTCTTTTAGCCCGTGTCCTGTGGTAATAAGTACGGTGTTCTCATCGCTGTCGATGGCGCCAAGGTCAAGGAGCTTGAGCATCCCTGCGACGGATGAGGCCGATGCTGGCTCAACGAATATGCCTTCCTTCGAAGAAAGGAGGCGCTGTGCGGCAAGGATCTCCCCGTCGGTGACGGATTCCATGAGGCCGCCGGAATCCCTGACGGCGTTAAACGCCTTGAGCCAGCTTACGGGATTCCCGATGCGGATGGCCGTAGCCACGGTCTCGGGATTCCGTTCCGGTATGAGCGTGTCGAGCTTCTCCTTGTACATGCGCACCATGGGCTGCGATCCTGCCGCCTGGATGCCGGTCATGATGGGAAGCTTGTCTGTTATCCCCGCTGCCTTGAGCTCCTTAAATCCCTTCCATATTGCCGAGATGTTGCCTGCGTTCCCCACGGGGAGTATGATGCGGTCAGGCACTTCGCCGAGCTGGTCGTATATCTCGAACGCTATGGTCTTCTGCCCCTCGAGGCGGTAGGGATTGATGGAGTTGAGCAGGTAGATGCCGAACGCCTTTGACGCTGCCATAACCGCGTCGAGCGCCTGGTCGAAGTTGCCGTTTATGGGGATGACCTTGGCACCGTAGACGATTGCCTGGGCAAGCTTTCCCAGGGCTATCTTTCCTGACGGGATCATGACGTAGCAGTCGAGCGCCGCGTGCGCGGAGTATGCCGCAAGCGATGCGGACGTGTTTCCTGTAGAGGCACAGGCTACCTTTTTCATGCCGAGCTCAAGCGCCTTGCTCACGCCCACGGTCATGCCGCGGTCCTTGAATGAACAGGTGGGGTTTTCTCCCTCGTTTTTGATGTAGAGGCGCTTGTATCCTATGCCCTTCTTGAGGTTTCGTGACTCGTAGAGGGGTGTCCCTCCCTCATGGAGCGATGCGCGCCGTTCCACCGGCAAAAATGGCTGGTACTTCCACACTGAGGGGTTGACGCCGTCAAAGATGTCCCTGGTCTCTTCAAGGTCTATGACAGCTTCCAATATGGAGCCGCATGAACAGTTGTAAACAATGTCCGTAGGCTCGTAGCGTTTTCCACATGTTATGCAACGTAGGTAGTGCATGTTCTCACCTATTCCACAGCAAGGATCTCCGCACCCTTGCCGACTTTTGTAATGTAAGCGGTACTATCGATGCCCTTTTCCTTAAATGCGCCCCCAATGGCCTTGGAAACGCCCTCGGCGCCATCCTCCACGATAGCAAAGACCGTGGGGCCTGACCCGCCCAGGGAGAACGCACACGCCCCGGCATCCAGGGCCGCCCTCTGGGCTTCGTCGTACCCTGTAACAAGCTTTTTCCGGTACGGGATGGATAATCTGTCCTCAAGTGCCGTCCTGAGCCTGCCGTAGTTGCCGGTCATCAGGCTGTGTATGACGCATGACGCGTTTGCGACGTTTGCCACCGCGTCCCTCATGGGCACTTTTTTGGGGAGTATCTTTCGCGCTTCCTTGGTGCTTACCTTGATGTCGGGGAGCACCGCGACTAGGCGGAGGCCCTCGGGCATGATATGCAGCACGTCGTAGGGGGCCAGTGACAGCACGGCGACAAATCCCCCGTGGTAGCTGGGCGCCACATTGTCCGCATGGGCGTTTCCCGATGAGAGCCCCTCCCCCTGTGCCGCAGCCCAAACGATTGACGCATCGTCCCGGGTCCCCGTAAGCGCTGCCGCGGCAAGTGCCCCGCCGACACTCGACGCGCCGGAGCTGCCCATGCCGCTTGCGGGGCGTATGCCTTTTGTAATCTTCATTGAAAACGAGATGTCCCGTATGCCGCAGTGCTCAAACAGCTTTAGCGCCGCAAATGACGCGACGTTCTTTCGTATGCCCGCCGGAACCTTGAACGGAGTGGTCTCCACTGTAGAGGGACCATCGATCACTTCCATCTCCACGATGTCACACGGGGTTTCCAGCGCAATGCCGAAGACATCGAATCCGGGACCGAAGTTGGCGAGTGTGGCAGGTGCGCGTACTTTGGCGTACGTGTTCATGGGCATGCCTTCTGCGAGAGGAATTCGTCATGGATGGCCTGTACTGCCACCTTCATGTCGTGTTCGCGGATGGCAACGTTGATGGAGACCTCTGACGATCCCTGCGATATCATGTCGTTGTTGACGTTGTGTGCCGCAATGGCGTTGAAGAATCGCGCCGCCATGCCCGCTTTCCTGCTCATTCCCTCCCCCACGATGCTTACCACGGCGATGCCGTCAATGATGTTGAATCGGTCGTAGTACTCGCGGAGGAGAACCTTCTTGACGTTTTTTACATCCTCCGAAGGGACGACAAACGACACGTTCGACTGCGATGAGCCTTGTGTGACCATCATGACGTTTATCTGGCCGTCCTCCATATTATGGAAGATTTCCTTGAGGACGCGCGCCGACATGCCGAGGCCGTATCCCCGTATCTCAACGATTGACGCTTCCTTGAGGATTGATATCGACTTTACGCAGAACTCGTCTTCTGCCATCTTGAGCGTGACGCACGTCCCCAATGAGTTTGAGAATGTGTTCTTGATGATAATCGGGATCTTCTTCCTGAGTGCCGCCTCGATGGCTTTTGGGTGGATTACCTTTGCACCGAAGAATGCTAGCTCCATGGCTTCCATGTAGGTAAGCTCTGGTATGAGGTATGCCTCGGGCACGATGTTGGGGTCGACAGACATGACGCCGTCGACATCGGTCATAATCCATACCTCCTTCGCATCGAGAACGTCGCCGTATATTGCGGCTGAATAGTCGGAGCCGCCGCGGCCCAGTGTCGTCCGCTGGCCGTTCCTGCTGGCGCCTATGAACCCTGTGATGATGGGGATGGTGCCCTGCTCGAGCAGCGGGACGACCTTTTCGTTGGCCTTAAGCTGCGTCTGCTCGAAGTCTACCGCGGCATTCATGTAGTTGTTGTCGGTAACCACTACTTCCGCAGAGTCAATCTGCTCGGCCTTGTAGCCCCTCGCCTTGAGTGCCCTGGTGACGATAAGCGTCGAGAGGCGCTCGCCGAAAGAGGCGATGTAATCGAGTGACCTCGGGGTCACTTCGCCGACGTAGTATACGCCGGTAAGAATCTTTTCAAGCTCCACAAGACGCTCGTCAATCTCGATTATTGTCTGCATCTTGAGCTTGGTGTCGGGGATAATGTCGCACGCCTCGTAGTGCTTCTCCTTTATTTGGAGAATCGTATCCTTGGGGCGCTTGTAGAGTGCGCTTCGTCCGGCGTAGAGCAAGAGGTTAGTCACTCCGGATATGGCGGAGAGTACTACTGCGACTTCGTCAAACTGTTCTCTTGCCTTTAGGATCTTGTCCAGGGTCTTGCTCATATTTTCCGAGCTGCCCACAGACGTGCCACCAAACTTTAGCACTACACGATTTTCTTGCACTAAAATCCCCTCTTTATATATCTAAATA
>CAYSZY010000047.1:0-11135 GCA_964435645.1 uncultured Thermococci archaeon | reverse complement strand
TTCTTTTAAAATGTATAATATTCTCAGAAAATATTAATCATAGAATATGCCTTACATATCCATCACTTTACCGTAACCTATAACGAAAGTTTTTTATATAACATTTTGAATGTTTGTGGCAACGGTAGTCATATGTCTTACTTTTTGGAATTGCTACCGATTCAATTGAAGAGGAGGAAGAAATTTGGTAAATGATCCAAAGATCTTAAAAGAACTTCAAGGTATTGTCGGCGAAGAACACGCTACTTCTGATACTCATATCATGTATGCATATTCTTACGACATGTCCTTTGTGAAGAACAGGCTGCCCGCATATGTGGTCATGCCCCAGACAGTAGAAGAAATTCAACAGATCATGAAGTTTGCGAACAAGACGAAGACTCCAGTCATTCCCTTTACCGCCGGTTCGAACATCGGTGGTCTCTGTATCCCGGAGAAGGATGGCAGTATCGTTATGGACCTTAAGAGGATGAACAAGATTATCCGTATCGATGAAGAGTCCCGTTACGCAGTTGTCGAGCCCGGTGTGTCCCACGCAGAGCTTGCAGAAGAGCTCTACAAGCGCGGTCTCCGCTTTGGCTGGCCAGTCGGCCCACCATCAGCATCCGTCATGTCATGTGCTCTCTGCCACGGTATCAGCGGATTCACAGGACGCTATGGTCTTAACAGCGAACAGATTACCAGCATGGAAGTCGTTTTGCCAACAGGTGAGCTGACCCGTATCGGTTCATGCGCAATCCAGAAGGATGCATGGCACTCATTGCTTCCATTGCCGCTTGCCGGCGGTCTCTTTACCGGATGGCTCGGAACGACCGGTGTTGTCACTAAGCTCGGTGTCTTCACACCCGCACTCCCGCCATACGTTGATATTGTCACAACGGCAACGGATGACCTTCAGGACATGTACAAGTATATGCTTGAACTCTCACGCTACGAGATAGCTGACGACCTTACCGCCGTCAACTGGTGGCTTTCACAGGTCCCGATCCCGTATCCATACAAGGAGAAGCCGAAGGACGACCCGAAGTGGAACAGCTATGCTGTCTTGTATGCCTATACGGAGAAGGAACTCGAAGCGAAGGTCGACATGTTCAATCTGACTGTCAAGAACCAGCTCAAAAACGGCAGCTCAGTTCAGGTTACCCAGTACCCTGAAGAGGCAAAGAGGGGCCGAACCGAGCTTCCGTCACAGATTGTCGGTTCAACGAAGAACTACTGTAAGCAGGCCGGAGGGGGCATCTCATGGCCAGGTACGTTCACACCCGCAAACAGGTGGGTTCAGATCTACGACAAATGGGAAGAGATATACAAGAACAGGAACCTGTCACCAGCAACCCGTGTCACCATGTACCGTGGTACACACTACGGTATGCTTAGGGCAATGACACCGATTAACAAGCAATACCCAGACCAGGTAGAAAACGCCAGGATGGCTATTGTCGAAGCACTACGCGTGCTCCTTGACAACGGTGGTATCCCATACAAGCCACCGGTGGACTTCGCTAAGGAGATCTACTCCAGGGCGGATCCGGGATACGTAGAACTGATTAAAAGGATTAAGGACTTCGTTGATCCAAACCAGATAATGAACCCTGGTAAACTGTGGGTTAGGTGATACAAATGGAATGGAATTTTAGAAACATCAGCGACGAGGGCGAACTCAACCTTAAGCACTTCTTCTGGCGCTGCACCGCATGCGGTACCTGCCGAAGCGGTTACACATTCGGTCCACCACCGACGTTTAGGAGAATCTGTCCACAGGGTGAGAAATTTGGATTTGAGGGATTCTTTGCCTCAAAGGGTAAGGCAGCTCTTGCCCGATGGATGGCATCAGACCCACTCCTTGAGAACGAGTTCGAGTGGACTCCAGAGTATCTCAAGACCCTCTATACCTGCATCGGTTGCGGCGGTTGCCAGAACCAGTGTCTCATCGACTTCAAGCCCCACATAATCGATACTATCGAGGCAATGAGGGCACGGGCCGTTGAGGATGGCGAAGGGCCACTCAAGGAGCACCATATCCTTGTCACCTCAATGAAGAACAACGACAACCCATACACCGGGCCACGTTCAGTACGTTCAAAGTGGATGAAGGGGCTCAAGGGAATCAAGGACATCAACAAGGAAAGCTCGCCAACGCTTTACTTTGCAGGATGTACCCCTGCCTACAACGCACCAGTACGACAGCTTGCACTCAAGACGGTCAGCGTCTTCAACAAGGTCGGAATAGACTACGGTGCGCTCGGTAAGAAGGAAGTCTGTTGCGGTTCAACAGTGCTCAGGATCGGCGCACGAGACGAGTTCAAGCGCGTTGCAGAGAAGAACTTGGAAACATTCAAGTACCTCCACGACGAGCGCGGCGTAGACACCATCGTCTCATCCTGTGCCGGATGTTACCGATCTATCCTTGAAGACTACTCAATCAGTGAGGAGTACAAGGACTACATGGACGGTATCAAGGTCATGCACACTGCAGACTACCTGTACGACTTGTACAAGAAGGGAGAGTTCGAGCCAAAGAATGAGATCAAGATGAAGGTCACCTACCACGACCCATGCCACCTTGGACGACATCTCAAGGAATGGGTCATCGACTGGGACGGAAAGGAACAGTGGAAAGGCTCATACTTGGGCGTAGAGGACCATGGTACCTTCGAGGCACCACGTGAGCTCATCAAGGCTATCCCCGGTATCGAGTTTGAGGAGATGCGACGTAACCAGAACAACTCATATTGCTGTGGTTCTGGCGGCGGTGTCAAGACTGCATTCCCCGACTGGGCAGCTGAAAACGCAGCACTCAGGGTTGAGGAAGCAGAGCAGACAGGCGCAGAGAAGATTATCACATGCTGCCCATTCTGCCACGCAAATCTGAATGACGGTGCAAAGGTAAAGAATTCAACTTTGAGGACAATTGATTTGGTAGAGCTTCTTGACGAAGCTCTCTAATCTTTTTTTCCTTTCTTTCTTTTTTAGGAGGTTATAATATGACTATAAAGATTGAACCACTCAAATGCATTAACTGTGGAGCATGCGAACTTGGTTGTAGCTTCTACAGGGATGAAGTGTTTACAACAATGTCCGCATCCATTATGATGTACCGAGAGGAGAAGAGGAACTATTTCGGCCTTATGCTTAAGAAGGACGAAGAAATGATCCTCGGAAGGCCAGAGGGTATAGAAATACAGAAGGATGGAGAATCCTCAGGCGAAGAGGAAGAGGCAAACGCTTCAGCAAAGCCCATTCTCATGAGGGAGCCATGCGACGAGTGCAAGAACGCAATGTGTGTGCGATTCTGCCCGACCGGCTGTTTGACAGAGGTGGACTAAATGGATAACATGTACACAGAATATTATCTTGTAATCGATCTTGCTACCGGCGAGACTGAGGAAATTGAGCTCGAAGAGGAGTTTGTTCAGAAATATGTCGGCGGAGCAAAGCTCAACATGGCCCTTTACGAGGAGCACAAGGACGGAAACCCGATTATTCTAGGTTCCGGTCTTTTCACCGCTACCCTCGTCCCAGGATCATGTCTTGGGGTAATGACCGCAAAAAGCCCGGTGACCGGAGAAGTCGCCCACGCACCATTCACATGGGGGGCAGGCGCAGAGCTCAAGCTTACCGGATACTCATTTGTGGTCATCAAGAACGCCGCCGAGGCACCAACGTACCTCTGGCTCCACGATGAGATCGCGGACTTCGTAGACGCATCGGCCCTGTGGGGCAAGGATGTCTGGGAAGTAGTCGACATCATCCGCGACGATCAGGGTGAGGATCGCATTCAGCTCCTTTCCATCGGAAAGGCCGGCGAGAACAAGGTTACCACCGCCCAGGTCATAAACAACTACTGGGGAGACGGTGACCGATTCGGATTCGGGGCACTCTTCGGTGAAAAGAATCTCAAGGCCATTGCCATGAGAGGTATGGGCGAACTCGAGGTCGATGATGCAGAGGCATTCCTCGAAAAGGTCGAGGCGCTCCTTGGGGAAGTCAAGTCACAGGTTGCCGGCAAGGCAGGATTTGACGCAGTCGGCTTTGCAGCAATACCTGCAGCACTCAAGGCGGCAGCTGAAAAGCAGCTTCACCGTTTCGAGGCGGACTTCAACAACCCATTGGCATACAAGTTCTTCCTCAAGTACCGTGAGGACCCATCAACGATGATCTCTACGAAGATTGAGGAACCCGGTGTCCTGGTATCCGACCCGATCGGCTTCGCAGCCCTTGGTGCGGCAGTCAACCCAGATGATGCAGCAGAAGTGCTTGAGGCATGCTTCAAGCTCGGACTCAACCCAGCAGCCGTTGCAGGAAAGCTTTCTGCAAAGGACAAGGCAGGGGCAATCGCAGAGCTCGGGAAGATGGCAGAGTCCTCAGAAGCAGACGCGTTCAAAGCAGTATTCAGCCCATTCGCACCAGCCAGCGACAGGATGGAAGCGGCATATATTGCCGGTATCTGCCCCGTACTCGCAGCAGCAGCTGAGGCGCTCAACGCTGACATATTCGCAGAGCTTGCTTCAATCGGCACAGGCCTTGAATTCGACGCTGATGCTTTCAAGATGTAAGGAACCGACCTTCTCGGTTCCATTTTTTTATTTTAAAGGTGGAGTGGACGGTTGGAACGCATTAACGCTGATAAGTCTTTGAAAATTGGCATCTTCATAGGAAAAGGTGCCTCTTATTCATGGATATGGTTCGTAAAAACGTTTGATTTGCTAGATTATAATGATATTTACTTTTTAGACGAATTTGACGTCATTAGCGGGGAGCTTGCACATTACGATTGTTTTGTGCTTCCTGGCGGAGACCCTTTTCAGGTCGCTGAAGGCCTGGGGGAGGAAGGGTTGACCCAGGTTAAATCGTTTGTCGAGGGCGGCGGCACATATTTAGGCGTTTGTGCCGGAACCTACCTTGCAATCTCTTTTTGTGATAACCCCATGCCATGGCTCAATCTCGTGGATATTCCTATCAGGAACTTCGCGCGCGCGCCGCCAGAGGCGGTGCGGATGAAGTACAAGTACTTGGTCCCCTATAGGGACGGGTTCGTATACCATCCGGTGCGCGGGTCGCTTGAGGTATCCACCGGCGACGAGGCATTTAAGGCGCCGCTGTACGGCGGCCCCCCTATGCTCGCGCCGCAGGAGCTTCGATTGCTGGACTATTCCGGATTTGATGACAAGACCCTATATCTTATTGATGAGGGTGAAGCAAAGAAAACCATGCTCGGGTATGCCGCAGGGCTCAGGGTACCAGTTGGAAAGGGCGTACTGTACCTTTTCGGGCCGCACTTCGAGCACCCGCATTACCCTAGGGCGAACCAGTTCCTTTATGAGCTGCTCAGTACGGTAACCCCTCAGGCGGATGGCCCCCTGGGTGCAGATGTCACCCTGCTTATGGGAGATGACCTCAAGCGGTGGATCAAGTCGCTCCGCCGCGAGGTCTCATCCTCACGGGTGCTGGCCAACGGGCTTACCGACCTTCGCTGGAAAATCGGCGAAAAGGTATGGGAGGATGAGAAGATTCTCTACTTCATTACCGAGCTGCTTAAGCTTCTGAAAGATTTGCAGAAGTACCAGATGTTACCTGTTGGCAACCCCGTTTCTCTGGAGCGCGACGCAAAGCGCATCCATGCGCTGTTGGCAGAGATACGGCTACGCTCAATGGGTGGAAAAGAGACGGATCAACAGGCAAGCGTTCTTATAGAATCCACCAAATCGCTCTCAAAAGGTCTTTTTGAGGCATATTTCAAGTTCAAAAGAAAAAATTGGTGGTCTAATGGAGAAAACAGTAGAACATATAATTAAGGAGGGAAACGGCTATGCTTGCATACAATGCGGCAGGTGCACCGGATCATGCCCGTCAGGGCGTGAATGCGGACTTCGCACTCGGAAGATTATCCACATGGCCAAGCTGG
This sequence comes from uncultured Thermococci archaeon, assembly GCA_964435645.1. Classification (GTDB taxonomy): domain Archaea; phylum Methanobacteriota_B; class Thermococci; order Methanofastidiosales; family NM3; genus JAHKLV01. The sequence continues at coordinate 5,230 of CAYSZY010000047.1, read as the reverse complement.
GCATGGAGGTTTTCAGGACCGAGGAGCTGTGGGATTGCACTACCTGCTTCACATGCCAGGAACGCTGTCCCAAAGAGGTCAAGATTACCGATATCATTATCGAGTTGCGTAATCTTGCCGTAACGAACAGCTACTACCCTCATATGGCCGATGTTCCAAAAATCATCATTCAGAATCTTTATAACACGGGAAATGGACAACCGCTTTCACCAGAGGTTTCCAAGCTTCGCTCCATCATCGGGCTTCCCAAGGAACCATTTGATGTCTCCACGGAGAAAGAGACGCTCAAGAAGTTCCAGAAGCTCCTTGACGGATTGCCGCTTATGCGATGGGGTGGTATTTAATGGAATACGCTTTTTTCCCGGGATGTATCGCAAAAAACGTTTACCCAGGTATTGACAAGGCTACACGCATGGTATTTGAAAAGCTTGGTGTGGGCCTCCACGATTACGCATACTCATGCTGCCCGCCACCCGGTGTCGTTGCCTGCTACGACAAGGACACCTGGTATGCCCTGGGTGCAAGGAACCTTGCGCTCTCGGCGCAGGACAATCGTGACATCATGACCATTTGCGCCGGTTGCTACGGGACGTTGCACAACGTATGGCACGAGCTTGGGCACAATGCGGAAAAGAACGCATATGTCAACGAGCACCTCGGGCGCATCGGCATGAGCTACAAGGGAACGGTCAGGCCAATCCACTTTGTTGATGTCCTTTCGGGCATGAGCGAGCAGATACGCCAGCTTACCGAGATCAAGCTCGGCCTCAGGGTTGCCGTGCACTACGGGTGCCACTATCTCAAACCGACGCTTGTCACCGGCGAGAACAGCGAGAATCCCACGATTCTCGATGAGCTTGTGGGTCTTGTGGGCTGCGAGAGCGTGCCCTTTAAGGACCGCCTTACCTGCTGTGGGGCAGGTGGCGGCGTCATGAGCGGCGAACCTGACCTTTCGCTTAAGATAATCGAGCGCAAGCTCAAAAACATCATGAAGGCGGATGTGGACTGTATCGTCAACGTCTGTTCCTTCTGCCACATGAACTTCGACCAGAGCCAAAAGAAGCTCGAGTCGTTCGACATTCCCGTGCTGCACCTCAATCAGCTCCTCGGCCTTGCGTTCGGCTTCAAGCACAAGCACCTTGGCCTGCACATGAACCTCGTAACGACTCGTAACCTCGTCAAGAAGGTCAAGGAAGCAAAAAAGCAGGGATGTCCATGAAGATAGGTGTATATGTGTGCCACTGCGGTGTGAATATCTCAACCACCGTAGATGTGCCAAAGGTCGTATCAGAGATTTCAACCCTGCCCAACGTTGCGGCGTGCCGGGAGTACCAGTACATGTGCTCCGACCCCGGGCAGGACATGATTGCCAAGGATATCAAGGAGCTGGCGCTCGACCGCGTGGTCGTCGCCGCATGCTCCCCTCGTATGCACGAGCCGACGTTCCGCGGGACCGTTGAGGCTGCCGGCATGAACCAGTACTGCTTCGAGATGGCAAACATCCGCGAGCAGTGCTCATGGGTGCATAAGGACAAGGAGGCTGCGACACAAAAGGCCGTCGACCTCATCAAGAGCTCCGTTGCCCGTGCAGCGCTCCTTGAGCCGCTTACCTCGACGGAAGTGCCCGTTACCCACACCGCAATGGTTGTCGGCGGGGGCATAGCGGGTATCCAGACGGCGCTTGACATCGCGAACTCGGGCTACAAGGTCTACCTTGTGGAAAAGCAGCCGTCAATCGGCGGCCACATGGCTCAGTTCGACAAGACGTTCCCAACGCTTGACTGCGCCGCCTGTATCCTTACCCCGAAGATGGTAGACGTGGCGCGCCACCCCAACATCGAGCTGCTCACCTACAGCGAGGTCGAGAGCATCGATGGGTCAGTCGGCAACTTCCACGTGCGGGTCAAAAAGAAGCCCCGCTACGTCGATGTCGCCCTCTGCACCGGGTGCGGCAACTGCGCCGAAGCGTGCAGGCTTGCAGGGCGCATAGCCTCGGAGTTCGACATGAACCTCGCAAAGCGGGGCGCAATCTACATACCGTTTCCCCAAGCTGTGCCGCTTCGGTATACCATCGACCCTGACCACTGCCTCATGATTAAGCACGGCAAGTGCGGGAAGTCGCCGAAGTGTGCGGACGCATGCGACCGCGACGCCATCGACTTTGCCATGCAGGAGGAGATTCTGGACATTGATGTCGGCGCCATCGTCGTCGCGACGGGTTACAAGGAGTTCTCCCCCCAGATAAAGGAGGAGTACAAGTACGGTGTTTATAACAATATCATGACCGGCCTTGAGCTTGAGCGAATCTTCTCGCCGTCGGGCCCAACGGGCGGAAAGCCGATAATCAACGGCAAAACGCCGAAGTCTATTGTCTTTATCTCCTGTGTGGGGTCCCGTGACAAGCGGATCGGGCACCCGTACTGCTCGCGCGTGTGCTGCATGTACATCGCCAAGCAGGCGCACCTGCTCAAGGAGAAGATCCCTGATGCGGAGATTACGGTGATGTACACCGACATGCGTGCGTTTGGAAAGGGCTATGAGGAGTTCTACGAGCGTATCCAGAATGAAGGCATCAAGTACCGCCGCGGAAACGCAGCGGAGGTCTACGAGGAGGACGGAAAGCTCTTTGTCAGGGCGGAAGACACCCTTTTAGGTGAGCCCTACGAGGTCGAGGCGGACCTCGTTGTCCTCGGGACGGGCCTTGAGCCCAGCATCGAGGCCGAAGGCATCGGCAGGATGCTCCACCTCTCGCGCAGCTCCGACGGATTCTTCCTTGAGGCGCACCCGAAGCTCCGCCCAGTGGACACCGTCATCGACGGCGTGTTCCTCGCCGGTGCGGCCCAGGGCCCCAAGGACATCCCCGACACCGTCGCGCAGGCATCCGGTGCCGCGTCTCACGTGGTAAATCTCCTCTCAAAGGATATCATCTACGCCGAGCCCATCGTCGCGCAGGTCGATACCGATATCTGCGCCGGCTGCAGGATATGCGAGGTGCTCTGCCCGTACGACGCCCACGAGTTCGACGACAAGAAAATGGTAATGAACATCAACAAGGCTTTGTGCAAAGGGTGCGGCAGCTGTGCCGCGGCATGCCCGTCTGGATCCATCTCCATGAATCATTTCAGGGATGAGCAGATTGTGGCACAGATACTGGAGGTGATTTGAATGGCAGAGGAATGGACCCCAAAGATTGTTGGATTCTTGTGCAACTGGTGCTGCTACGCCGGTGCTGACATGGCGGGAACGTCCCGTATGACGTATCCGCCCAACATCCGCATCATCAGGGTGATGTGCTCATCCCGTATCAACGCCGAGATGATCATCAAGGCTTTCCAGATGGGTGCCGACGCCGTCTTTATCGGCGGGTGCCACCCTGGAGACTGCCACTATGTCGACGGGAACTACCGCACACAAAAGCGTGTAGCCGTTCTGCAGCGCCTCCTTGGCCACATGGGCGTAGAGCCTGAGCGCCTGAGGCTCGAGTGGGTATCGGCTGCCGAAGGCGAGAAGTTCTCTGAAGTCATGAGCGACCTGGTAACGGAGATTTCCGCACTTGGCCCCAGCCCGCTTCGGGCGCTCCACGAGGAGGTGCTCTGATGGAAAAGGAACTCAAGATGCATCTTCAGAAGCTTATGGCCGGCGGCACCGTCGAGGGCGTTATCGCCCTGCGCAGGGAGCGGGGCATGGCAAAGCCATACCTGTTCACATCCGCCGACGAGCTTGATGACGTCTGCCTGGACCCCAAGTACCCCATGGCCAACGTGGTCAGGTTGCTCCAGGCCGAGTATCCCGGAACGCCCCTCGCGGTTGTCTGCCGCGGGTGCGACGAGCGGGCCATACTCGAGCTTGTGAAGCGGAACCAGGTCGCCGACGAGGGCCTCACCATCGTGGGCGTAGCCTGCGACGAGGACACCGCACGGGACTGCAACTGCGAAAAGCCGTACACCACCACAGTAAACATCGGAACGCCCCTTGCGGACTGGGAGTCTGAAAAGATCTATGACGACTACCGGAATATGACTGTTGAGGAAAAGCTCGTGTTCTGGAAGTACCAGCTGGAAAAGTGCAACAAGTGCTACGGTTGCAGGAACGCCTGCCCCATGTGCTTCTGCAAGGACTGCGAGCTGGAAAACGCCCTGTGGGTCAAGCATGGCCGCCTGCCACCGGAGTTCCCGATCTATCATATGATCCGGGCGTTCCACTTGGCAGGAAAGTGCATCGCCTGCGGAGAGTGCGAGAAGGCATGCCCGGCGGGCATACCGCTTATGGTGCTCAACAGACTCCTTCGCGAGGACATGGAAGAGCTCTTCGGATTCGTATCCGGCGAGGACAAGGGTACCGAAAATCCCCTCTACACCAAGGAGGAGATGGAATGAAGTATGACAATATTCTGACAACATGCCCCTTCTGCGGCTGCGGATGCAAGTACTACATCCAGGTCGTGGACGGTGTCGCAAAGTCCGTGATTCCCTGCAAGGAGGACCAGATAAGCCAGGGCAGGCTCTGTATCAAGGGATGGAACGCCATCGACTTCGTGTACAGCAAAGACCGGCTCACGACACCCCTTATCAGGGAAAACGGCACGTTCCGCGAAGCGACGTGGGATGAGGCGTACAACCTTATCGCATCGAAGTTTAAGGAAATACGCGAGCGGGACGGGTCCGATGCGTTCGGGTTTTTCTCGTCTGCAAAGACCACCAACGAGGAAAACTACCTTATGCAGAAGTTTGCGCGCAGCGTCATCGTTACCAACAACGTCGACCACTGCGCCAGGCTTTGCCACGCTTCCACCGTTGCCGGCCTTGCCGCGGCGTTTGGCAGCGGGGCCATGACCAACAGCATACCCGAGGTCGAGGATGTGGAATGTTTCCTCATCACCGGCTCAAATACCACCGAGCAGCACCCGCTTATCGGTTCGCGCATCTTTAAGGCTAAGGAGAATGGCGCAAAGATCATCCTTGTGGACCCGCGTTCAATCCAGCTTGCAAGCGTCGCCGATATCCACCTCCGCCAGCTTCCCGGAACGGACGTTGCATGGCTTAATGGGCTTATGCACGTCATCATCACAGAAGGGATTGCCGACGAGGAGTTTATCGAGCAGCGGACGGAGAACTACGAGGAGTTCAAAAAGGAGGTCATGGAGTACACGCCTGACCGCGTCGAGGAGATAACAGGGATCCCCAAGGCGGACCTCATCGAGGCGGCACACATGTTCGCCAACGCGGAGGCG
>CAYSZY010000046.1:0-12191 GCA_964435645.1 uncultured Thermococci archaeon | reverse complement strand
TATCCCCACTTGTGCGCCCCAGCTGCCCGTTCGCTTTGCACAATAAATAAGATTTATATAATGTGGAAACGTACTCAGACCAAAAAGGGATACGGGATTCCATGATAACGTTAGGCATCGAATCAACGGCACACACGTTCGGTGTGGGAATATGTGATGACACATCGATTCTTGCAAATGTAATCGATACTCACCGGGGCGAGGGCATACACCCCCGCCTTGCGGCAGACCACCATGCGACCGTTGCCGCACAGACCGTGGCCCGCGCGCTTTCCGATGCTGGCATCCCCATCGCCGATGTCGACCTTGTATCATTCTCACAGGGACCCGGCCTAGGGCCGTGCCTTCGGGTGGGAGCCACCGTGGCCCGTGCGCTTTCCGTAAAAAACAATGTTCCGATACTTGGCGTCAATCATTGCATCGCGCATATCGAGGTGGGGCGATTCCTCCTTGGCATCAAGGACCCTGTAACACTCTACGTATCTGGCGGAAACACCCAGATACTCGCCTATGCGGGCGAGCGGTACCGCGTGTTCGGCGAAACGCTTGATATCGGCATAGGAAATATGCAGGACACCTTCGCACGCTCCATTGGTCTTCAATTTCCCTGCGGGCGGCAAATAGATGAGCTTGTTTCCAGGGGAACGAACTATCTTGATATACCCTACACCATCAAGGGCATGGACTTTTCATTTACCGGCATGCTGTCGGAGGCAATCAAGCATACCGCCGACCATCCGTTCCCCGATGTGGCGTTCTCGCTTATGGAAACGGCATTTTCCATCGTGGTCGAGGCAACAGAGCGTGCCTTGTCGCATACCCAAAAGACCGAACTTCTGCTTGCAGGGGGCAATGCAGCGGCCCCCCGTCTCCGTGAAATGTGCCATATAATGTGCGAGGAGCGGGGTGCAGAGGTATTCATACCCCCGTTTGATGTCTGCAGGGACAATGGTGCCATGATAGCCGTCCTCGGAATGATAGAGCACAAGGCAGGGCGGCGCATGGAGCTTTCAACCACCATCGTACGGCAGAAGTGGCGCACGGACGAGGTCGATGTCATATGGAGATAATGCAGTCAAAGGTCCTCGGGGCGGAGCAGACATACAGCATGGTCCGGTCGTTCATACTCGGTGGGGCGATTTTCTGTTACCCCACTGACACGTGCTATGCACTGGGCGCCCATGCGCTCATGGGTGAGGCGGTACACAAGATATATATTATCAAGGGCCGCGAGCGCTCAAAGCCGCTGCCGGTCATCGTACGCGACATTGGCGCCGCAAATCGATTCGCAGTCATCGGCACCCGCGCCAGGGCCGTACTCGATGCATTCCCCGGCATTTCCGTTGTCGTGCCAAAACGCATGATTCCTGATATCGTCAACCCATCGCGGATAATGCTTCGCATACCTGCCGACGAGCGTACCGCATCGCTTATGCGCGGTGTCGCGGTCCCTATCGTCTCAACGAGCGCCAATAGGGCGGGTGACCCCAATCCCTATTCTGTCCGTGATGTCTCATCATCGCTTTCAGACAAGCTTCCCCTCATCGACTTCGCCATCGATGCGGGCGTGCTCCCCACGACGCCGCCGTCCACTATCCTCGACTGCATAGAGGGCACGGTATATCGTGAGGGGCTGCATCCTGCCAAAGACGTACTGGAGGTTTTTTATGGAACTGATTAGTCAGGGCGCGGAGGGCAAGATCCACATGGCAACTGCCGAGGAGATATTCGGTGTGCCGCTGCCATGCGGCCTTGTCGTCAAGGAACGCGTAAGGAAGGGGTACCGCATACCGGAGCTCGATGAGAAGATCGTCCTTTCGCGCACCCTACACGAGGCGCGCCTCATACACGAGGCAAAATGCGCCGGCGCCACCACTCCCGTGCTTTTTTTCGTTGACAAGCGGAGCCACTCGCTTGTCATGGAGTTTGTCCGCGGTACCAGGGTAAAGGAGATGCTGGCCTCAGAGCCGTCACGCGCGCCCGAGCTTATGCGCATCATCGGAACCGATGTCGCTGCACTCCACTGCGCCGGAATCATCCACGGGGACCTTACCACATCCAACATGATATGGCGCAATGGGGCCGTGGTGCTCATTGACTTCGGGTTGGGTGAATTCTCTCCCGAGATAGAAAAGCAGGCGGTGGACCTGCACCTGTTCAAGCAGGCCCTCAAAAGCACGCACTATGGGAAATGGGAACACTACTGGGGGCTGTTCTGCGCCGCATACTGCGAGCGCAACGGCGCAGGGTGCGCCGTAGTTGAGCGCATAGCGGAGATAGAGCGAAGGGGGCGCTATGTTGACAGAAGCGAATAGGCGGGAACTCATATTCGTCACCGGAAACGCACACAAGGCCAGCGAGGCATCGGTGCTGCTTGCCCGCAGTGGCATCGGTATTGTACAAAAAGACCTCGGATATCCCGAGATACAGGCCGACACCCTGGAGAACGTGGCTCGTGAAGGCATCACGTGGTGTATGGAAAAGCTTAAAAAGCCGTGCTTTATAGAAGATGCTGGTCTCCGTATCGAGGCCTTGGGCGGGTTTCCCGGGCCATACTCGAGGTATGTGCACGAGACAATCGGCAACAGGGGCATACTCGCCCTTATGTCCGGCATCTCTGCCCGGAACGCCGTCTTCCGCTCCGTCATCGCATATCATGACGGGCAGCAATACCATCTGTTCATTGGTGAGACCTTGGGGCATATCAGCACTTCGATTGAGGGGAGTCAGGGATTTGGGTACGACCCCCTCTTTGTGCCTACCGGATATGACCTGACGTTTGCGCAGATGGATACAGTTAAGAAAAACGAGCTTTCACACCGGGGAAAGTCCCTGCGCGTGTTTGTATCGTTTTTACAACAGGTAGGTGAATAGAATGGCAAAAATGCATTCAAGAAAGAAGGGAAAGTCAAGCTCGACACACCCTTTGAGAACTGAGAAACCACAGTGGGAAGAATACTCCCCCGAGGAGGTTGTCTCACTGGTGGTTGAATATGGAAAGAAGGACATGTCCCCCTCCATGATAGGAACGACGCTCCGTGACCAGCACGGTGTTGCGGACATCAGCCTTTCAACGGGCATGAAGGTACAAAAGATCTTGGCCGAAAACGACCTTTCGCTAGGCCTGCCCGAAGACATAATGAATCTGATTACCAAGGCCGTCCTGCTTCGAAAGCACCTTGAGGAGCACCCCAAGGACAAGCATTCTACGCGCGGCCTTAAACTGACCGAATCCAAGATTCGAAGACTGGGAAAGTATTACAAGCGCAGCGGGAAGCTCGAGCCAAAGTGGTTCTACGACCCAATCAAGGCGAGACTGCTCGTCAAGTAATCCTTTTTCATTTTTTAATTTTTTTTGTGATCCCTTATGAAGGATTTCCTAGCAAAATGCGATGAGGCGGCACGCGTGCTGCAACAGGCCGGCGACATCGTCGTTTTCGGCCACCGGGATGCAGATGGTATCTGTGCCGCCATGATTGCCAAGCTGGGAATGGGCGACAAGAACGTTTCTGTCCGTATTATCCGCCACGGAATGCACATCCGTGACATGGTGCCCTATGTGAAGGGGAAGCTGGCACTCTTTGTGGACTACGGGAGTTCAGAGATACCGTCCATCACGCGCCATATCGATAACTTCCTTATACTTGACCACCACCCCTCAAAGGAAACGCACGCCCGGATGGTCAATCCATGGGATTTCGGTATCGACGGCACCCGTGAGCTGTCGGGGGCCGGCGTTACGTACCTGGTCATGCGCGCATACGATGCCGCAAACGCCAGGCTCGCCCCGCTTGCCATCGTAGGGGCTATGGGTGACAAGCAGTACCTATCATCATTTTCGGGGCCGAACGCCCTGCTCATCGACGATGCGGTGTCACAAGGCCTGTGTTCCGGTGCGCCTGACGAGCATCTTGTGGTAAGGGGGTTGCCTTTCGGGCCAGAGAACGTACGTGCGCTGGACATGGCCCAGCTTATCGATGCCTGCGCAAGCGTCAACAATCCCGATGTTGCAGTCAGAATGATCGGGGGGGATGCCGGCTCTTTTATCCAGGCAACAGAGATATTGGCGGATTATTCTGCCCGCCACTCCCGCCAGCTGAATCAGATACTGGACCGCAAGCATGACATTGCAGCCGAAAACAAGGAGCATATGGCTATGTTTGTCATGTTTCCCGAGCTAGAGCCGGGATTTTCAGGTGTGCTGGCAGAAGACCTTATATCGGAATTTCCCGAAAAGCCCATTGTCATCATGTCTCCCGCCCCGTACGGCATTAAGGCATCGGCACGTGCCACGGCAGAACAGCTTGGGCGGGGCATCCACCTCGGTAAGGCCATGGCGTACGCTGCGGCCCACTGCAACGGCAAGGGGGGTGGCCACGATGTGGCTGCAGGTGCAACGTTTGCCTGCGAAGGCCTTGGGCACTTCAAGGCGCTGCTGACATACTACATCTTCTCGCAGGTGCCGGCGCGCCTAAAGCTCGTGCTGACCATCGAGACAAGCTCGCCGGATGCGGCCCTGTCTATGGCATCCGCGCTTTCCATCGACAACGAGGAATACCATGGAACGCGTGCGAGGGCCGTCAACGGGGGGGCCACAGTCTACGTGCTGGTCAGTTCGGAGGATACGGGCACGTTCAGGAATACGGTGGATGACATTCTAGTATGCCTGTCATCCTGTAGCGAAATAGTTTCTATTTCGGGCAAAAAGGTTAATAAGCATTAGAATTGGACGATTGATACGTATGGATGTTATTATCATTGGCGCTGGACCGGCAGGACTGTTTGCAGCTGAAAAGCTCTCTAGGGAAACCAACCATAATATCACTGTTTTGGAGATGGGAAAGGAATCCACTAAGAGGCAGTGCAGCGCCCAATCTCACAACATGTGCACGAAGTGTGACCCGTGCGACATTTACGCAGGCATCGGGGGCGCGGGGGCGCTTTCCGACGGAAAGCTCAACCTTACTCCCCGGATAGGCGGCGACCCTGATTCCATCCACCATTCTTACCGGGAGATAGCAGACTATATCGAATTCGTCGATGAGACGTTCCTCAAGTATGGTGCCGATACTCACATCTTCGGTGTCAACAAGGATGACCTCAACTCACTTCGGCGAAAGGCATCGGCAAGCGGCATTGAGTTTATCGCGGGAATGCAGCGACATATGGGCTCCGACAAGACACCGCTTATCATCGACCGTTTCTACAAGGAGCTCAAGGGAAGGGGCGTCACATTTGTGACAAAGACCAAGATAGAGCAGATAGAGCACCAGGGCGGAAAGTTCTTTGCACGGGCAGTGAACAAGACATACTCTTCCGATTACCTTATCGCCGCCCCCGGGCGAGCGGGCGCCTACTGGTTTCGGACACAGGCACGAAATCTTGGCATAGAGAACAAATACGGCCCCATCGATGTGGGTGTTCGCGTCGAGTTCCCCTTTACCATATACGAACCCATCGAGGAGGTCATGTACGATGCGAAGTTCAAGCTGTATACCAAGACCTATGACGACATGGTACGGACGTTTTGCACGAATCCGAGGGGATTTGTGACAGAGGAGAACTATCCTGACTTTGTCATGGTCAACGGCCATGCCAAGAAGGACGAGAAGTCCGACTGCACCAACCTTGCGCTCCTTTCGAGAATACAGCTTACCGACCCCGTTGAGGACACCACCGAGTACGGCAGGTCAATCGCTCACCTTGCGACTACCATCGGAGGGGGGAAGCCGATCCTGCAGCGGTACAAGGACCTTATCATGGGCCGCCGCTCAACATGGAATCGCATCAAGCGCTGCCAGATAGTGCCCACGCTCAAGAACGCCACACCGGGCGACATCTCCATGGCCCTGCCACACCGCATCGTCACTAACATCGTCGAGTCGGTTGAGCGCCTGGACCGCGTCATAGAGGGCATAGCATCAGATTCCACGCTCCTGTACGCGGCAGAAATAAAGTTCTATGATACCAAGTATCCTGTCTCACGGCATATGGAGACCAATATCCCTAATCTGTTTGTCGCCGGCGACGCCTCGGGCCATTCCCGTGGAATCGTCTATGCGGCGGTAACGGGCATCCTCGCCGCAGAGGGCATCATCTCACGGGATTAGACGGTATTATATTTTTTCCATGTATATTTTTTTCTATGAATGATTTAAAACAATCAATAGAAGAACGTGGTGCGTCGCACACTGCCCCTATCGACCAAAAGACCGTCTCCGTCTGCGCGTGGACGCGTATAACGTGCCAGTTTGGATGCCCCTGAAAAGGAATTCAACACAACACCCGAAGTCATTATCGGCGTTGCAATCGGAATCTTCAACATCGCCACGGCAAGCAAAGGAAAGGTCTACTCGGGAAAACATGCCAAGCGCACTCGAAAGAAATACGCAAAGCTCAAGGCATACCTCCTATCAATAGGCACATGGGGCGCCAAGAAGCACTTGAAAAGAGTAACCTAGAAGGAACGTTGATTCAAAAAAGACCTAAACCACGCCATCTCAAAGGATATTATCTCTACCGCCAAAGGTACCAATCAGGCGATTGCCATCGAGGACTTAGGTGGCATCCGCAAGAGGGGTAAAACGGCTAGCAAGGCGCACAGGGACAGCCTCGACAGGTGGGCGTTCCACTAACTCCGCAGCTTTATATAATACAATGCAAAGCTCGAAGGAATGCCAGTATACGCAGTCGATCCAAGGCAACTTCCCAGATGTGCCCCATATGCTGGCGCAATCGGGATTCGCATGCATTAACTGCGGACACACAATGAACGCCGATTTGAATGCCGCAATAAATATCCAGTACAGGGATGCGGTCAATCAGCCTATCGCACTCTACCCGAAACTATCGTTTCCGGGAGTTGGAAGTGCAAGCCAACTGGTTTTGGCCGCTGGTCGTTGACATTCGTCGCAGTGGGGGATGTTGCCAATAGAATAAGACCTGCTTTTCACAGAATTGTGTGCCTATAGTACAATAATTATTTAATGTGTAGTTGAATCGTATCTCCTGATGGACATCTCAAAGTTCTTCAGATTCGATTGGACCTTTTATGGATTGCCTATAATCGTGGGCATCATGGCGGGCTTCGGCGCAATCGTATTCAGAAGGCTCACCGGGCTTGTCCATAACATCGCCATGGGCGGGACACTGGGCTTTTTTGTTAATGAGCACGAGCCGCTTACATCAATATGGGGATATGGGACGCTTTTTCTTCCCGCAATCGGATTTGTTCTCGTCGTGTTTATTATTAGGAAATTCTCTCCTGAGTCGCAGGGCCATGGCGTCCCCGAAGTCATGGCTGCAGTGTATACCAATAAAGGCAAGATACCGCCCGGCGTAGCTGGATTCAAGACTTTGGCGTCGGCAATTACCCTAGGGACAGGCGGATCTGCAGGGGACGAGGGGCCCATTGTGCAGATCGGTGCGGCCCTTGGGTCAGCCGTGGGGCAGAAGCTACATCTCTCCGGTATCGAGACCATAACACTGCTCGGATGCGGGGCTGCCGCGGGGATAGCGGCAATCTTCAACGCCCCTTTGGGGGGTATTCTCTTTGCAATCGAGCTCATCCTCCCCGAGTTTTCTGTGAGGACCATGGTCCCCCTGGCGCTGTCAACATCAACCGGAACATACATATCCCGATATTTTCTTGGTGACGCGCCTGCATTTTCTGTTCCCCAATATGCGTTGTCAACGGGGTACGAGCTTCCGTTGTACATCCTTCTTGGAGTCCTTATTGGTGGCCTTGCCATCATCTACATCAAGATGCTGCACAATGTTGAGGAGGCATTTAAGAAATGGGATGTCAACGTCTATGTAAAGCCGCTTGTCGGCGGACTTGTCGTCGGCGCCTGCGGTGTCACAATGTTGTATTTCTTCGGCCAGTATTATGTTTTCGGTGTTGGGTATTCCACGATATCCGAGATAATACGGGGCAATGCCGGATACTCGATACTGTTCCTGCTTCTCCTAACCTTCATGAAGATGTTCGCCACGTCGTTCACGCTGGGTAGCGGTGGCTCCGGCGGCATTCTCGCTCCAGCACTTTTCGTTGGTGCGAGCTTCGGGGCGGCATTTGGGATCGGGGCAGGGGTACTGTTCCCTGGCGTCATCGAACCTACGGCGTACGCCAACGTCGGCATGGGTGCCATGCTCGGCGGCATGACAGGGGCGTCGCTTACCGCTATTATCCTCTTTTTTGAGATTACGCGGGACTACTCAATCATTCTTCCCCTTACCATAGGCGTCTTTCTCGCCCGTGTCGTTGTCCACCATCGCCACGATGGAACCATTTACGAGCTCAGCCTACTTAATCGTGGCATCAGGATACCCCATGAGCGGGCCATCGATACGCTGAGCATCGTCCCGGTAAAGGAGGTCATGGACACGTATAATGGCGAAGACACCCTCATGGAGATATACCAGTACGCACCAGTGCTTGATGCGCTGGTGGTCATGAACGAAAAGCGGGTCAATGACATTCGCGTGGTCAATAAGTCCGGAACCCCCGTCGGCGTCATCCATAAAGACGATGTGCTCTACTTCTACACGCGTGAGCGGGTTGCGGCGCGTAAGCGCAATAGGTGAAATTGTGTCAATCGTCTATTTATCATTTGGCAATCACCGAAAGATATTTATACGAAATTCCTGATGTTCTAAGTATGATTTCGGCAGCCAAGGAGAAGCTGGCTAAGCGCATGGCGGGGGAAATTGCCCTGTCCGACGACCCGGGAAAAACCATGCGGAAGTGGAGGGAAATCTTCACCATCACCCAGACCGACTTGGCGAAATACCTTGGCGTATCGTCGTCTGTACTTTCGGATTACGAAGGGGGGCGGCGAAAGTCGCCCGGTTCCACGACGATAAAGAAGTTTGTCGAAGGGCTGTTGAACCTGGACGAGCGAAGCGGGGGAAAGGTCATCCACGCGTTCGGTCGGATGTTTTCCACAGACCTTACGACTGAGGCAATCATCGATGTCAGGGAGTTTTCAGTCCCCATCAAGATATCAGACCTCTGCGCCTATGTTGGCGGCGAGATTGTTGCCAACGAGGACCTTGCGTACCGCCCCATCTATGGATATACCGTTATCGACAGCATCAAGGCGATCCTTGAGATGTCCGCCGACGAATTCCTTCGGTTGTACGGGTGGTCCACTGAACGGGCACTCGTCTTTACCAAGGTCGACAGCGGCAGGTCCTCAATGGTGGCCATCAAGGTCAAGGGACTCAAGCCGTCGGTGGTCGTCATCAACGGTCCTGAGAAAATGGACGAAGTCGCCATACGTATTGCCGAAATCGAGCGTATCCCATTGATTTTATCAACTGTTCCATCTATAGACACCCTTATCAAGAATTTGAGAGGTATAGCCGAATAATTATGCATCGATGCGCCTCAAGGCAATTGTGCCAGATATTGCAATCGTTTTATACCGATATCAGTTACTACAATAAATGTATATTACGTTAAACAACGAAAAAGTATCCGTTGTATACCGATACTTTTTTAAGCCCTTGATGGGCCGAGAAAAAGAAGTGAGGTTGACACCATGAAGACGATAAGAGATATAGGGGTATCGGGCTTTGGGGCCTATATCCCCATGTATCGCATCAAGAATTCGGATATCGCCCGTGTCTGGGGAAATAATCCGAATCAGGTTCCAGTGAAGGAAAAGTCGGTGCCCGGGCCCGACGAGGATACCTGCACCATCGCCTGCGAGGCTGCGAAGAACGCGCTGGCAAGGTCAGGCATCGAAGCATCACAGCTCGGTACGGTATGGGTGGGCACCGAGTCCAAACCCTATGCCGTCAAGCCGACCGCCACCATCGTGGCCGAGGTAATCGGGGCCACCCCGAACATCAACGCGGCGGACTGGGAGTTCGCATGCAAGGCGGGAACAGAGGCGCTCCAGGGCGCTATCGGGTATGTGGGTTCCGGCATGGCGGACTACGCCATGGCAATCGGCGTCGATACCGCACAGGGCCAACCAGGCGACGCGCTTGAGTATACCGCCGCCGCAGGAGGGTGCGCAATTATCGTCGGGCCCGCATCGGATGCCCTTGCGCTGTATGAGGGTTCCTTTTCGTTTGTCACCGACACACCCGACTTTTGGAGGCGCCAGCATGAGCATTATCCAAAGCATGCAATGCGGTTTACCGGAATGCCAGCTTACTTTTACCATATCACAAATGCCACCACTGCCTTGTGCGACCAGATTGGAAAGCAGCCCAATGACTATGACTATGTAATATTCCATCAGCCGAACACCAAGTTTCCAATGGCTGCGGCGAAGATGCTCGGCGTCGACAAGGAAAAGGTCATACCCGGGCTTATTTCACCGTACATCGGCAATACCTATGCCGGGTCGGCCATGCTCGGGCTTGCGGCGGTCCTCGATGTCGCTGAACCCGGGGCCAGCATACTGTGCGTCTCATACGGGTCCGGCGCCGGGTCTGACGCGTTCTCCTTTACGGTTACAGACCGCATCACGGACGCGCGCGCCAATGCACCAAACGTGAAGTCGTACGTGTCCAGGCGAAAGAGTATCGATTATGCCACCTATGCCCGGTACCGCGGCAAGATTAGGATGTGAGTATCATGAATGATGTAGCGATTATCGGAATCGGTTGCACCCCTGTGGGGGAACCGTGGGACATGTCCCTTCGTGACATAGCCGTGCAGTCAACATGTGCAGCCATAGACGATGCGGGCGTAGACAGCGTCGACGGCCTTGTCGTCGGCAATATGTCAAGCGGAAATTTTGTCGACCAGGAGTCCCTGGGCTCTCTCGTGGCCGACTATGCGGGATTAGGAAATATTTCCGCGTTCAAGGTCGAGGCGGCCTGCGGCTCCGGCGGGGCCGCGTTTAAGGCAGGGGTCATGGCAGTGGCATCCGGGTTCCATGACATGGTCTGTGTCACAGGTGTCGAGAAAATGACCGACGTCGTCGGTGACAGCGCCACTAAAATACTTGCCAACGCATCAGACCGTGAGTACGAGGCCATACACGGCATCTCGTTTGTAGGCCTCAATGCCATGATCATGCGAAGGTATATGCACGACTACGGCGCCAAGCGGGAGGATATCTGCTCGTTCCCTGTCGTTTCCCACAAGCATGCGGTCCACAACAAGAACGCCATGTTCAGAAGGGAGATTAGCCTCGACACCGTCATCAATTCTCCAATGGTCGCCGATCCCCTCACGCTCATGGACTGTGCGCCCATCTGCGACGGTGCGGCATCTGTCATCATCACATCGCGCGAGCGTGCGCGCGAGTTTACCGACACCCCTGTCATCGTAAAGGGATGCTCAGTCAAGGTCGACACCATCGGCGTCCACGACCGCAAGACGGTCACGACCATGGCCGCCACCGTTGCCGCTGGCAAGGAGGCGTACGCCCAGTCGGGGCTCGGGCCCGCAGACATGGATACCGCCGAGATGCATGACGCATTTTCCATTATGGGGGTGCTTGGGCTTGAAGACCTCGGATTCGCCAGTCGCGGAAAAGGTGCCGCATTTGTCGCGGAAGGGAACATCGATATTGGCGGCAAGCTTCCGTGCTGCACCTTCGGGGGCCTCAAGGCGCGGGGGCACCCTGTTGGGGCAACAGGTGTGTACCAGCTGGTGGAGCTTACGCAAAACATACGCAATGAAGGCGTGGTCGATGCACAAAACGGACTGGCGCAAAACATCGGCGGCACCGGTTCTACCGTGTCTGTCGCCATTCTCGGGAGGGATGGCCAATGAGCGTCCCACGGCATTGGAGGGAAAATGTGAAGAGGTACCGCCTGCTTGGGTCCAGATGCACCGCCTGCGGGAAGGTCCACTACCCGCAGAGGCGCGTCTGCCCAGAATGCAGGGGGCGGGGCATGGAAGTGTTCCAGTTCAAGGGAACGGGGACGATTTTTTCCTATACTATCATACGGAGCCCGCCCGAGGGGTACGAGTTCTGCAAGCCGTATGCCGCCGCGCTCGTCGAGCTCGAAGAGGGTGAGATAGTAACCGCTCAGCTCACCGATTGCGACATTGAGTCCCTCTCAATCGGCATGCCGGTGGAGGTGGTGACCCGCAAGCTCTTCGAATATGGCGAAAGCGGCATCATAATCTACGGTTACAAATTCAGGCCTGTGCTTCAGTGCCTGTAATTTGTTTTTTTTCATTCTATTTTTCTTATTTTTGTTTTATATTATTCATA
>CAYSZY010000045.1:0-12416 GCA_964435645.1 uncultured Thermococci archaeon | reverse complement strand
TTGGATATTGGGCATGGAGTACTCGGCGTTTGTCATGCCGCCGCCGCTCCATCCTGCGGTATTGCCTACAAACGTGCAGTTGATGATTGTGGGCACTGCCAGAACGTCTCCGTCAAGGGGCTCGCCCGCAAGAGTCATTTTTTCACATACATTCGAGGATTCTGTTTCGCCGCAAACGCCTATAGGTGACCCTTCTGCCCCCTGAGAATCAAGCTCCAATATCTCCCCCGGGGAGAATCCCCCGTTTTTCATGCCGCCGCCGCTGTAGGATGCGTTGTTTCCGGAAAAGAGGCAGCTGATGACAGTAGGCGCGCTCATCCCGTTGTTCGCCATCCCCGCGCCATGGCCACTATCGCTCCAATGCCAGTTGTTGTAATCGCTCCAGTCTCCATACCAGAGATTAATGCCAGCAGTGTTATCGATAAACGAGCAGTTTTCCACATGAGGCTGACTGCCGTTGCCGTTGAACATCCCGCCGCCATGATTATCGGCGTGATTCGATACAAAGGAGCAGTTACGCACCACGGGGTTGGCACCGCAGTTGAACATGCCCCCGCCGTTGGCATATATGGGCCCCCCCATCAGAGCATGCCCATTCTGGATGGTGAATCCCTCGATGATAACGACACGGTCGCTGGTCTCGCTGATGCTGATGACCGTGCCAGTTCCGCCGCCGTCAAGGAAGGTAACGCCCTCTCCCGATCCACGGAGGGTAAACGATTGGGAAGGCGTGTCGATAACAATATTTACGTAATACGTCCCGGCAGCGAAGTGGACGGTCCCGCCGTTGGCGGCGGCGAAGTCCACCACGGCCTGGATGTCGTCACCCGGCGACACGTACTGGTCCGCCGAGACGGTCGCGGGAAGCACCGCAAAAAGTGATGCCGCAAGCATCATCGATATGAAAAGACGTCGTTTCATAGGTACACCTGAATAATTATTATTAAATGCTATATCCATAATGCCATATATATAATTTTTCAATTTACTGTTGTTGGGGCAAAAATAACGCGCACCCTTGTCGTGAACATATTGTGTAGGATGGCGATGCCCACCATCGCTATTTCCTGGCGGCCCTCCCGCCATTGGCGGATTGCCCGCCCGAATCGCCCCTTGTCCGACGCGTAGATCGTCTCGCACAGATTCCGCTTGTAGTACTCGTTTAAATATTCGTACGGGCCTGAAAGCATCCGATTGTAGATCCTGCTCCACACGCTGCAAAAGCGCGCCTGTCCGCACGTGGGAAGCACGTAGGGCGTAGCCTCGCCAAGCGCTTCCAGCGTCTTTTGCGTGCTGTAGTACTTGTCCAGGCGGATTGACACAATGGCGATGCCGAGCCCTTCTGCCATGTACATGGCCTTCCTGTATGCGTCCTTTTCAGACTTTGACGAGTATCCTTAGGCGACGTAGAGCCCGGATTCCACGTACAAAAGGCGAAAGGAGTAGCGATACGCCCTGAAGTGCTGCACAACAGTAAAGGAGGGATTTTTTGTCCTGAAAACAAACGCGGATGTAACAGCTGCAGAAGCGCTTGTCCTCTACCGCAATAAGGACCCCACAGAGAAGCTATTCCGCTCTGTTAAGAACGAGATTAAAGTGAAGCCCGTGCGCTGCTGGAAAAAAGAGCGCATAATAGGCGTCCTTCTGATAGGATTTATCATCCAGCCCTTCATCTCGCTATTGCGCCACGATGCAAAGATAGCACGGCACAGGTGCACGAATTTCATCAAAAAATGCCTTCGGAATTTTACAGAAACGGTAATCGTGATACTTTCCCATGGGGCAATGCCGCAGGGCGGCAGAATAATAAAGAATAGAAGATGCCTATGGCATCTTCTACGCCTTAAACGGATTCCTAAACGACTTGCCTGCATAGACAGCCCGGTCTTCGAGGTCCTCCTCTATGCGCAGCAGCCTGTTGTACTTGGCCGTCCGCTCGGACCTGCACGGCGCCCCGGTCTTTATCTGGCCGCAGTTGAGCGCCACTGAAAGGTCAGCTATAAACGTGTCCTCCGTCTCGCCGGAGCGGTGAGACACCACAACGCCCCACCCCTGGCGCATAGCCATGTCGGCGGCGTCCATTGCCTCCGAAACGGTGCCGACCTGATTGACCTTGAGGAGCAGTGCGTTTGCCGCAGACTCCCTGATGCCCCTGGACAGACGCTCCTTGTTGGTGACAAAGAGGTCATCCCCGACAATCTGGACCTTTTTTCCAATCTTGGCGTTAAGCTCGGAAAAGCTTTCGAAGTCGTCCTCGGCAAAGGGGTCCTCCAGCGACACGATAGGGTACGAAGCGGTCATCTCGACGTACTTGTCCACAAGCTCGCCGCCTGAAAGCTCTTTTCCCTCAAGCGTGTAGGTGCCTGCCTTGGCACTGTAAAACTCGCTTGCCGCCGCGTCGAGCGCAATCTTCATGGTGTTCTTGTACCCTGCCACGCTGATGGCGTCCACGAGCATGTCAAGGGGTTCTGCCACCGTCGTCATGGGCGGGGAGTACCCTCCCTCGTCGCCCACGCCGGTGCTGGTCTCGCCATATCGCTTGGCGACTATCTTCCTGAGCTCGTGGTACGTCTCGCACACGGCCCGAACGGCCGTCGAGAACGTCTTGACGCCCACCGGCATGACCATGAACTCCTGGATCTCGAGGCTGGCCGCCCCGTGGCACCCCGCGTTGAGCACGTTTGACATAGGTACGGGAAGCACATGTGCCTGGGGCCCTCCGAGGTATCGGTACAGCGGCAGGTGCAGCGTGTCGGCGGCGCAGGCGGCGCTAGCCATGGAGACGCCGAGAATGGCGTTTGCGCCCAGGTTCGACTTGTCCTTGGTGCTGTCCTTCTCTATCATGAGCCGGTCTATCTCCCGCTGTGCCGCCACATCGGTCCCGATGACGAGCTCGGCAAGGATCTCGTTGACGTTGTCGACGGCCTCGATTACGCCTTTGCCCCCAAACCTGTTGCCCGCATCGCGCAGCTCAAGAGCCTCGTACGACCCGGTAGAGGCACCTGACGGGACGATTGCCCTGCCGTAGCCGCCCTCCGTGGCGACCTCGACCTCGACGGTGGGATTGCCCCGGGAATCGATGACTTCCCTCGCCACGACCTCCTGAATTTCGTTATCCTCATATTCGTATTGCAACATACAACTCCCTCTGGAAATCTTTTTAATAGGCTATTTTTAAATGTATGTATGGACATCGGTGAATGCGGCCTTTCGGAGAAATATCTTCACGCTTTTAGGGAAATGGGGTACACTACATTCTATCCCACCCAGGAGTCAGCCGTCCTTACGGGCTACCTTGAGGGGGGCAATCTTGTTGCCGCCATACCCACTGCATCGGGTAAGTCGCTTATCGCCTACCTTGCCATCGCCAGGGCGCTCCAGCGAGGCCAGCGCGCCGTCTATGTCGTGCCCCTCAAGGCGCTTGCAGAGGAAAAATACCGTGATATGGCGGGCCTCGGCATGAACGTTGCGCTCTCCATCGGCGACTATGACGCGCCGGAGCAGTGGCTGTCAAAGTTCGATGTCATTGTCACCACGTCAGAAAAATGTGACTCCCTGCTGCGCCACGAGCAGCATTTCTTTGACGATGTCTCCCTGCTTGTTGTCGATGAGGTGCATCTTCTTGATTCCGTCAACAGGGGGCCGACGCTCGAGGTGGTGATGGCCAAACTGTCACATACGCAGATTGTCGCGCTTTCCGCAACGATATCAAACGCGCAGGAGCTTGCAGAATGGCTTGGTGCACAGCTCGTGCTTTCCACGTGGCGCCCGGTCAAGCTACTCCAAGGCATATACTGGGGCGAGGGCATCTATTATGACGACTGCTCCACTCACCCGGTGGAACCTGGCAGGGACCTTGTGGAGTCCCTGGTGCTCGACGGCCTTCGCGACGGGGGGCAGGTCCTTGTCTTCGTGAACTCCCGGCGATCCACCCAGGCTGTCGCAAAGCGGCTTGCCCCCTCCCTGAAACGGCTGGGCATCGGCCAGTTGACGCCACCTGTTTCGGACACGGCGCTGGGGGAGACGCTTGCCGAGTGCCTCATCCACGGCGCGGCGTTCCATCATGCGGGCCTCTCACGTGCTGACCGCACGCTTGTGGAGACGCAGTTTCGTGAAGGGGCCGTCAAGGTCATCGTTGCGACCCCTACCCTTGCCGCGGGTGTCAATCTCCCTGCGCGCCGCGTGGTGGTCCGCGACTGGCGGCGGTATGACGCGAACTTCGGGAACGTGCCACTCTCCGCGCTTGAGGTCCAGCAGATGATGGGCCGCGCAGGGCGCCCCCGGTACGACCCGGTAGGCGAGGCGGTCATAGTCGCGAAGGCCGAGGCACAGGCGCTGCGCCTCATGGACGCGTACATCCATGCGGATACCGAACCGATTACTTCAAAGCTTGCCTCCGAAGACGCCCTTCGTAGCCACGTGCTCGCGCTCTGCGTACCCGGGGCCACCGTCGAGGAGATATCCTCGTTTTTCGAAAAGACGTTTTATGCACACCAGTTCGGCTCCGGCGCCGTGCTGGAAAAGGTTGCATGCACCATCGACTTCCTCCAGGATGCAGGCCTTGTGGCAGGCGATGAGCTGCTCGCCGCGACAGTGCTTGGGAAGCGCGTCAGCGAGCTGTATATCGACCCGCTTTCCGGTATCGAGCTTACAGCCGCACTCAAGGGGGATATGACCGTCTTCGGCATGCTGTGCGCCCTGTGCCATACGCCCGACATGCCGACGCTCTACCTTCGGAAGGGTGAGCGTGAAACGTATGACGTGGTGGCTGTCGAGCGCCATGGCGATTTCCTTACCGAGGTGCCCGACTCATGGTACGAACCCGACCTGTACGAGTTTTTCCTTGCCGAGGTCAAGACCGCCTCCATCCTCCAGGACTGGATTTCGGAGCGCACCGAGCGCGAGATATGCGACTTCTACGATATCGGTCCCGGCGATGTCAACAGGCTTCGGGAGCAGGCGCAATGGCTGGCATTCGCGTTTAAGGAAATAGCGCGTGTGCAGGGCCAGGCGTGGGAGCCCCTTGACGACCTCTCGTTCCGATTGCAGCACGGCGTCGGACAGGAGCTTATCGACCTGACGCGGATACGTGGCATCGGGCGCGTGCGCGCACGCAAGCTTTTTGCGCTGGGCATCCGGACGGAAAAGGACCTGCGCGCCGTGCCCCTTGAGCGACTCGGGCGAATCCTGGGAAAAAAGACCGCGCTTTCCGTCAGGGAGGCACTCGGGCTGCAGGAGCCCGAGTCTGCGCCCCACGGCGCAAACGACAATCCGACACGTGGCTAGTCGAGGCAGAGCACACGCAGCGGGCGGGTGTCTCGCTCGCCCAGCGTCTCCGCAAACACCCTGTTAAACGGCCGCTCATTGTCGCCGATATCCCTGCCGTCAATCGTGGTGAGCAGGATTTGGCCGCCCTTGTCGGCACACAGGAGCGCATGGGCGACAATTTTCGCGTCGTTGGACTGATTAGGCTCTTTTCCGCCCCTGTTATTCTGCCTCAGCAGGGAGTGTATGGACTCCACAAGGCCCGCATAGGCCGGTTCATGGGAATATTCCACCCGCTCCATCTCACTGAGGAATGCAGCGATGGTCTTGCGCATGTTCTTGACCTGCCTGACGCCGGGGCGGTCCAAGGGGAGCGCCTCGAGCCGCCTGACAAAACCCATGAGCTCACTTTTGACCGTGTCGCAGTAATAGAAGCGGTGGGATTTAATTGGGTGGCCGGAAAAGAAGCGCTCGCATTGCGGGTGGTACCTGTCATGCGCCCATACCAGGCCCCTAAGCGGGCCTGTATCGAGGAAAATCCTGCTCAATCAAGGTCCTCCGTTGCTTTGCGGATAAGCGATATGTCCCTGTCGCTTACCGTTTTGCATGAGTTGCACAATTCCTGGCGCAGCTCGTCAAGCTCCGGATAGATGCCCATGCGCCGCGCCATAAGCTCAAGGGAGCAAGCGCGCTCCCCTACGCGCCCGGTGACCACGTCGTAGATCTCCTGGGACCTGATGCGCTCGTAATCGGAGCTGGGCCCCCGCAGGGATGGGATATACGGTGCCGCAAGCTCCCATATGGTCTCCCCGCAGTGGGGGCTGTCGTACAAGTAGTGCACCGCCTCCCAGAGCTGGTGGCGGCACGACGGGCAATTCTCGCATAGGATGATCTCCTTGAGCACGATATTGTCCACCGTGTCAAGGAATGCCTGTACAACGCCGCGTGCGGCATCCGGCAGGTGCGAAAGCGCCTGTGAATATGATATCAGAAGGGATTCCAAGGGGCGGGCGTCGGGGTCATACCCTGATTTATGGCACAGGATACTGTATGTGGCAATCCCGTCAAGGAGCATCGAATGGCACTCGTAGATTGTGCGGTACTCACGGGGATAGTCTGAGATAAAGAAAAAGGGGTCGTCCCCACTAGAGTCGATATAATAGTCCGCATTTTCCAGGCAGCGCGAGATAGCGGACTGCGGAACGGGGCAGGAAAAAAAAGCCGGTGTCGGGGGCGTCGAGATGCACTTGGCAAGCACCGGGGTCTCGAGGCCGCTTGTCCCGTACCCCATGGTCAGGCCGATGCCCTCCTCCCGTGCGGCGGATGTTATCGCATACTGTGCCAACGGGATGTTGCAGCGTATCTCCTTGATGTGCCCCTCCAATGCGGAAAAGCATTCCCTGACATATGCGTACTCCTCCTCGCCGTACATGCCGTACCATAAGGCGACAATCAATAAAAGCGTTTTTGCTCGCCTGGCCCCCCGATGCCTGTTGCGGGAAAAAATCCGCCTGTACTGCCCTTTGAGGAATTTCATCTCTGTACGCACCCGTTGCAACAGCTACGTGACGGGCACTTTTTTGACATATTATTTGAAATATGACATTAATGCCAAAAATTTGATATGGATACATCATTAATTATTTTAAAGGAACCACGACGTGACCAACATGACTTATGATATTTCAACACCCCTGAAGGCATCCGTTGTTGGGGCAACGGGATACCTGGGCGGAGAAGTGATACGCCTTATCCTTAATCACCCGTCCCTGTCAATTTCCCATCTTACCTCAAACTCCAGCGCAGGCATGCCCATCCATGCGTACCACCCGTCCCTTCGCGGCGTTACCGACAAGGCGTTTGTGGCGTACGACGCCGAGGCGGTGGCACGGGATTCGGACGTGGTCTTTTGTGCCGTGCCGCACGGTGCCGCCATGGGCGTCGTATCAGAGCTTCTGGAGCTTAATGACACAATCAAGGTAATCGACCTCAGCGCGGACTACCGTATCAGCGACGTGAACACCTACGAGGCGTGGTACAACGTTTCACACTCCGCGCCAGCACTGCTCAAGGAGGCCGTCTACGGCCTTCCGGAGCTGTACGGGGAGAAAATTGCCGCTGCCCGTATCGTGGCGAATCCGGGGTGCTACCCGACGGGCGCCATCCTGGGCATCGCCCCTCTGCTCTCAAGCGGAAGCATAGACCCCCACTCGATAATACTCGACTCCACGTCCGGCGCCTCTGGCGCGGGGCGCGGCCTGTCACAGATAACCCACTACCCCGAATGCAACGAAAGCATCAAGGCCTACGCCGTGGGGACGCACCGCCATACACCGGAAATAGAGCAGGAATGCTCAAAGCTATGCGGGACAAGCGTCGTGCTCTCCTTCACGCCGCACCTCGCCCCCATGAATCGCGGCATACTCACAACGGCATACTGCACGCTTGCCGCGGGCGCCGACCCCGATGCTGTCCATACGATGTACGAGTCGTACTACGAGCATTCGCCCTTTGTACGCGTGCTTGAGCCCGGAACGCTTCCCGAGACCCGTGCGGTGCGTGGCACCAACTTCTGTGATGTGCAGGCCATATACGACGAGCGTACGGGCCGCGTTGTGGCCCTGTCCGCCATCGACAACATGGTCAAGGGCGGCGCAGGCCAGGCCATCCAGAACTGCAACATACTCTTCGGCCTTCCCCAGGGGGCCGGGCTTATGGCAACAGGGGTGTATATTTGAGCCGGGCCGAGCTTTCTAACGGCCACATATGGCAGGTGCCGGGATTTTCCGCCATGGGGGCCCACTGCGGCCTTAAGCGCAAACGCAAGGACTTCACGATAATCAAGAGCGACGTGCTCGCGTCCGCCGCGGCCGTCTATACCACCAACAAGATGATTGCCGCACCGCTCACCGTTACCCGCGCGCACCTGGCAGACGGGTATGCGCAGGCGGTCATCTGCAACAGCGGCGTGGCAAACGCGTGCACCGGCACCCAGGGCGTGCTCAACGCCAACATAATGTCCCAGGTCGCCGCGGAGCACCTCTGCATCATGCCCGAGGATGTCATCGTCGCATCCACGGGGGTAATCGGGGAGCAGCTTCCCATGGAACAGATTACCAAGGCAATCGAGCAGGTTTCTGAGCTTTTGGGAACGGAAACGGGCTCGGAGGCTGCAGAAGGGATCCTCACCACCGACACGCACCCCAAGGAGGTCCTTGTCAGGACCACCGTCGGCGGCCGGGCAGTCAGCATCGCCGGCATGGCGAAGGGCTCTGGCATGATACACCCCAACATGGCGACCATGCTCTGCTTTATCGCCACAGACGTCCTGACCTCGCCTGATGTGCTCGACGAGGCGCTCAGGGAGTCCGTGGACCGCACCTTCAACATGATAAGCGTCGACGGAGACACCAGCACCAACGACATGGTAACCGTCCTTGCAAACGGGCTTTCGGGGACTGAACCGCTACGCATGGGAACCGCCGAGTACGACGACTTCTGCCAGGGGCTCTCGATGGTCTGCGAGGAGCTTGCCAAGATGATTGTAGGGGACGGCGAGGGGGCCACAAAGATGTTTGAGGTGCAGGTGGTAAACGCGCCGACGCTTGCCGACGCGCGCAAGGTGGGCAAGGCGGTCGTGGCATCAAGCCTGGTAAAGTCCGCCGTGCACGGGAGAGACCCCAACTGGGGCCGCATCATGTGCGCCGCCGGCTACTCCGGCGCCGATATCGATATCGAGGCGTCCCAGCTCAGGATATGCTCCGGTGGCTCATGCCTCGTGCTCTTCGAGGACGGGACCCCTACAGATTATGCGGAAGAGGGCGCAAAGGCCATCATGGAGGGCGACGAGCTCATATTTGTCATCGATTTAAAGTGCGGTGACACCGTTGCAAAGGCATGGGGCTGCGACCTTACTAACGAATACGTAACCATCAATGCGCATTACAGGACCTGATACGAATGAAAGATGTGCAACAGCGGGCCGAGGTACTTATCGAGGCCATACCCTATCTCATGAAATACTATAACAAGGTCGTCGTCATCAAGTACGGCGGCCACGCCATGGTTGACGACGCGCTTAAGGAGGCGTTTGCAAAGGACATCCTCTTCCTCCGGCAAGCGGGAATTAACCCTGTAATCGTCCACGGCGGCGGGCCGGAGATAAACAAGCTGATGCAGAAGGTGGGGAAGGTCCCCACGTTCCTCTCGGGGCTCCGCGTCACCGATGCCGAGTCCATCGAGCTTGTTGAAATGGTGCTTTCAGGAAAAATTAACAAGGAGATCGTGGCGGGCATAAGCCATCTCGGCGGAAAGGCCATCGGCCTGTCCGGAAAGGACGCCCACAGCATCAGGGCTAAAAAGCACCAGGACGCGGGGTGCGACGCCAACGGCGCCGACCTCGGATACGTCGGCGAGGTGGAGTCCATCGACCCCCACATCATCCAAATCATGGTGCGTGAGGGGTACATACCGGTTATATCACCCATAGGCCTCGGCCTTGACGGATTCGGGTACAACATCAACGCAGACATCGTCGCGGGAACCATCGCGGCGGCGCTCAAGGCTGAAAAGTACATCTGCCTCACCGATGTCATCGGCATCCTGGAGCATGAGGGGGACGAGTCGTCCCTTGTCTCCGAGGTGACGCTCACCGAGGCGCACGAGCTGCTCGGCAAGGACTTCATCTCAGGGGGCATGATCCCCAAGCTTGAGTCATGCATCACCGCAATCGAGGGCGGCGTGCACCGCGCACATATCATCGACGGGCGCATACCGCATGCGATTCTTATCGAGATGCTTACAGACGAGGGCATTGGGACCATGATAAAGGGGGGGCGAAAGCATGAATGCTAGCAAGCTTGAGGGCATGCTGTCGTCATACATGCTCCCAGTCTTCGGCACGCCGCAGCAATGGCTTGTGAAGGGAAGCGGCATGAAGGTGTGGGACATCAACGGCAAGGAGTACCTCGACTTTCTCGCAGGCATTGCCGTCTGCGGCACCGGCCACTGCCATCCCGTGGTGGTCAAGGCCATCCAGGATCAGGCCGCAACGCTTATGCATTGCTCAAATCTTTACGGAATACCTGCCGAGATGCAGCTTGCGTCACGGCTCTGCCGCACATCGGGGCTCGGAAAGGTGTTCTTTTCAAACAGCGGCGCCGAGGCGAACGAGGCAGCGGTAAAGATAGCGCGAAAGTGGTCCCATTCACACGGCGGGGGCGGGGAGATAGTAACGGCCCACAACAGCTTCCACGGGAGGACGCTCGTAACGGTAACCGCAACAGGGCAACCCAAGTACCATAAGGGATTCGAACCACTCCCCATAGGATTCTCCTATACCGAGTTCAACGACCCCGAGGCGCTCAAAACGGCCGTGGCACGTGGCACGGCGGCGCTTATGCTCGAACCCATCCAGGGCGAAAGCGGCGTCATTCCCGCCACCAAGGACTACCTGCGCACCGCCCGGGACGTCTGTGACGACACGGGCACAGCACTCATATTCGACGAGGTACAGACCGGCATGGGCCGTACAGGCAAGCTCTTTGCATTTGAGCATTACGGCGTAACGCCCGACATACTTACACTCGCAAAGGCACTGGGCAGCGGATTCCCCGTCGGCGCGACGCTTTCCGCAGACCATGTCGCTTCGGCCATGGCCCCCGGAGACCACGGAAGCACCTTCGGCGGAAACCCCCTGGCGTGCACCGCCGCACTGGCGACGCTTGATGTCATAGAGGGCGAGAAGCTTGTCGACAACAGTGCGAATATGGGGGCATACCTCATGGGCAAGCTCGAGGCGCTTTCGGCAGAGACGCCTGCAATTAAGCTCGTGCGGGGAGCCGGCCTCCTTATCGGTGTCGTTCTATCTGGTGAAAATGCAGTGGGCGTAAAGGCGGCTTGTGCAGAGGCCGGAGTGATAGTCGGCAGTATCGGAACATCCGTTATCCGGCTAGCCCCTCCGCTTATCGTCGGCACCGGGCATATCGACCAGGTCGTGGACGTGCTGGGCACCGCGCTCTGACCCGCCTTCCGCACGCATCTTTTCCCATACGCGCACGGGTGAATGCCATCCCCCGTGTGTCGCTGCATTTATTTATCAGCAGCAGCCCCCGTATCCATGGCTGGGCTGTTGGGGTTCTACTGACGTACTCCCACCACTAAAGTAGTGGGGTTTTATGGTTGGCATGCTTCCTATGCCATTGCCATGTGGGGGGCATCAGTGCTCCCCTTTGCCATATCCCTTTCTACGGCAGATTGAGTCACGTCCTGTGCCAACGCAATGTTGAAAGCGGCGTTGGCATCCGTGTGGCCGGCGTGTCCACACGTAGGACACGAAAACTCCTTCCCGTTCCTGTTGCCCAGAGTCCCGCACCTGCTGCACCGTTGGCTGGTATAGGCGGGACCGGCATAGGCGACTGATACTCCCTGCAGCCTGGCCTTGTATTCTATAAACTGCTGCAGCTGATAGAATGACCAGCTGGTTGGGGAGTAGTTGAACGAAGAAGCGTGCTTTTTGCTGTTTCTGATTCCGGATAGGTTCTCCAATTTTATTACGGGATGCTGGGCTACTTTCCTTGCCTGTTCCAACTCTGATGAGAAGTCCCTGTCGTGTTTTCAGTTTGTAGGTGAGTATCATGTTACTTGCCTTTCTGCTCTTCGATATACTTCTTCATGGCATGCTCGGAAATGTGTCCTACCGTTTCGCAGTAGTAGCTTCGTGTCCAAAACGAAGGAAGCTTTGAAGTGAGATGGGAAAACTCGTCACGAAGGATTCTTGATGTGTATCCTTTCATCTGTGCGACAATCCAGTGGGGCGGCCGGCTCTGCCTTCACAAACAGATGAGCATGATCGGGCATCACTTCCATCTTTTCGATCTCAACATTGATTTGCTCTGCCTTTTGGTAGAGCAAGTCTTTTAGGCGTGTCTCGACATCCTTGTCAAGTACCTTTCTACGGTACTTAGGGCACCATATGAGATGGTACCCAATGTTGAAGACAACAGTTGACTTTCGTTTCCATCGTTGGGAAGGAACAATAGATTTGTGGCAAGAATAATAAATAATGCGAGATTGGGTATCTGTAATAAAGTAAGCAGAATCAATTCACCCCATGGCTGAAGACCGTGGGCTTTCTGGGAAACGAGGCGTAA
>CAYSZY010000044.1:0-12773 GCA_964435645.1 uncultured Thermococci archaeon | reverse complement strand
CATCAATGCACAAAACGCTCTACAGTGTGTTCGCGTATAAGAGAACGAAAACAACCCAGGATATCATGCCCCCCATGGTCCAGGAAAAAAATGTGGAAGCGAGAATGGAACATTCCTGCTGCAACAGGAATACATTCAACATCCTCATGTAATGCGGCCAAAATACAGTAAGGAAAGATTAATATGTCAGTAATTAAAGTGTAAAAAAGCAAACGGTGATTGGAGTGGCGGTAAAAGATAAGCTGGAACTCGAACGTCTTCTCTCCATCCTCGAGGACATAGAACAGATGTATCTACAGGGGGAGATACGTGAAGAGACGTACCGGGAAATGAAAAATAACTATAAATCCAGGATTACGTCGCTCCAAAACAAGATCATGGACATGGGCCATCCACCCCGCGCCATCAATGAAAGCGTTGAAGAGATTAAGAAAGCGGCGGAGGATGTTGCAGCCCAGATGACGGAAAATGTCAACGACCTGCTCAAAAGCACCATGAAACTTCTCAAGGAGCAGCTCGAGACTGCCGGCATAGATAATTCCAAGAATAAAATAACCAAGGAAGAGGTACTCCGATTCCCTCTTGAAGACCCGTACAATCCCCTTATGGTAAAGTGCAAAGTGGAGAAAGGAAAAATTACCGTATCCCCCTCTTCGGGAAATGATGTTACGTTCACAGCTGTAAAATCGGTTAAAGGCATTATGGGCATGGAACAGGCGACAAAAAAGCTTGGCCGTGTCGAAGTGGCTTCATCCACGTACATGCACGACAATGTCCGTGTGTTAAAGATAGCGCCGAGCGGACCGCCGTCATCCACGGTTGACATCGCCATCGTAGTGCCGCAGTCTATGCCCACCAGATACGACCTAGCCTCGGAGCAGGGAAATATCGTTGTTAAGCATGTTGCGTTTGACACCAGCGAGATTGAAACGGAAAACGGCAACATCGAGATGAGGGACTGTACGGGAAAATCGGCCAAATTAAGCGCCGAGACGGGGTCGATTACAGTGGAGCGAACAGATATCGGCGAATGTGAGATTGAAACGGAAAACGGCAACATAAAAATAGTCGATGCCCTTGGAAAAACCCTCGATGCCAAGACGGAGAAAGGTAATGTCACCGCATACATCTCCTATGAAACAACTAACCTTGAGACTGAGCTCGGGTCAATCAAGTTCAAACCGCTGGCGCACGACAATCAGAAGTGCTCATTGCAGTCGGAACTCGGTTCCATAAAAATAATCGTTCCCGATGAGAACGACCCCTGGAGCATCAGGGCATTTGTCGAGCGGGGCACGATAAAGAACACAACGTCCCTCAACGAGAGGTCGGATGAGGGCCATACCATACTCTATTCTCAGGCACGCAGCCCAACGGGCATATCTATATCCGCGTCGACAGAGCTCGGATCCATCAAGGTGTGTGGGCTGCCAGACGTCTGCTGATGCGCAAACACTTTAAATATCGCTATAGTTTTACACTTATGCAAAGAGTGACACGATTTGGAGTATCAATACCTACCAAGCTCATTACGCAGTTTGATGAGATAATTGAGCGGGAGCGGTATAAAAATCGTTCCAAGGCCATTGCGGAGCTCATCAGGGGAAAGGTGAGTGAAACAGAGTTCTTTAAGGGTTCACATTACCTTATCGGCACGATAACGTACCTCTACGACCCGGCCGTGCGGTCGGTATACGCAAAACTCCAGGAAACGCTGCAAGGGTCCAATGCAGACATCATAAGCAATACGACGGTAGCTACACAAAATAATCGGATGCTCGGGGTGACAACATGCGCGGGGGACTGGTTCGACATCAAGGACACGTACAGAAAAATAAACTTGACAAAGGGGGTCCAGTACTGCAACTCATCCTTTGCCAATCCACTTATTGAAGAATAGAAGGATTGCCAGAGCCTGCGCGGACAACAGTCACGCGAAGCGTCCCTATCGATTCGATGGTGGCGACAAGCTCGTCCCCATCCCTGATGGGCCCGACGCCTTCGGGGGTGCCTGTCGCAATGACATCCCCTCGCTCAAGGGTTGTTATCTTTGATATGGCTGATATCTGCTCAGCAACGGAAAATATCATGTTCTTTGTTGAAGATGCCTGCCTGACTTCACCGTTTATCCTAAGGGATATCTCAAGATTATCGGGATCATGGATTTGTTCCCGTGGGACAATATCAAGCTTCATGGGGGCAAAGGTATCAAATCCCTTTGCAATCGACCACGGCCGTCCCTCGGCAATATACTTGTCCTGGAGGTCCCTTGCTGTGATATCAAGCAAAATAGTGTACCCCAGTACATAGTCAAGCGCCTGGTCCACCGGTATGTCCTTGCAAGTCTTGCCGATGATGGCCGCAAGCTCCACCTCGTGATGCACGTTGCGCGACATTTCAGGCAGCACTACCTGTTCGCCTTCGCCTATGATGGACTGGGGTGGCTTGAGAAACCAGAGCGGCATATCGGTAAGCGCATGCTTGAGCTCCTCACTGTGGGCATGGTAGTTGATGATAAGGCACACCAGCTTTGAGGGGCGTAGCTCCTCATCCCCCAACACGAGCGCACGCATGCTAATCCTCCCAGATGAGGCCTTCTTCTGTCCCTATGCTCAGAATGTTGTTCCGGCGGATAACAATCCTGCCGTACTCCTTTGTGGAATCGCCTTCGGTCGTTGCCGCATCGTCAAGCGCAAGATTGAGGTCCTTGTCATAACCCCTCATGATGCCGACAAACAGCCTCCCGTCCCGCAAGAACACCTTGACTTCCCTGTCAAGGCTATTATGAATCAAATCAAATGGTTTTTCACTCATGATGCTCATCCTCGTAGGAAAACGCGTTAACAGACTTATAAATCTTTGCTAATAAAGGGTTTGCCATCCCGAATAGCCACCAGGAAAACGAAAATCCCCAAAAACATATATAGCGCCGTATACGAACCATATATACGGGGGCATCCTATGGATATGGATATACTTGCAAGCCTCATACCACTTGCGCAGCGTGGTGCGTTGGAAGAGGACATATACCTGACATCAAATGATTTGGCGGAGGATCTCGGAACGTCCCAGCAAACCGCAAACAGGAGGCTCCAGAAGCTTGAGTCCAAGGGATACATCACCCGGGGGGGAAGCTCGCGCAGGCAGCTTGTCCGCATCACGCCGGACGGCACCACGGTCCTTAAGGAACTGTTCCATTCGCTGTACATGCTCTTTAGCGATGAGCAGAAGGAAGTCACCATCAGGGGCAAGCTCATCTCGGGCATGGGCGAAGGCAAATATTACATATCACATTCGGGGTACCGCAATCAGTTCGTCAACAAGATGGGGTTTTCACCCTATCCTGGGACGCTCAACATAAAGCTTGACGAGGAGAATCTGGCCCGATTCCAGACTGCGCTGCAAAAGCTCATGTTTATCAAGATTGAGAGCTTTACCACTGAGCACCGCTCGTTTGGGGCCGTCAAGGCATTTAAGGTAACCGTTGGAAACAGGATTGAGGGCGCTATTATCATCCCCTACCGGACACACCACCAGAGCAACATCATCGAGATAATCGCCCCAGTATTCCTCAGGAAGGACCTGCAGATACAGGAAGGGGATATCGTAGACGTAACAATTTACGGATAAGGTAGCAAGATGGACATCGCTTATTTTTCACACCCGTCGCTTGCGTACCATACCAAGACGGAAGACTATTGCATCAGGCTGATAAAAAAAGGGCTCGGCGCATCATCAATAATCAATCCGTTCGACTTTCACGGCAAGCGTAAACGGGAACTTTCAGAAAGGCTCGCGTCATCAGACTGTGTCGTGGGCATGTCCGTCTACGAATCGTACCCATTTATCGTATGGAACGATATGGACTTCGGGGCATCATTGGGGAAACCGGCCTATACCATTACGTTTCCGACAGACCGTAGGGAACCCATTGCGCTCGTGGAGGGATTCATCGAGGGCCACAAACGGCTTGGTGAGCGGGAGACGCAGAATCTCTACCACGGAATCATGAAACAGACGAGCAAGGGATTGGTGACAAGGCTTTTTCTGGGAAAGCTCGGTGGCGAAAACAGCGTGTTTTAGTACTCCATGGGAGCCAGGAAAAAGACGAGATTCCCCTGTGCCATGGAAAATTCCAGCTTGAGCGGATAGTCCCTGTTCCCGAGGCTAATTGTTATACAGTCGGTTATCTGGCCCGCCTTGAGAAATGATATGAGGTACGACAGGTTGTATTTTGCACTGCAGCTTTGTGTTACCCCCATGTCCAGCACGGAGGGATTGTCCTTCTGTATGGTAACAGTCGCCGTACCGAGCTCACCTGCAGATGACATGACCACCTTTTCGGGTGTGACATCAAATACCACAGACCCGCCCACGACGGCAAGGTCGCGAACACAGTTCCGGAAGGCTTCTGTCTCAAAAACAAGGGATACGGGAAAATCAAGGGATATCTTGGGAAGATTGTTGTTAAGCTCTATGAGGGGTGCGTCAAACTTGCGCTCAAATCCCCCGTTGAGGACGACTTCAAGCATGTTTTCCCGGTCGCGGGAGATAAGCGTCACAACATCCTGGGGAAGAATCCGCTTGGCAATCTTGTCAAGGGATGTCATGTCGACGCCGAACTCGACGGCATTGTCGACATCATACGTGGAAAAGAATGATTCTGAAAGCGACACTTCTACCTTTGAGATAATGGAGGGATCGGCCCCTTCGATACGAAATCCACCCTCATCGAATATAAAGGCAGCCTCATCGACTATCTCTGATATTGATTCGAGTATGTATTTCAATACACGGGAATCGGATACAGAAACCGCAATCATTCTTTGCTTCACCTAGGTAGATACCTTGGAAGATTGATATTAAAATGTTGTGGAAGAAAAAGTAAAAGAAACATATGAAGCATAGCAAATCGGTCCCGCGCTATGCCTGGCTCTCGACCACCCCGTATCGGTCGGTGCCTTCGAGGTCCTGTACTTTCTCAAGCTCCACCGAAACGACCTTTGATATCTTATCCTTGCCGAGGGAGGTCCCAAACAGCCTGTCTGCGGTCGTCATCATGACGTCACGGTGCGTAATAACGATAAACTGGGAGGCATGAGACGAGTTTTTGATAAGCTCAGATATCCGCTTGACATTGTCATCGTCGAGATGCGCGTCTATCTCATCAAGGATATAGAAGGGCGCTGGCTTGTAGAGCTGTATGGCAAAGACGAACGCAAGCGCAGTGAGCGCCTTTTCGCCGCCAGACATGCTTTCGGTCCTGTTAAGCTCCTTTCCGGCGGGGCGCGCCTCGATAAAGAGGCCCCCGCAGAAGGGGTCGTCGCCGTCCTCAAGGACAAGATTTCCCTCCCCCTCTGGCGAAAGCTGTGCAAACACCTCGGTGAAGTTCTCCTTGACGATATCAAACGCCTGCATGAAGATTGATTTTTTCTTCTGCTCAATCTCATCGATAAACGTGAGGATCGAGTCCTTCTCCTCCTGAAGCTTTTCCCGCTTGCTGGTAAGGATTAGGTAGCGCGTCTCAACCTCGTCAAACTCGTCGATGGCACGCATGTTGATGGGTTCAAGGCCATCCTTCTCCTTTTCCATGCGGCTTATCCTGAATCGGAGCTCTTTGAGGTCGGATGGAAGCTCCGTTGGGCGCTCGTATGCGGCTGCTTCGACCTCGAGTTCCGCTATGCGCTCATTGGCCGTGGCAAGCTTTACCTCGAGGACCTTGATATCCGACTGCAAGGCATGGGTGCGCGACGAGGCGCGCTCCCTTTTAGTCCGGAGGGTGCCCAATGCAGACCTCAGCCTGTCGCGCTCACCTTTTACCTCACGAAGCATCCGGGACATTTCCGCTTCGGTCTCGCGCTTTTCCTCCAACTCTTCATCAAGGGACGAGAGCTCGGAAGCCACCGACGTGATCTGTTCCCAGAGCGCAGCGCTGCGCGATGCAATCGTTTCATTTTCGCTTTCCAGCCGGGCATTGTCGCTGGAATATGACTCGATATGGGACAAGAGGGTGTGGCAGGCAGTGCGGAGCGCTTCCTGCTCGGCGCGCAGGCGGGACAGCTCCTGACCCAGCTC
This sequence comes from uncultured Thermococci archaeon, assembly GCA_964435645.1. Classification (GTDB taxonomy): domain Archaea; phylum Methanobacteriota_B; class Thermococci; order Methanofastidiosales; family NM3; genus JAHKLV01. The sequence continues at coordinate 6,698 of CAYSZY010000044.1, read as the reverse complement.
CTGGGAGTGCTCTATGCCCTCGGGGCGTGACTCCTCGACCTTCATGTCAATATCGTCCTTCTCGCGTTCCAGCTCACCGATTTCTTCACGTATGGCCGCAAGCGCATCGCGTTGGGACTCCAGTGAGCTGCGCATCCCATCATGAAGCCTGCCCGCTTCCTCATGTTCCATGGTAAGCTGAGAGCTCCTGCGCTCCAGCTCCCCCTTCTGGCGAAGGAGATCACGCTGCTTCCGTTCCAGCGCAGCATACTGAGTGGAAAGCCGGGTCTCCTCTGTTGATACTTCAGCTATCGATGCACGGACTGACCTCAGCTCCTCCTTCTTAGAAGATGCTTGGGACTCGAACGACGCTATTTCCCGCCCCAATCGGGCAATTTCCTCTTCGTCCTCCCGTGTCTCGAACGACTCGAGGTATGCACGGGGGCGCCAGTACCCTCCGGTGATGATCCCAGAAGCCTCCACGATATCGCCGTCAAGCGTGACCATGCGCTGGCGGTCCATGCCCTTGGAATCGTCTATGGAGCCAATAATAAGCGTATTTGAAAACACGAACTCGAACGCTGTGCGGTATTCCTCATTGAAAGAGACGAGATTGATGGCAAAGTCTATGCTCCCTTCCCGCGAAAGGTTCCTCGCGTACCGCCCGGGATTGAATCGTGATGTGATGTCTAAAAGAGGAATAAATGTAACCCGCCCGAGCTGGTGCCGCTTTAGGTACGAGACACATGCCCTGGCAACATCGCTGTCCTCGACGACGATATCCTTCATCCTGGCTCCGGCGGCGACTTCCAATGCCACGGCGTACTCTTTTCGCGTCGTTCCAAGGTCTGAGAACTTTCCCACTATTCCGGGTATCTCGTCCATGTCACGGAGCCGGAGTATGGAATCTGTCGCCGATGCGTTCTTGCCATGCAGGTCACGAGACTCCTGCTTTCTGCCGACACGAGACTGGAACTCGGTCGCCGACCGCCTCAACGAGATGAGCCGCTTTTCTATAGCATCGATATGGCGCGAAAGCTCCGCTTCCTGGGAACGCATCGCCGCAACGTCCAGCTCCTTCTGGCGCGACAGAATCCCTGCCATTTCGCCTTCTGCTTCAGAGAGCGATGCCTCGACATCGCCCAGCCCGAGCGAATCGAGGCGCTCAGCGAGAGACTCGATGCGCTCACCGGTGGAGGTGATGCGCTCCTCTAGCTTGGTGCAGGCAGTCTGCTGCCTCAGCTCTCCGCCCTTAAGGGTCGAGATGCGTTCCTCAAGGTCGTCGGCATCCTGTTTATATGAAAAGAAAGTGCTGCTTGTTTTTTCCAGGGAGGCGATGATAGCATTGTATGCGCCTTCCTTGGCAAGGACTGTTTCGTCAAGTGTTACGAGTTCCTGCTGCTTACGCCCAAGGGTTTTGGAAAGTGACTCGATCTCGGCCTCCTGTTCAGATATCGTACCGCGATTCTGTGTTGCCGTAGCATCCATGTCACGCTTTGAATCCTCGTTCATCTCCTTTTTTGTCCGAAGGGATTCATGGCGCGACGAGAGTCCGGCAATCGTTCTGGTGAGTTCCATGTACTCGTCTTCGCGCTTGGACTCGATATCGAGCTCCACGTCGCACAGGCGCTGCTCCTTCTCCAAGATTTCCGCCTCCATGGCGCCCAATTCACCCTCCAATCGGAAGATTTCTCCACCTTTTTCGGCGATGTCGCTGCATGTCTGCAACTGTTCTTGGGTACGCTCGTCCAGCTCACCGTAGACGAGGAATCCCTTATGCTTTGATATCTCGTCCTTTAGATACTGGTACCGGAGCGCATCGTTTTTCTCATTTTCAAGCCTGTTGAGCTGCGAACCCACTTCCTTGATAACGAGATCCATCCTGGCAATGTTTTCATCTGCCTTTTCAAGCTCCCGCAGGCCTTTTTCCTTCCGGTCGTCGTATTCCTGAATACCAGATATCTCTTCGATAATTGAACGGCGCTCAAATGAGGACATCTCGATGAATCGATTGATATCTCCCTGCGCTATCATATTGTACCCATCGGGGGTAAGGCCGACATGATTGAGAATATCGATAACATAGGTACGGGTCTCCCGCTTGTTGTTTACGCGGTATACGCCCTTGCCGGACATGTCGACACTGCGGGAGATGATAATCTCTTCCTTGTCGATGGGAAACGCCTTATCGGCGTTTGAAAAGTAAATATTGACTTCGGCGCCCTTTGCGGGCTTTTGCTTTTCCGACCCTGCAAACACAAGGCCGGATATCGAGCCGGCACGCAGCGCCTTTGCGGACATGCGCCCAAGCACGAATGAGATGGCATCAAAAAGATTTGACTTTCCTGAGCCGTTTGGCCCAACAACACAGGTGAATCCCTTATGGAGCGGTATGCTTACCCGCTTGTTTCCGTAGGACTTAAACCCTTTCATTGCCACCTTTTTTATCACTACGATTGATACCACCCTTTGAGCATGATCATGATTCTACCCATATCTGCCGAACGTTGTTGACCTCGGCTACGATGAAATCCGTGCCTGCCGCCTTGAGCTCATCAATCTTTTCGTCTATGTTATCGGCGGCAAGCTTTGTATATTTCGATGATATAAGTGTCCAATGTCCGCGGTATTTGTTATCGTAGGTCCACTCTGCAGTAAAGTGATATGAACCTGTAAACACCTCGTCAACCCAATATGTTTTTTCCTCTGGGTACTCTATAAGCATTGGTGCAGGCATTTTGGCAGCGAAGTTGTAGCACTCCAAGCATACGGTGCAGCCGTCCTTGTCGATAAAGTATGATGGTTCCAGCTCATCTGGTGATTCCTTGGGTACGATAGCCCCGCAAAACTCGCATGTTATGGGTTCTTCCATTTTTACACCAATGAATAGCTCTTGAATGGTATTTATTACTCTTTCGATATCATCGGCTCACAAGGCGTTCGGCTTGGTGCTTGTCTGCCCGTGAGTCCCTGTTTATTACGGCAAGCGCGAGGGGAAATAACGCGAAAATCAACGGCACAGGCGATATCTCTATGGATATTATAAGAATAGAAAGAACAAGCGCGTAATAGGGAACGAGCGGGGGCGATGAAAGGGCCCGACGGTACAGGGTGTTTACCGTTGCGCCCACGAATGCCAAAAGCGGCATCTCAAAAATCCCCCCATCAATCACGAGCGGACCGAGCAGCGTTGTGGTAATGGTTCCCGAACCGGCAACGATGGACCCGACAAGGGACGATGTGGAGGAGGACCGCCATAGTTCGCCATGCAGAATACCCGTCCAACCGGAAATCCGGCACACCTCATCAAACATGTGCGTGGTGAATCCCACGCGGTAGAAGACAAGCTTCATACCGAAAAGGTGCCATTCCTGCGGCAGAAGGTACGTTGTTGCATACCCCAGCCCAACAACAAGCAGAAGTGCGACCGCGGCAAATGCCCCCGCAGCGCGAATCGTCATGCGCCTCAGCATAAGCGCTTCAATCCCTATTGCAAGAAGAAAGATGAGAAGATAGCTCCTCATGCCGTATGGCAGCACGGCAAGAAGGACGGCCCCTGCCAAAATGCCCCCCCGAAGCCTGTGCTCCGGATAGTATATTGCCCCGCCCAAAAATGCCAATGAATAACCAAATACGAACGGTATCGTCTGTGATGCGTGTCGAAGCGACGGATTAAGTATCGGCACATACCCGATATATGCCATGTTGAGCAGCAGCAGCGCAATGCCCGCTACCGCAACATGCAGCGCATAAGCGCACACGGCATCCCAATACCGGAACAGCACGGCAAGAACGAGGAGTATCGGAATAACGAGCATGCCGTACTCGCTGTATGTCATCAGTGCGACGAGGGTGATAAAAACGGCAAAAAGGGATCTGGGGCCACTGCGTATCTCATAGCGCGTACCCCACGCATACGCCGCCATGCCCACACCGGCCATAACAACAAGCCGCAGGGATATGGGATACCCCAGGTCATCCATGGAAAAAGATGCACACGCCCCCACCGTGAGGAACAGCGCAAACAGGACAGGGAATATGAGCGGATGTATCAAACCGGTGTCTATACGCATAAAAAAGAATCACACACCCCTAAATAAAAACATGGCGCAGCTAGATTGATATTAGCGTAGTCGTCCGCTCTATTTCCGGAATATTACGCAATGTTACGGTCATAAACTCCCGCAACTCGTCTGGAGATGCTACCTTGACCTTTACGATAAGATCATATTCACCATAGACGATATACACCTCGCATATAACAGATTCTGACTTTAATGCTGAGAGTACCGTATTTTCCATCCCTGATTTTGTGGCACATAATACATAAGCTATAGTCATATAACCCCCTATGTACATATGCAAAATCAGATTATATATCTTTGGTATAGCTGACGTACCCCCCACTAAAGTAGTGGGGTTCCATGGTTGGCATGCCCCTACGGGTTGGGGTATCGAAGGATACTTATGGGGGCCGCCCTCGGCATTTAAGCCCCTTTTGTGTGGGAGAGTGCCTTTTCAAACACATCCACAGCGATGCCACATTCCTCCTCGGACACGATAAGCGGCGGGCAGAATCTTATGGTGCTCTTGCCACATGGAAGCAGCGCAATGCCGTTCCTAAAGCAGTAATCGATAACGGATGACATGCCTGAGGGAAACGGTTCCTTTGTGGCGCCCTTGATAAGCTCAACCCCGATCATGAGCCCTTTTCCCCTGACGTCACCGATGGTGTCATGCGCTTCGGAAAGCTCTAGGAGCCGTGCCTTAAGCATCCTGCCGCGCTTTTCGGCGTTGTCTATAAGGCCTCCCTCCAGAAGCGAGATGGTGGCAAGCGCCGCCCTGCAGCTTAAGGGATTTGCCCCGAAGGTAGAGGCATGGGCGCCCTGGTGCCAACTCATGACCTCAGAAGACGCGCAGCATGCCCCGAGCGGCATGCCAGATGCGATGCCCTTCGCCATGCACATGATATCGGGCAGGATGCCCCAGTGCTCAATTGCAAACATCTTTCCGGTCCTCCCGAATCCGGACTGGACCTCGTCGCAAGCCATAAGGATGCCGTGCGCATCGCACAACTCCTTAAGCCGGGAAAAATACCCTTCCGGGGGAACGACATATCCCCCCTCACCCTGGATAGGCTCAAAGAAAAATGCGGCCACCTCTGATGGTGGAACGTATTTCGAAAGGACCTGTTCCTCGATGTACGTGATGCAATAGAGGTCGCATGACGGATGTTCTAGATTAAACGGGCACCGATAGCAGTACGGGTACGGCACATGCGTTACCCCCGGCACCATAGGGGCAAATCCCCGCTTATACTTCTCATTGCTGCCGGTGAGGGATAGGGCGCCCATGGACCGCCCGTGGAACGAACCGGAAAATGCCAACATGCGTGGCCGCTTGGTATAGTACCTCGCAAGCTTGAATCCCGCTTCGACTGCCTCAGCGCCTGAATTTCCAAAAAACACCTTCTTCTTATAGGTACCGGGCGTTATCCGGGCTATTTCCTCGGCCATGATAATTTGTTCAGGGTAATAAAAATCGGTTCCAGACATATGGATAAGCCGCCCAGCCTGCTCAGTTATTGCAGAAACTACCGCAGGGTGGCATTGCCCGGTGGAGTTAACTGCGATTCCCGCGGAAAAGTCCAAAAACGTATTTCCGTCGACATCGGTAACAGCCATTCCCCGCCCTTCCTGGGCGACAAGCGGATATGGCCTCCCAAAGGAAGGGGATACCGATGATGAATCACGCTTGAGCCATTCCCGCGCCTTTGGGCCAGGTAGTTCAGTCACAATACGTGGTCTTGCCATAATTCCTCCTCCTTAAAATATATTAAAGGTATATGTATATTAAATTATCCAAGAGGAAGTTCCACCGACACCTTTATGTCACCATGCAGCCCGCGGCGGCACAATTAGCCTGGCCCCTACATTTTTATTATTAGTATGCAAATGGTACCAATGCCCCGAAAAATGATATATGCGCTTATAATCGTGACGGCACTCCTTGCAGGATGCATAGGGGATGGAACATCACCAGATGTAGAAATAACGGTCCTGACACCAGGCGGTGCGGAGTTATCGGTTGAACCCTACACCACGATATTGTTTGAGGTTTCGGTAACCGGCGCATCAGAAGACCAGGTCAGATGGTACGTCAACGATGTCTTCCAATCATGCGGTAGCAGCATATCATTCGTTCCGGGCACGGAGGGGGCACACCGCATCAAAGCCGTTGCAGACAACGGAGACCATACTGCCCAAAATACGTGGGATGTGCAGTCGGCAATCGACATCCCGACGCTTATGGGAGAGATATCCGCACTCAGGGATCTTTCATTCTCCGCAGATGTGTCCTTTGAGATGATGACGAGGGAGGAGCTTCAGGGATACCTTCTCGAAGACCTGCAGGAAATTAAGGATTCACTCGATATCAGCCAAAAAATCTTTGAGTCGCTGTATGCATGGAACGGCAGGTCCCTTTACGGGGACATGCTTTTGCTCTACTCGGGCAATATTGAGGGCCTGTATGACTTTAACGATAAGATTTTTTATACCATATCTGACGACGGAAAACCGCCAATAGCAAAAAAGCTTACCATAGCCCACGAACTGGTCCATGTCCTTCAGGACCAGGCATACACAATCAGCGGCATGGAGGATGCGGCTGCTGACGATGACCAGCTGCTGGCAATCCAAAGCCTGCTTGAGGGTGAT
>CAYSZY010000043.1:0-12792 GCA_964435645.1 uncultured Thermococci archaeon | reverse complement strand
GGGCGGATTCATTATCGATTATATTAAGATACATACACATGTGTATTTTCATACCGTTATGATTTTTTGCCTTGAGGGGGTTCCTCCTTGGCGTTTATAAGTTGCATGCAGATGCAAATACTTCAAATTCTTCATTTGTTTTGTTACCTAAAATAGGTTCCATAACCTTTATTATTTGCCGCGGTTAATGTATAACATCGACTTCACGCCATGCTATCTTGGTGTCACCATGCTCGTATCGGGGAGCGTTCCCTATTCTCGGGGGTGTTACAGGGTGGGAGTTTATGCTTTCGACGAAGGCGGCCCGGGGGCATGTTCAAGGAGGACAATACATGACACACACAAAATCACGAATGACAGAAAATACGAGGCAGATGCTCCTAACGGAGATATTTGACCATCATATGCCCATGATAGAAAATCTTCCCTTGGTCAGGACGATCCACCAAGACTTGGAGAAGTTTGACCCTACAAAGATAGTGGGAGTCTATATGGATGAGGCGGACCTCACGCTCGAGGCGGCTGAATATTATACTAATAAAATATTGTTTGAGCTTGAAGCTCTGTACCTAAAGGGCAACCTCAAGTACATTACCACTCGGATGATCCGGGAACTCATGTGTGTCATAGCTATAAAGGAAGGGGATTTCTCCACACGTGACAAGCTCACCGTAGTGGGAATGCCGGTAAACGATGTGGAAAAGCAATTTTTTGGGTATGATTTTGACAATTCCAATCAAATCCCCTGTGAAGAGTTCCTCCATAAGACAAAAGGGGATATCATAGACGAGCAGTATTCACTCCTGAAACTGTACAATATCGAGACCCCGTATGGCAATCCTGCATATTCACACCTCAACAAGGATATCTATATCCATGACAGGGATTACCCGGCACGTCCGTTTTGCTACCAGCATTCGGCCCGGTTTATTCTCAGAAACGGGCTTCGCATCGACGGGAGCGGAAAATATACGAACGTATCCAAGTCGCCCAAGCGCCTGGACGTGGCAGTACGTCACATATGTGAATTTTTGGGTGCGGCAAGCAGAAACTGGAATGGGGGGCAGTCCTTTAGGAATCTGTTTTGGGAACTTGGCCCCTTTATCGAGGAGGAGGTAAAGCGAAGCACTGAATCAAGGGAAATATGGGGCATCCCCGTCCCAGTCAATGTTATACAGGCAGCCCAGATGCTTCGGTACGAACCTAATCACATATTTGTTGGCCGCGGTAGCCAGGCGGCGTTTTCATCAATACACAACTTTGCGCTTCCGCCAAAATACCTTACCGAGGATTCCGATGTTGTGCTTCCAGGGGGAAAGGTCGTTACTGGAAACTACGAGGAGTATCGAGAAAGCGTTTTGCTGTTCTGGCTTGCCTACCTGCATGAGTCCTGGAAAGGTGATGCAAACGGGGGCATGTTCCATTGGATGAAGGATGACGTATCAATCAAGCCGGCCTGGTTCAAGGACGAAGAGCTCAATGACTACGTATTCCAGCCGCTAATGCGATTCATTACCAAATTTGGCGGCCCCTACATCCACAATATAAAGAATGTCTCTGACGATGAGGTGGCATGCACATCCTGCTGCTCGCTCATACTCCAGACAGAGGATCCCGCTGATTTCGAGCTGGCCCGTCAGGGCACCCTCGGCATGGGCGCGCTTCAGTGCGGGTCGTTCAATCTGCCACGTATAGCATATCTTGCACATGGGGATGACAATCGTGTCTTTGAGCTAATCAGGGAACGTATGGACCTACTCGCCGAGGCGATGGTAGCCAAGTACGGATTTATGAAAAAAGTGCTTGCAGCCGGCGTTTCTCCGTTTCTTACACAGCCAAAGATCCGTGGCGTCGATGACAGCCCATACTTTGAGCTTGACAAGCAGTCCGTCCTGCTCTCGTTCTGCGGGCTCAATGAGTTCGTGGCCGCGCATATGGGCGCAGAGCTTCATGAGAGCAAGGAGGCGCACAACTTCGGCATGAGGATTCTTATGTACATGCAAGACTACTGCAACGAGCTTTCCGCGCGCCATGGGATAACATTTGCCATCTGGCGGCAGCCGGGGGAGACCATGACGGGCAAGTTTGCCCAGGATGACTGGAACAAGTTCAGGCGCCAGGCGGTTGTGCAGGGTGACCCCAAGTCTGGAAGTGCCTATTACACCAACTTTACGCACTGCGCAGTCAATTCCGGAATAGACGTATTCACAAAAATACGCAATGAGGCGCCGTTCCACGGGGTCACGACCTCAAATCTCATGCACGTATGGCTCGGTGAGGAAGACCCGAATCCTAGCTCCATGTGGGAGCTTACAAAGAAGATAATCGACAAGTCGCTTACGAGCTATTTCGCGTTTACCAAGGAAATCACCGTTTGCAACAGGTGCTACACGACGTACCCCGGGGTCGTATCCCAGTGCAAGTGTGGCGCAGGGCCTTCAGAGCTTGTCGTGCAGTCGCGCATAACAGGGTATTACTCCACCGTTGGTACCGTAGAGTCAATCCTCCGCTGGAGGGAAGGAAAACACAAGCGCGGACAGAAGGACGCGCACTGGCAGCCATCGAAGTTTGCCGAGTTTAATGAGCGTGTGGCCAATGCGTGGGGGCAGCGATTCAATACGCTTAACACCACGGGTTCCGCTGCAACACTTGAGGATAGGATTACCGAGGCAGTGCCGTAATCGCTTTCTTCCCCCCATTCGAACGTATGGCTTGAATCGAACCGCCAATTATAAAAATATCCGTCGTGAAGTGCTCCTATGGATGTAACATTCTTCAAATCAAAAGACTGCCCTCAATGCCCTCGGGCCCAGTCCAACGTGGAATCCGTTATATCGGAACTCGGGCTCCATGTACAAGTCACCTATGTTGATATTTCCACCACCGAAGGCCGTATCGAGGCGCTGAACAACATGGTGATGGCGACACCATCGCTTATGATTGATGAGGAGGTCTACCATAAGGAGGACCTGCTCGACAAAGTGCGCCTCAAAGCGCTATTTTCGAAGTGATACCATGGGCGCATATTCAAAAAAGAAGATAGTCAAGCTTGTCGAAACATCCGATCTTTTCAGACAGTATGTTGATCTTGACACACAGGTCACGCCGAACGGATTTGATATGACGCTCGCATCCATAGAGGCGCTGACGTCACCGGGGAGGATAGACTACTCAAACGAGGAACGCGTCCTTTCTGACACCGAGCCTGTGCCGTTTGATGGGCAAGGCTGGGCGTTTCTGCCTACAGGAACATACCGAATAGTCTATAATGAGATTGTTTCCATGCCACTCAATGCCATCGCTATCGCCAGAACGCGGTCATCGCTGCTTCGGTGCGGCGTATCGATAGAGACCGGCGTGTGGGACGCAGGGTATTGCGGGCGATCCTCATCCATGCTCAACGTCGCCAATCCCCACGGCATGTACCTGAAAAAGGGTGCGAGGGTGCTGCAGCTTGTCTTTTTTGACCTTGACGACGAGACCGAATCGTACTGTGGCGCGTACCAGAACGAGAATGTTGTTGAGTGAAATGAACATAACACTTCTTGCCCACACCCCCGACCCTGAGCGTGTCTGCGCAGCAGCAGCGCTGACATCCTACTGGTACAAGGGCGCATCAGAGACCATTGCCGTGCTTTCGGAAAAGGAAATTGGTGATATCCTTTCAACCGTTATGGGATACGGGCACGTATCTGTCATCGAGCACGCGACATTCACGTTCTCTATAGAAGGCATATCCCGTGCATGCTCCCACCAGCTTGTGCGCCACCGCCTTGCGTCGTACACCCAACAGTCCCAGCGGTACGTAAGGATTGAGGACATGGTTCCGGTGATTCCCGATACCATACGTGACAATCCCGAAGCAATGGCACGATACAGCCAGTGCATGAAGCTGCTTTCGGGGGCGTATGGGTCTCTTGTAGACATGGGCATACCCAATGAGGATGCCAGGTTTGTCCTTCCCAATGCGGCAACGACTAACATTGTCATGACCGTCAACGCGCGTGAGCTTCGGCATTTCTTCAAGTTACGGTGCTGCGAGCGGGCACAATGGGAAATACGCGATGTCGCACGGGAAATGCTTCGTCTTGCCAAAGAAATTGCACCAAAGATTTTTAAAAACGCGGGCCCCTCGTGTGTATGTGAACGCACGTGTCCTGAAGGGGACTTGTCATGCGGTCGCATCAAGGTGAATAATGATGGTACGTGATGACGCACCGACATACTTTTCAAAAATCGCTGCCCTCGTTGCATCGAGGTCGACCTGCATCAAACAGAATGTGGGTGCTATTCTGGTAAAGGACAAGCATATCATTTCATCAGGCTATAACGGCGCACCGAAAAATGTATCGCACTGCAGCGCCCAGACCTGTCTTCGCCAGTCTCTTAACTCATTGGAAAAGTCATATCTCTGCAGGGGCGTCCATGCCGAGCAGAATGCCATAATACAGGCCGCGCTCCACGGGACGTCAACAAATGGGGCGACATTGTATACAACTCATTTTCCCTGCATGTCATGTGTCAAGATCCTCATCAATGCGGGAATCGCTGAGATCGTCTATCAGAAAGACTATGACATGGACAATGATACCAAAATGGGGCTGCTTCGCGAAGCTGGCGTCAAGATACGTAATGTGGTGATTTAACCTTGCATATCAAGAGCTTAATCAAGATGTCCCTTACCGACTGGGATGAAAAAGTGTCGGCTGTCATATTCATAGGCGGCTGCAATTACCGCTGCCCGTACTGTCATAACTGGCAGCTTGTGGAATCTCCTGAAGTTGTTGAGGACGTTTCCAGCGATGAAGTCAGGGAATACCTGGAATCTTCTGCCGAATGGCTCGATGGCATCGTCGTTACCGGTGGGGAGCCAACGGCCGACCCAGACCTTGAGGAGCTGCTTGCATATATCAAATCACTCGGCCTTGACGTGAAGCTCGATACCAACGGTTCCGAACCCGGTGTCATAGAATCGCTTATCGACAAAGGGCTTGTTGACTACATTGCAATGGATGTCAAGAACTCATATGAAAAGTATGCGGAGACCGTAGGGACGCTACCGAACCTCGACGATGTTAAAAAGAGCATCGATATCATCAAATCGTTTCCCGGGCACGAATTCAGGACCACCGTTGTCCCCGACTTGGTGGAAGAGGAGGATATCGTAAAGATATGTGAATACATAGAGGGCACCACACGATACGTTCTGCAGCGGTATCACCCTGAAAATGTATTAAACAAGGAATATGCCGAGATAGTGCCGCAAAGCGATGAGGAGATGGAACACCTCACCCAACTCTGCAAAGGCAAGGTGCCTGTAACGTGGAGGGGCTAGCATGGATTCTGGGTACCTCGAAGAGCTGTACATATCCGTGCGCCCATATCTCTCCGATGCAGAATGCATTCGGATTTTTCTCGATGCGCATACATCGTCTTTCCCTGATGAGCTTACCCGTGCCATTGAGGATGCGGTGCGCACGTACCACGGCACGAAAAAGACCGATTTTTCTATTCTCTTAAATGCACATCTGAAGTACATGGCGCAAAAATAGGGAGGACATTGAAAACGTTTAAAAACAAGCCGCCCTAGGGGCATATATGATGGGGCTGGATTCTTTTATCGAGGTATTCGTACCTCTTTTCATAATCATCAATCCCCTTGCGGTGCTCCCAAATTTTCAGGATATGTCCCACCACCTTGACAAACGTGACCGATACTTCCTTTCATTGAGAACATCCTTCTCGGCGTTTATGCTTCTTATCATCTTTGTAGTGTTCGGCAGGCCGTTCCTTGACCTTATCGGCGTATCCACTGCCGCATTCATGATAGCATGCGGGATACTGCTCCTCTATATCGCGCTCGGCATGCTTTCCGGGACCCCTCCCATAACGCGAAATGTGGAGTTTGACAGCAGTTCCATCGTACCGATGTCAATACCGCTGCTAGCGGGGCCCGGGGCTGTCGCGACTACCATCGTGCTTGAGGAGGGGTATGGCAATCTGTTGGTGATATTGGCACTTATCGTGGTCATGATTCTTTCCACGCTGATTTTTGAGCGCCATTCCTTTATTATGCGCATAATGACAAAAAACGGGATCAATGCATGGACTCGGCTTTCTGCGCTCTTTTACGCCGCCATTGCCGTTCGCCTCATTTCAGAGGGCATACTGCTCATATGGTGAGGACATGGCGGGACTTGTAGAGGGTATCATAGCGTACTTTGTGGTAATGGACCCATTGGGGAACATACCTATGTACATGCACCTGGTCAGCGGATTCAACAAGCGGGAGCGATATGTAACCCTTATGCATGCGTCGATCTTTGCTGCATTTCTCCTTCTGCTCTTTCTCTTCGGCTCGTCAGCCATTTTCCATTATCTGGATATCGGCATAGAGCACATCATGATTGCCGGCGGCATACTTCTCCTTCTCCTGGGATTTGAGATGATGTTTTCGGGGGACTCCCCTAAGGCGTACGGGGTTGACATAGCCCTCGTGCCGTTGGGGATGCCACTCATGGCCGGCGGCGGCTCCATTGCCACCACACTGGTCCTTTCAGCAGCATACGGTGTTGCCACCACCCTCATGTCACTTCTCATCGTGATGGCCCTCCAAGTCTTTGTATATGCGGCTGCACCACACATACTCATGGTATTGGGCAAGAATGGCCTCAGGGTCATGGGGAATGTTGCTGCGCTTGTGGCGGCATCGTTTGGCGTGGAGATACTGATAACGGGCATAAACGGAATTATATAGGGAAATATCATTCCCGATATGTCAAAAGTGACATAACATTTTTATATTTATTATTTTATCTGTTTCCATGCGTTCTTACAACAAAATCATTTTTGCGCTCATGATGGTATGCGTCCTTGCATTGGCGGGATGTATCTCCTCTGAGGATGAAGGCACACCCGCCCCTACGACCGCTGCACCGTACGACGGATTCCAGCTTGCGATTACCGCTGATGGGCAGACATCATACATCACGTATGACGAGGTCATAGCGCTCCCTGCCGAAACGTTTTCCGCCACCATGGTCAAGAAGACCGGTGCCGAGATAGAGACGACATGGACTGGCACATCAGTCTATGGATTCTTTGAATACGTTGGCATAGACACGATAAGTGCCCTGAAGTTTATCGCCTTGGACGAATATCAGAAAGAAATAGACTACGACCAGCTCCAGGAAGCAATGCTTGTCTGGAAGGATGAGACCGGAACGGACCTTACCGTGGAGACCGGCGGGCCGCTCAGGCTCGTGGCTCCGGGACTTCCTGCAAACGCGTGGCTTACCAATATTGTCGACATACAGGTTACCCATGAAATACCGTACGACGGATTCCAGCTTGCGATTACCGCTGATGGGCAGACATCATACATCACGTATGACGAGGTCATAGCGCTCCCTGCCGAAACGTTTTCCGCCACCATGGTCAAGAAGACCGGTGCCGAGATAGAGACGACATGGACTGGCACATCAGTCTATGGATTCTTTGAATACGTTGGCATAGACACGATAAGTGCCCTGAAGTTTATCGCCTTGGACGAATATCAGAAAGAAATAGACTACGACCAGCTCCAGGAAGCAATGCTTGTCTGGAAGGATGAGACCGGAACGGACCTTACCGTGGAGACCGGCGGGCCGCTCAGGCTCGTGGCACCAGGCCTTTCCTCAGGCTCATGGATCACGAACCTTGTGGAGATCCAGGTGACCCCATGAAGCGGCTTGTCCTCGCTGCAATCGTCATACTCATGCTGCTGCCCCTTAGTGGGTGCATAGGCGGCGGGGAGGATGTCGATTGGGATATAGACGTATACGGTTCGGTAACCTCTCCAAGGGTATTTACTTACTGTGACCTTACGGAAATGGGCCAGTCAACAATCGACAAGCAGCTCGTAGACGGGTACGAAACGTACAGCGGAACGAGCCTTGCGGCCATATTCGATGAGGTTGGCCCAACGGCATCTGTAGACTGGATAAACTTCATAGCTGATGACGGGTACGTGCTGTCATTTCCCCTTTCCGATGTTGAGGATGGGATTCTCGCATTGAAGATGGAGGGGGCGACGCTTACCGAGAAAGAGGGGGGCCCCGTCATGCTCGCGCTCAATGTCGGGTGCGTCTGCAATTGGATGAAGCGAGTACAGAAAATAGAGTACTTTGTCCGTACGGACTCCTTCGGCATACAGGGCGATGTAACAAATTCCATGTACCTGACCATTACGGACATCCGTTCCATACTGGGCCAGGAACAGGATTTCATGCTCGAGGACCTGTTCAGAAAAGCTGCGTACTACCCGCAGGCGCAGGAATTTTCAATCGTGCACGATTCCGGAGAGTCTGTGTTCCCGATTGGGGAGATTGCATTGGCGATAGTGCAGTATGACGGCACATTTTCTGTAGCGTTGGGCGAGCAGGTGTTTGCGGGCGTGCAAGAGGCACGCTGCATTTGGACACCATAGCCCGATTTGGGGCTTTTTGCCCCCTTTATTTTTATTCTATTTCCTTTTTATGGTCCATGTCACCTGTTTGGCACCTTCTCCCGGCGGGGCTATCGGCAGGTAGAGCGTGTCCGTGATGATATGCTCTTCATCACCGTACATGTTAAAGCATATCCTTCCCACCGGATTCCCGTCCAGGTAGATCATGTTCGTTTTTCCTTCCCCTAGTGAAAGCACGCCCCTGTCCGTCTCCACTTCGATGGGGGGTGATGCCTTTTTCCGTATCTCGAGAAATGACAGTGCCCTAAAGTAGTTCTCATCGTCGAGGAAAAATACCATGTCGTTTGATTTGCTAGGTTGCATACCACTATTTCTACATAGACTTTTTTATTGTTCTCCTCATCACAACATTTTTTAACTGCCGCAGCGGGTGATTTCTATGCTAGAGGTCATAGCCTGGATCCTTCTTACGCTGGGCATTGTCACAGGCACCGCACTCGTATCATCGCGCTATGGCGTGGAATACATCATCGGCGTGTACGTTTCCCTGATCGTGGTGGCAAATATCATTACATCAAAAATCGTGCTTGTTGCCGGGGAACCGGTTCCCGCCGCTGTCATCGTCTATTCATCGAGTTTTCTCCTTACCGACATCCTCAGCGAGTTTTATGGAAAGGATGTGGCCAGGAAGGCTGTATGGGCAGGGTTTATGGGCAACCTCATACTCGTCGTCAGCGTATATATCGCCATCGTTTGGCAGCCTGCGCCGTTTTGGGAAAATCAGGCGGCATTCGAGGTTGTTCTTAAGAATACCCCCCGCATCGTGCTGGCCTCGCTTATCTCTTACATGGTTTCCCAGCAGCATGACGTCATTAGCTATGCGTGGTGGAAGGCACGCTTTCCCGAGCGCCTCTGGTTGAGGAACAATGCATCGACTATCGTGTCACAGGCACTCGACACGGTGCTGTTTATATCAATCGCATTTTACGGGACCTTTCCCGTCTGGGAAATTATTGTCGGGCAGTATTCGATAAAGATGCTCATCGCGCTGATGGACACCCCGTTTATCTATACGCTCAAGCAGCTTAGAATTTTTGGAGATAGTCGAGGTTCTCCCCTGTGAGGTAGCGTACCGACTGGACGTGCCGCACACTCTTTTTCACGTCGGGTGACCGTATAAGCGCTGCGACGGATGCGGCCATCACTGTTGGCTCATCCTGCAGTATCTCATACGTTCTGTTCTTTCCCACTGCCTCGATGGCACGCACAAGGCACATGTCAAGCATCTCCGAAAGAGCGTTTGCCCTGATTTTTTCCACATGGTATGGCCGTGCGGTAAGGCGATTGATAAGCTGTTTGGGGGGGCACCGCACGACAAAGATATAGTCGCAGCAGAACAGTTCCGCATAGTGGGCGTCTATGATAACATCCCCATACTCCTGCAGGTGCCGGCGAACGGCAATCTCGTCTATTATGCCGGTCTGTCGCTGCTCATCGCGTGCCTCAATCCACCCGAGCTCCTTCGCGCACCCGGAGACGTCAACATGCGGCATGCCCGTAAGGGCTGATACACCAGCCGCCAATGTCGTTTTTCCCGTTCCCGGCGTCCCGCTAATGCCTATCCTCATCGTCATACCATAAATTCCCGTATCTCGTTGATAAAGAGCTCCAGCTTGTTGAACTGCAGCTGTGTGATAGGTTTTGGGTGCGCCACGTCGTTCCTGATGTGATTAAGCTCGATAAGCCGGGCCTTAATCCACCCTATGTTGACGAAATGGCGTTCAAAGACCGATCTCCAGTTGTCAATGCCCTCGTTATCGTTCTTATAGAGGATAATGGGCACGTAAAACGAGAAGTCCGCATAATAGAGGAGGGGCATGAGCGCCTTTTTCCGCAGATTCGCATTCGAACGGCGCTGTTCGCATTTGGTCTTCACATACGGGGGGATGCTCACATCCCACCATGACTCGCCGTATGCTGATTCCAGCGTGGCTGCGATAAAGTCGTTAAAGTCGTGCTCAAACGCGGACAGCAGCCCATAGGCGCGCGTGTTGCTCTGGTCCTGCTCCGCTCCTGCCTTTGCAAGTATCGACTCCACGGCCTCGACGACCTCCTCTTTTCTGAGGGGTTTGTTGATAAGGTAGTTTTCCGCCCCGCTGCGCATGGTCGCAACTGCCGTTTCCTCGCTGCCGTACGCGGTCAGCACGATTACCGGGATAGTCTTGTCCCTGGCCTTGATTTCCCTGAGCACCTCGATGCCACTCTTTTTTGGCAACATAAGGTCGAGGAGGATAAGGTCAGGGTGCGTTTCAAATGCCTTTTCAAGCGCCTCTTCCCCGTCAGCCGCGGCAATGAACTCGTACCCCTTCCCCGAAAGGAATGCCTTAAGAAGCTTGATATTGTCTGGTGTGTCGTCAACGATAAGGATTTTTTTATGTGTCATTCCCTGATTCCCCCTTATGTGCCACCGGCAGGGTGAAGACAAACGTCGAACCGGCATCCGGCTCACTTTCCACCCAAATCTTGCCGCCAAGCATCTCTACATACTTTTTGGTAATGGCAAGCCCAAGGCCCGTTCCTTGGAAATCGCGTGTCGCCGTACCGTCAATCTGCCTGAATTCATCAAAAATGACATCAAAGTCTTCCTTGGAGATGCCGATGCCGGTGTCTGACACGGATATCTTGATATGCTCCTCCGAGTCGTCATAATACGCAATCGTAGAGGTAACTATGCCGTTGTCTTTATTAAATTTGATGGCATTTGTCAGGAGGTTGATGAGTATCTGGCGGAGCTTTGTCTTGTCGACCTCTATCTCGGGCTGTATTTCGCTTTCGATGACCATGGTGATGTTGCGCCCCTTTGCGAGAGGGGTCATGAGCTTGTAGACACGCTTGAGCATCTCGTCTATCTTCACCTTCTGATATACGATGACCATCTTGTTCGCCTCTATTTTAGAAAGGTCGAGCATGTCGTTTATGAGCTGGAGGAGATTCTCGCTGTTTTTGAGTATGGTCTGGAGATAGTCCCGCTGCTCTTCGGTTAGCAACGGCTCGTCGAGCAGCACGTCGGAAAATCCTATTATGGAGTTGAGGGGGGTCCTGAGCTCGTGGGACATGTTGGCGATAAACTGGGACTTGAGCTGTGAGGCTTCCCGCGTTTTCTTGTTTGCCGACTGAAGCTCCTTTACCAGCGCGTTGAGGCGCTCGTTTGCCAGCTGCAAACGCCTTGTACGCTCCTTGACCTTGTCCTCAAGTGCCGTATACGAGTTCTGAAGCTCGTTTGCCATCTCGTTAAACGCCTTGGCAAGTGATCCCCATTCGTCCTCGGACGTTACCTTAATCTGGTATGAAAGGTCTTTTTTTGCAAGCTTTTTCGTTCCCCTCACTAACTCGTTTAGCGGCCTGGTTATGGTGCTTGTGATAATAAATGCGGCAAATATGGACATGAATATCGCTACGCTCGTAAAGAGCAGGAACGCATTGGAAAATGAGTCAATGTTCGAGAATACCACATCCTTGGGGAGGACCTCGACTATGACCAGGAACTCCTTTTGGAGCGATGGATTCAGGAAGATGGGCGTATATGTTACAATCCAGTCCTTCTGGTCCGTAAGCGTGCCCGAGTTTCCCGAAACGATGTTCTTGTCGCCGGAAAGGACGAAGGTGGCAATCTCGACTATCTCACCGCTATCGACATCCTCCCCTACCCGGTGCGTGAGGTATACGTTGGTGTTTGATATGAGGAAGATTGATGACTTTTTTTTCGGCGTTTCGTCTGTTATAAACGACTCCTTTAGAGGCTTGAGGAAGTATTCCGCCGACATCGTTGCAACGATAATCCCCCGCTTGTTGCCAAGGGTGTCAAAGACTGGTGTTGCGTAGGTCACGAGTGTTGTCCGTGTGGCGGGGGTCGTGGACGTCGCCGTGATGTAGCTTTGCTCCAGCTCCAGCTTGATGGAATCGATAAAATAAGGTTGCGAGGAAACGTTTTGGAGCTCCGATGCGTCTTTCATAGAGAATGTGAGCCCGTTTCCTTCGATACAGAGCACCTGATTGCCGTCCTCGTCCACATACGCCACGTTTTCGTATATATCCCTGCTTTCACAGAAAATGAGGAAGTGTTCCTCAAGCAGCATTCTCCACCGCTCTATCTGGGTCTCATTGTACGTCGCCTTGGCATAGAAATAGTCCCTGAGCGCAGGGCTTTTGGAAAGGAAGATAACATCACTTTTATTATAGTTGATAAAGTCGTATATCTCTTCCGCAGAGGAATATAGGTCATATTCGGTGTTTTCAAGCGTGAAGCTCTCAAAGGAATCGCGTGCAAGGTCTACCGAATACACTGC
>CAYSZY010000042.1:0-12826 GCA_964435645.1 uncultured Thermococci archaeon | reverse complement strand
GTGATGTATAATAGCAACACACCAATAATAGCTATTGTCGGCGTAGGATACGTAGGGCTCCCCCTCGCCATGTGCTTTGCAAAAAAATATCAAGTTATAGCATATGATACTTCTGCAAAAAAAATAAGAATGCTAGCAGAGGGGAAAACATACGTTGACGATGTCAGCAACACAGATATCAAAGCAGTTTTAGGAAAGACCTTTTTCCCGTCATCAGATCCAAAAGACATAGCAAAATGCGATTATGTCCTCATAGCAGTTCCAACCCCCATCACAAAGGATAGGAACCCCGACCTTTCACCGGTCATCGGGGCAACAAAGACGATACGTGACGTGTTGCGGCAGGGCCAGACGATTATCCTTGAGTCAACAACATACCCCGGTACCGTTGAGGAGATCATGAAACCTATATTGCAGGAATCAGGGCTTGTCGCTGGCACGGATTTCCATCTTGCATACTCACCTGAGCGTATCGACCCTGGAAACAAAACACATACCGTATATAATACGCCCAAGGTCGTGGGGGGAGAATCAAAACTCGTTACCGATGACGTTCAGTCACTGTACCAAAGCGTCATAGATGCGCAGGTTGTCAGCGTGAGCAACATTCGCACCGCCGAGGCGACAAAGATATTTGAAAACATATTTCGTGCGGTCAATATCGCCCTGGTAAACGAGCTGTCAATCATCTTTGAGAACATGGGGATAAATACTTGGGAAGTGATTGATGCCGCTTCCTCTAAACCAATGGGATTCCTTGCACACTATCCGGGCGTTGGCGTTGGCGGACACTGCATCCCTGTTGACCCGTATTATCTCTCGTACAAGGCACGAAAAATAGGGCATATGACCCGATTTATCGAACTTGCAGGGGAAATAAACAAGTATATGCCAATCCACACAGCGTATGCCACCATTGATATCCTTTCTCGTGCTTCGATAACACCATCGGATGCCCATGTAGTCGTTTTGGGGGCAACATACAAACCGGATACCTACGATACGCGAGACTCCCCTTCCTTTGACATCATAGCACACCTGCTTCCGATAGTGCGAAAGGTATCATATTACGACCCATATGCAAAGAGTATTACAGTGGAAGGAACTGAGCTACGTTCAGAGGGATCGTTGGACGCCGCACTGGCATGCGACTGTGCCATAGTAGCGGTGGCACACAGTGAGTTCCTCACCGGCACCCTCGAGGAAAAGATGTTAAGAAACGGTACAAAAACGATTATTGACGGAAAAAATATCATTAACAGCGATCTAATTGCCCCCATCCTTTACAGGGGGCTCGGAAAGGGGATATCACTATGAAAATTCTGACAGTAGTGGGGGCGCGGCCCAACTTTGTAAAAATAGCGCCATTGGTGCAGGAATTATCGCAAAAAAATATCGAGTACGACCTTATCCACACTGGGCAACATTACGACGAGGCGCTTTCAAAATCATTTTTTGACCAGCTTAACATACCCACCCCATCGCTCTATCTGGGCGTCGGCTCAGGGACGCATGGTGTCCAGACAGGAAAGATGATGATGAAGCTGGAAGAAGTGCTTATGCAGGGAAATTACGACCTTGTCATAGTCGTTGGCGACGTGAACTCGACACTTGCTGCCGCGCTGGCGGCCGTCAAGCTGCACATTCCTGTTGCACATATCGAGTCAGGGTATCGCTCTTTTGACATGCGCATGCCCGAAGAGATAAACAGGGTGCTTGTGGACCGCGTGTCCCAGCTCCTTTTTGCGCCGACAGAAAACGCGGTGCTCAATCTAATTAACGAAGGCATACCCAGAAACAGGATATTTCTTGTTGGAAACATCATGATTGAAACATTGGCAAACAATATGGGTAGGATTGATGCCGCAGACAGGGGGCCAATCCCTGATGAGTATGTGGTGCTAACCGTGCACCGGGCTGAAAACACGGATGACAAGGCAGTGCTCTCGGCAATAATCAAAGGCGTGAAAACATGCCCGCTTCCCGTGGTGTTTCCCGTACACCCCCGGACAAAAGAAAAGCTCATGTCATACGGTATGTGGGATGAACTCATATCATCAAAGACGATCCTTCCCATAGACCCGCTGGGGTATCTCCCGTTCCAGCGGCTGATTAAGGGTGCCAAAGCGGTCTTGACTGATTCTGGTGGTGTGCAGGAAGAGGCGCTCATATACAACGTGCCGTGCCTTACCTTGCGCAATAACACCGAACGAATGATTACAATCCAGTTGGGCGCAAATACACTAGTGGGGACAGACAGTGAAAAGATAGGGCAGACCCTATCCGCCGTGTTGCAGGCAGGGCGCACCGTGTGGCCTGCACCAGCATATTGGGACAGTGGGGTATCAGCCAGAATTGTAGATACGATCCTTGCACACGGTGAATTGCTCTTCGTGCCTACGAGCGACCAGCGTTAAGGTCAACGACTGCCACATTTGCGCCAGAGCGGCAGCGCTATGAGTCCAATGATTGCCAAAACAACCGCAAGGAACATGACAGGAGCCATATCATGGACATAATCCTTCGCAAAAAGCTTGCCGTATGATGAAACGAATCCCACGGATGCCGCATCGAACGATGCAAGAATCCTCGACCGCACAATGCATATCCCAATGATGGCAAGGATGCCGGACGCCCCAACACCGGGCAACCACACCGTCGCGGGCATGGCGTCTCTTCTCAACAATGCAATGCCCGCCACTGCCGCACAGCAGGCAAGAGCCAACACCCGTAGTGCCCCGAGGAGGGACATCATGCCAGAGAAGCCATCCATGTCATCAGAATGCAGAATAAGGGACAACGGCAGCTCCGCAGGAACGTATCCAGATATCAAGTCGGCAAGAAGTGGCGGGACTAATCCGTAAAGCATGCCCAGAAGCGACTGGCGAAACACGGTAATGTCAACATACCCCTCGATACTATCACTTTCACCGCGTATAAAGGATACAATCGCATGTATGGCGCTTTCGCCCTGTTCCCGTGCCCAAGTTACGGTAACCCGGCCTGAAAGGTATTCTGCAATGACGCCCTTATTATGGGGTGAAAGGAACAGGGCATCACCTATTGCACCGGCAACTTCAACGCTCAGCTCGTCAGGAAGTGCGGATAACCATGACTCGTCATTGAGGGGCCCGAGATATGCATCCTCAGTGGTGAGGAACTCGTATGAAGGCAGCGTTATGAGCAACAACGCCACTGGACATGCAATGGCTGCAAAGAGAAGCATGTCCCGGTACTGCATGTAGTTTCTTTGGGATGCCCCTTTATAGGGTTGTTGACAGGTACGGGCGACCAGCTGCAAAAAGGGAATCTTTTTATTGTCATTCTACGCGATAGCGTTGGTGTTATGATGATTGGAAAGAATCCTTCTACATCTTGGAAAAAATCGGCAGTGCCTACTATAGACCCGACGTGTGCAGTTGCCCAGACCGCGAGCATCATAGGAAATGTCACTGTCGGAAAGCACGTAAACATTGCACCCGGTGCAAGCGTACGCTCAGATGAGGGCGAGTATATAACCATAGGGGATGATAGCAATGTCCAAGACAACGTCGTCATCCACTGCCTCAAGGGGGGCCAGGTAACGATTGGAAAGAAGGTTTCACTTGCGCACTGTGCCGTGATACACGGCCCGGCAACGATAGGTGATGAAGCGTTTGTGGGATTCGGCACCGTCGTAGCCTCTTCGACAATAGGAAAGGGGGCCTTTTTATCCCATAACGCCACCGTGCTTGGCGTTACGGTAGGTGAAGGAAAATTTGTTGCACCGGGTACTGTGGTCCAATCTCAGGCGGATGCAGATGCCTTGCCTAACTTACCGGCCGTCCATGTGGGATTCAATGATGAGGTCGTAGAAGTAAACTGCGAGCTTGCAAAAGGCAACAAGGCCCTATGACACGGAAACATAGGACTTTTTTATTATCCGCGTAAATGCGACAAAGAGTGCGGCCACAAAGAAAAAAAATACCCATTGGCTCCAATAGGGAAACATAAGGCTTGCACTTATTGCCCCCGCCATGCCCCCGGATGCGAATCCGAGCATGTAATAAGTACGTATGATTACCTCGGCGACAAGAAATATCCCTGTCACCAGAAGCCACCGGGAAACTATTTCTTCCATAAAATGTCCCTACAGCTTAACAGCAGTTCCGTAAGCGAGTATCTCTGCCGCACCCTGTGCCACCTGGGATGTTGTCATACGCATGCCAATAATCGCATCGGCACCCATTGTCTCGGCTTCGCGCACCATTCGCTGCATTGCCTCTTCCCTGGCTTCGGTAATCATTTCCGTGTATTCCTTAAGCTCGCCTCCGACAATGTTGCGAAGCCCGGCAACGAGATCCTTTCCAAGATGCTTCGCACGGATGGTGTTGCCCTTGACTATCCCAAGTACTTCCGATACATTCTGCCCGGGTACCTCATTTGTGGTGGTAACTATCATAGTATTCACTAGATATATCTTCCCATAAGTGCATATATAATTTTCTCATGCACCGTATCAGCCCTCCCTATGAGGCGGTGCGAACGCCTGCGCCGCGAACTGATACGAGAAAATATAAAAAGGAACGATGCAAGGTATCGTTTGGTTCTATGAATGGCATAACTAAGGAATGCAGTTACTGCAAAAAAGAATTTGATACGCACAGCAAAAACAGAATTGTTCTGGAATTCTGGCGCGAACCGAAGCAGCTTTCAAGAAAATATTTCTGCTGCAAGAATTGTTTTGTATCATTTTTAAAAGAGCGTAAGATTGTCGAGTAGGTGTCTGTATGTCAGTGTTCAATCACATTGCAATCAAGGTCTCATCACTGGAGCGGTCAAAGGAGTTTTACGCTTCCACCCTTGGGCTTACAGTTGCATTTGAACACCCCATATCAGGGCCTCAGTTTGAGGAGGTAAGCGGCATACACGGATTTGACGTCACGTTCGCTGTGCTTACGGATGGAAAGACCGGCGTTAACATAGAACTTGTTGAGTTTCACAATAATTTTACAGACGTAGTCCCCGCCTTCTGCCATTTGGCATTTGGGGTGGATGATGTCGATGCGCTGTATGGGCGGCTCCAGAAAATGGGGGTTTGTACTATTTCGGCACCGGTAACTCTGGAATACCCCCATAATAAGATACGGGGCAAGCGATTTTTCTACTTCAGGGACCCCGATGGGTATACCATCGAAGCATACAATAATCAAAAAGGGCTCTACTCACAATAAGGGGATTGATTTATCGCCGTGTAATGCCTCGTCAGAAGATGCGCGTAAGTTCATGTTCCCACTCATCCTTGCATTCGCAGCTCGCATCGATGGGGGTGTTGTGCAGATTGTATTCCTCGACCTTTTTCATGATATCCATATCGCATGCACCACAGTTGTGTATCCCACGCACTTTCCCCGGGGCTACAGGGTGTGAAAGAACGTAAGGGCCAAGATCAATAAGCTCATTAAGGCATTCGACAAGAGTCCACAGATATGGCGGACGGTATGCACCCCGCATCCACAGATGTTCTACAACGGTCTCCTTGTGGATGGAAACGGGATTGACGGATATGGTATCTGCTATTGGGGCAACCGTTCGTGCGCTGTCAAGCACATCCAGCATCGCCTCATATTCGCTGAGAAACGGTGGTTTGAGAAGCAGGTACGCCTTAACCTTGCAACCGAGGTTCCTGAGAAGCTGGGCCTTTTTCTTAAATGCACCATAGGTAAATCCCTTGTTGACACAATATTTGAGCACATCGTCGTTTGCAGACTCAAGCCCAATGGCAACCTCGAGCGTTGTCTCCCCAAGCGCACTGATTACGGGGCGAAGGGCAGCTTCGGTTATGAATTCGGGGCGAGACTCCACGGTAAGCTCCTTTGTATCAGTTTCACCAATGGCTGCTGCAATTCCCTGTTGCTGGGCCGGTGTGAGTTCAGACTGGTCAAAAAAACTTCCAGACGTGAATATCTTGAGTTTTTCGAAATCGCCGAAAAGATTGGAAGACAGCGATGAAACGATGGATTCAGGGGTCGTCTCGGGGCATGAGAGCTTGTATGAGCACATGTAACACCGGTCATACGAACAACCGGCCGTACCCAATATAACTGATTTTGCGGTGCCCAGCGCATCCCCGATGCGTTCCGTGTTAAACCAGGAAGCCATGAGTAGAAAAAGTCGGGTGCCTATAAAAATCTATGTAGACATGAAATATGATATCATGGCCCCCGCACCGGCGGCAACGGCGCATCCGGCAGCTGCTACACCCGGCGGGATGCCAGGGTACAGTTCGTATATGGATGCCACGATTAGCCCAAGTATACAATAATAGAATTGGGATGGATATGCTTTTAAGAGGCGGTCAAGGCATTTTGAGACCACGCCGATGCCCAGAATCCCCCCCAGGACTGAAGGGATAAGCGTTAGGATGTCCAGTGCCCTGACAGCATCTATAAGCGTCCAGTAAACGCCCATCGCAACAAGGACAAAAGACCCCGAAAATCCGGGGACTATCATGGCGGCCGCACCGGCGACTCCCGCAACAAACAAAAGCGCCAATCCCGCGCCTGTCGATGATTCCGCTTCAGTGGATTCACCGGCATCCACAAGGGAAAGGGAAAGGATTGCAAGAATGCCAATAAACAGAAGCGCCACATTGGATGCCGATGGCCGCATATCAGTATGCTGCCGCATAACGGAGGGTATGCTCCCTATTATGAGCCCGATGAAAAAAAAGACGGTAGGGTGCATATGCGACGTGTAGAGGTAATCTATGACATTGGATAAAAGGAATACGGAGGTGCAGGCACCTGCCGCAAGCTGCGCAAGGAAAAGCACAATGCCTTTCCGTGGCATATCACTAAGTGTGAACAGGTTGCTTATTGCTGCGACAAGCTGGTCGTAGATGCCGAGCACAACGGCAAGTGTCCCACCGGATACTCCGGGAATGATATTGGCCACACCAATAATCGCACCCTTCGCATACAATCGCAAGGAGAGACTGGCACCGATTGAACGCTGCATACGGCTGTTAGGATGATACATAATAAAAGCGTTTTCACCCCGTGCGCGGGCAGTATCCGATATCGTCCACAAGGGAGCATGAGACATTGTGCTTGCATATGCATTGCAGGCAGCATGCCTTGTCACACAGCGTGGTGCTCAGGTATTTCTCGCCGCCGTCTGGCATCATGGCAACGACCACGCCGGCATCAACGGCCTTTGCGACTTCCAGTGCCCCGTGCAGTATCGCCCCGGAGCTGGGGCCGCAAAAAAGCCCCTCACGCAATGCTAGAAGACGTGCGGCGTCTTCTGCCTGCTCAAGGGACACCATGACCTTTTTGTCTATCCGGTGCTGCTCGTAGATTGAGGGCACATACGACACATCAAGATTCTTGAGGCCCGGAATTGGCGTTGCGGCCAGTGGTTCTACAGCCACAATTTGTATCGAGGGATTGCACTCCTTTAGGTGGCGCGATGTGCCCATAAGCGTGCCTGTCGTCCCGATACCGGCTACAAAGTGAGTTATGGAGCCGTTGGTATCGTCCCATATTTCACGTGCGGTCGTGTCGTAATGTGCTAACACATTGTAATCGTTCATGAACTGATTGGGCATGAAATACTTGCCAGGATTGCCCTCCATAATCTTTAAAGCAAGGTCCTGCGCTCCGTTCATGCCGCGTGCACCATCCGAGAGTATGACCTTGGCACCATACATAAGCAATATCTTCCGTCGCTCTATGGTCATGGTCTCAGGCATGACAAGCTCGCACTTATAACCCTTAACTGCACATACCCATGCAAGGCCAATGCCGGTATTTCCGCTTGTGGATTCGATAACAGTCATACCGGGCCGGAGGAAGCCCTCCTTTTCAGCGTGCTCAATCATGTACCTGCAAATGCGATCTTTGATAGAACCGCCGGGATTGACCTTTTCCAACTTGACATATACGGACACGGTTCCAGATGGCAACAGATTGTTTATCCTCACCAGAGGGGTATTACCAACAAGATCAAGGGCAGTATCATACATCATGATGACTCAATAATGTCCCGAACAGAGCATTTAAAAATACTTCTACAAAAATATGAACAATAACGGTGCGTGCGGGCATGGATATCTTAACATCTATTATTCTCGGTGTGATTCAGGGGCTAACAGAATTTCTACCCATATCCTCAAGCGGGCATCTTGTAATTGCACAGCAGGCGCTCGAAGGCACGACCGACGAAGTGTTTTTCCTGTTGCTCCATATCGCGACACTTCTTGCCGTCGTGCTGTACTTCAATGCAGATATCAGGGAACTGATTCTATCCATATCGGGAAGGGGGTCAGCACCGCGCTCGGATCTGCTCTACCCACTCATCATCGGCACAATACCCGCAGGTGTTGCCGGCGTGCTCTTTGAGTCATCCGTAGACAAGGCGTTTGATTCAGCGATATTTGTTGCCAGCGCCCTTTTCGTGACGGGGGGCATGCTGCTGCTTGCTTCACGCCTGAATCCAAGAGACGGCAGTATTGCACGCCTCGAAGCGCGCGGCGCAATCGGCATAGGGCTTTTCCAGGCCATGGCACTGTTTCCGGGAATATCGCGCAGCGGTTCGACCATCGTGGGCGGATTGTACAAGGGGCTTGCCCCCACCGAAGCGGCACGATTCTCGTTCCTGCTCTCCATACCTGCCATAGGTGGTGCAGCATTGTTCAAAATAGGGGAGATAGCGGCATATGACACCTCAAATACCCTGTCATATGCAGCAGGTATGGCAGTAGCTTTCTGTGCAGGCGTGGCAGGGATACGCATCCTTATGCAAACGGTAATCAAGGGGCGGCTCCAGTACTTCGGGTACTACTGTATAACCATGGCAGCAATCGTTTTTGTATGCTTGATTTAGGGGCATGCTTTTAAGAACACAAAAAGAATCAGGCCATGCGACGCGTACCGCAGTCGGATATTATAGGGGGCCCCATCCTTAAGACCATGATTCGATTGGGATGGCCCGTTATGGTCGCAAGCCTTCTGCAGACCATGTACACGCTAGCGGACACGTTTTGGCTTGGGCAGCTGGAGGCATCAAAAAACGCTGTGGCGGCGCTGCAGATATCTTGGCCGATAATCTTCTTTCTCCTTTCGCTGTCCATAGGATTTGGCAGTGCCGGTGTTGCATTGGTGTCACAATACACCGGTGCAGACAAACAGGCAGATGCGGAAGAGTCCGCAGGGCAGGTAATATCGCTTTCGCTCATGCTCGGATGTGCCATTGCGATTGGGGGATTTTTACTCTCACCGTTTATCGTCGGCTCGCTGGGGCTGGAGTCCACAGTCTCCTCTTTATCGGAACAGTACATGCGCATTATTTTCCTCGGCATACCTTTCACCTTTGGGACAGCGACATACGGATTCCTCATGAGAGCATACGGGGACTCGTTCACACCCATGATCATCGAAGGCATGGCGGTAGGGCTCAACATCGTCTTAGACCCCTTAATCATATACGGTATCGGGCCTTTCCCAGAGATGGGTGTGCCCGGGGCCGCCCTAGCGACGGTGCTCACACAGTCCCTTTCAGCGGCAGTGGGGCTCTACCTCCTCTTTAACGGCAAAGTAGGGCTGCACATTCGCAGGCGCCACTTGCGCCCACATGTACAAAAAATCAAGACCGTGCTCAGGATTGGCATCCCTGCATCCATCGGGCATTCGGCCACGGGGTTCGGATTTTTCATCCTGATGTACGTTATAGCCCTGCTTCCCAACAGCACGGTTGCCCTTGCTGCATATGGTGTCGGAGACCGCATCATCAATCTGATATTTATCACGATAAACGGGATTGGGGAAGCCAGCTGCACCATGGTGGGCCAAAGCCTTGGGGCGGGGAATCACAAACGTGCAGGCGATACGGTACGGAAAGGTACGATTGCAATGTTTAGCATTTTGTCTGTGTGCGCCATCTTGGTCTTCATATTCAGGGGGCATATAGTCGGATTCTTTATAAATGACCCCGAAGTCGTGGAAGAGGGAAAACGGTACCTGTACTACTTCCTTGCTGGAGTGCCCTTTTTCGGGATCTTTAGCGGCATCAATGCGGCGTTCAGGGGCTCTGGGCATAACATCCCGTCCATGGTGCTGGACATATCCCGATTATGGCTATTGCGGATACCGCTTACCTACACCATCGGCATCTGGATGGGTGTCGGGTCGACGGGGATATGGGTGGGCATGGCATTAAGCAACATTATCGGGGGGCTTGCCGCCATAGGGCTCTTTAAAACAGGCATATGGAAGAGGCCAGTCATCGCATGTTAGCGCTTTGCCTTTTTCTGCAGATTCGTAATCCTGTCGCGAAGCTCTATGGCGCGCTCGAATTTTAGGTCGTCCGCAGCAATGCGCATTTCACGCTCTAGGGTGCATATAATGGCAGGAATATCGCTTTTAGGTATGCTTTTAATATCCTTGAGAACAATTTCAGGTTCTTGTATCGGTTTGATAATTGTTTTCGGTGTGATGCCATGTTCCTTGTTATACGCAATCTGTATTTCCCTTCTGCGGAGTGTTTCCCCCATGGCCTTCCGGATGGAATCAGTTTCTCTGTCCATATAAAGAATAACGCGAGACTCGACATTTCGTGCCGCCCGGCCTACAATCTGGATAAGCGAGGTCTCGTTTCGAAGGAACCCCTCCTTGTCAGCATCAAGTATTGCCACCAGCGCCACCTCGGGAATATCTATCCCTTCACGGAGCAAATTGATGCCCACAAGCACATCATATGTTCCCGCCCTCAACTGCCGGATAAGCTCGGTCCGTTCCAATGTGTCGATTTCCGAATGCAGGTACCGGACCCGGAGCCCCTTGTCACCCAAAAACTCAGTAAGGTCCTCGGCCATGCGTTTTGTCAATGTGGTTACCAGCACACGGAATCCCTTTGCAACCGTTTTATTCACCTCACTGATAAGACTGGAAATCTGGCCCGTGATGGGGCGCGTCTCGATGATTGGGTCCACAAGCCCAGTTGGGCGGATAATCTGCTCGACAACGGCACCCGACACGCCAAGCTCGTATGCCGCCGGCGTAGCGGAAACAAAAATGACATTCCGCATGTACCGGGAGAACTCATTAAATGTCAGCGGACGATTGTCGTACGATGAGGGCAATCTGAATCCATACTCCACAAGAGAGCGCTTCCGTGAGCGGTCTCCTTTAAACATGCCATGAATCTGCGGTATCATCTGGTGGGACTCGTCTATTATCATGAGGAAATCCTTTGGAAAATAGTCGAGAAGGCAGTATGGTGGTTGACCGGGGGCGCGACCGTCAAAATGGGTTGAATAGTTCTCTATGCTTTTACAGTAACCTATCTCTTCTATCATTTCTATGTCATAGTTGACACGCGACTTGAGCCGATGGGCAATAAGCGGATCCTGTATGGTGGGAAGGACTGTATCAAGCTCTGAGCGGATGGAGTCGATGGCAGATTGTTTGACTGACTCGTCTACAGCAAAGTGGCGGGCAGGAAACAGGTAAAAGTAGTCAAGACGCGCCTTTTCCGTCATGTCAAATCGGTCTATGATCGAGATGCGATCTATGGTATCGCCCCACATCTCGATGCGAAGGATATCATCGGCATATGCAGGTATGATATCTATGACGTCGCCCCTAACCCTGAATCTCCCAGGAAGAAGCTCCTGTTCGTTGCGCTCATACTGTTGGGAGAGAAGCGAAAGGATGACGTCTCTGCGTGACCGCTGCGTTCCGGCCCGAATCTCCAATGCCATGCTTTTGTACGTGTCAGGATTGCCCAAGCTGTAGATGCATGAGACGGAGGAGACGATGATGGTATCCCGCCGCGTAAGAAGCGCCTCTGTTGCAGACACTCTCATCTGCTCTATTTTTGGATTGATTTGGGCATCTTTTTCTATATAGGTGTCTGAGGCGGGGAGGTATGATTCAGGTTGGTAATAATCATAGTAGGAGACAAAGTACTCTACGCGATTTTCGGGAAAAAACGATTTGAACTCATGGTACAGCTGTGCGGCCAGCGTCTTGTTATGCGCAACGACGAGGGTGGGCTTGTTAAGCTGCTGTATGACATTTGAGACCGTATAGGTCTTTCCGCTTCCCGTCACACCTAGAAGAACCTGCTTCGTGATGCCAGATGATATCCCCTCCATCAATTCCCTGATTGCCTTCGGTTGGTCACCTTGGGGATTAAACGGCGAATGAAGATTAAATCGCTTATCAGTGTTCATCGAGTACCATCCCTTTTCCCCTAAGCAGCTTATGGTATGTAATGGCAAATCGGTGTGCCTCGTCCCGTACCTGTATAAGAAGATTCAGACCTTTTGACTTTTTTGGTAGAGGCACAGGTTCGGGTCTCCCGGGAACGAATACGGATTCCTCCCTTTTAGCGAGGGCGATTACAGGCATGCGGAGCCCGAGACTGGCAAGGGCATCGTATGCACTGGAAAGCTGCCCCTTGCCACCGTCTATCACGATAAGATCGGGCATGGGGGACCCCGCCCCCTTAAGCCGGGCGTAGCGCCTTGTTACAACCTCCTTGATGGCCATATAGTCATCGATGCCGGCAACAGCCCGAATCTTGTACCGCCGGTATTGGCTCTTGTCTGGTGAACCATCCCTGAATTGTACCATGGACCCCACCATATATGCCCCGGACGTGTGGGAAATATCAAAACATTCGATGACATGAGGGGGGTGAGCAAGCCTGAGGGCGGCACCTAACTCCTGTACCATGCGCTTTTGTGTGAAAAATTTGGCCTCTATGTTTTTAGAGACGAGGTCGAGCAGGGCTTTTTTCTTTCCCCGCTTCGGGACGTGGAATCGTACATTTGCCCCCC
>CAYSZY010000041.1:0-12857 GCA_964435645.1 uncultured Thermococci archaeon | reverse complement strand
GGGATTTAAGGCTCGAAGGATACGATATGAAATTACGAAAACCTAAATATATAAAATTAATCTATGGGAAAGAGGTTAATCAAAAATCCCTACTATGATATGCCATAGCTATGCGCCCCACATTCACGGAAAAGGCTACCAAACACCATAAAAATTTTAAGGTGAGCACAAGAGAAGCTTTTTGGAATAACCATCGACAGGTAATACATCTAATCAGGTGAACATCATGATGCCAGGAATGAATCCACGAAAAATGCAGCAGCTTATGAAACAGATGGGCATGAAGCAAAAAGAGATTGAAGCGGTGAGGGTCATAATAGAAACACCGGACGGCAACCTCGTCTTTGAGAATCCCTCCGTTACTGAGACACAGGTACAGGGCCAGAGTACGATCCAGATAATGGGAAAATACACCAAGGTGCAACCGGCAACGGAAGTAGTGATTCCCGAAGGTGACGTAGAGCTTGTCAGTGCCCAGGCGGGCGTTTCGAAGGAAGATGCACGAGCGGCACTGGAACACGCAAAGGGGGATCTTGCCCAGGCCATTATGAACCTGCAAGGATAAAAATCGCCGCTGATATCGCTATAAATACAGCATACGTAGCGCCTATCGCGAAAAAGAGCCTGCTGAGGTGCACCTCACGTGCCGGCGCCTTTAGCATCGCATAAGCCAGGGAGTGGGATAAGAGCAAAACAGAAAAGATGCCAACCCCCAAAAGGGGGATGGGCCATGAGAAGACCAAGGTGAACAAGGTCAGCGCGCCAACAACCATAATTGCATATGTCACCATGTTCGCATAGACAAGGAACACGGCACGCTTAACATCATCCACGCTCGCTTTCACCCTTTCAAGATATTTTTCATTCTCTTAAGACGGAAGAAGTCCTCTCGCTCACGCTCTTCGAGGGAAAGCTCAATCCACTTGAATGTTTCCTGGAGCTTGGGAATCATCACATATTCGAGTGCGTTTACCCTGCGCTTCGTGCTTTCAAGCTCCTCGGCAACGAGGCGCACCTGCTCCTCAACCTCGGAAAGGTCAAGAATCGAGCGCATGGCCATCTGGAACATGTCAACAACTTCGTCTATTTTTGACGACGTGTTGACAAGGGTGTATCCCCGTGTCGAATACGGCCTACGTATCTTGCCCCTCAGATTAAAGAGTGGCACAACAACACCCATGATATTGTATATGCGCACATCAAACTCCGATATGGGTGGAATCGCAAGTGAAAGATTTTCCAGTTCCCGCTTGCCAACGAGCATCTGTGCCTCGATGAGCACATCATATGCGTCCAGAAGCTGCTCATGCGCCTTTGTTCTAAGCGTCTTGCGCTCGGATATGAGGTCGAAGAACTGCATGACGAGGGAGTCCCTCTTCTTTTTTAGCAGATCATGGCCTTTTTCCGCCAGCAAGATCCGTTTCTTAAGCTGGAGCAAGGCCATCCTCGTTGGCTTTATTTGCTCTATTGACATGGTCATTCACTCTTCTTGCGGGGATAATACTTGTCGATGTACTTCTGGTCTACACGCTTAAGCTCCTCTTCAGGAAGGATTGCCAGCAGCTTCCATCCCAGCATGAGCGTTTCCTCGATGGTACGATTCTCGTCCTTCTTCTGCCGGACAAATGTCTTTTCAAACTCATCGGCAAACGTGAGGTACCGTTTGTCAAGCTCCGAGAGCGCATCCTCGCCCACAACTGCCACAAGGTCGCGATTCTCCTTGCCCTTGGCGTATGCGCCGAAGAGCTGATTCTGCAGGCCATCATGGTCATCCCGCGTCCTTCCTGCCCCGATACCGTCCTTCATAAGGCGGGATAGGGATGGGGAAACGTCTATCGGGGGATAGATGCCCTTCCTGAGCAGGTCCCTCGACACGATTATCTGCCCTTCGGTGATATACCCCGAAAGGTCGGGAATCGGGTGGTTCATGTCGTCGTCAGGCATGGTAAGGATCGGCATCTGGGTAATAGACCCGTCAAGCCCCTCGATCTTGCCTGCACGCTCGTAGATGGAAGCAAGGTCGGTATACATGTATCCGGGATACCCACGGCGACCAGGAACCTCCTCACGGGCAGCTGAAATCTCCCTGAGGGCCTCGCAGTAGTTGGTCATGTCTGTAAGTATGACTAGCAGATTCATGCCTTTCTCAAATGCGAGGTACTCTGCCGCAGTCAATGCGACACGCGGCGTGATGATACGCTCGATTGCAGGGTCGTTCGCAAGGTTGAGGAACATGACCACCTTTTCGAGCGCCCCGGTCTGCTTGAAGTTCTCCCTAAAGAAGTCGGCCTCCTCATACGTGATGCCCATTGCGGCAAATATGATGCCAAACTCCTCTCCGGTAAGCACTTTGGTCTGCCTGGTAATCTGTGCGGCAATCTCGTTGTGCGGCATGCCCGAACCCGAAAAGATGGGAAGCTTTTGCCCCCTCACCAAGGTGTTCATGCCGTCGATTGCGGAGATGCCGGTCTGGATAAAGTCACGAGGATACTCTCGTGCTGACGGATTGATAGGAAGGCCGTTGATGTCCATCTCCTTATCAGGTATGATATCAGGGCCGTCGTCGATGGGCTCGCCCATTCCGTTAAAGACCCGCCCCAGCATATCGGTGCTGACCGGAAGGTGGAGTGTTCTGCCAGTGAATCGTACGCGGGTGCCCTTGGTAGAGATACCGCTGGTACCCTCAAAAACCTGGATGACCGCCACATCTCTATTTACTTCCAGCACCTGGCCTCGCTTCCGTTTCCCATTGGGGAGCGAGATGTCGACAACTTCAGAGTACCCGACTCCGTCGACGCCCTCAACAATCATGATAGGCCCAGATATTTCCTTTATTGAACTGTATTCTCTTTGAACATCGCTCATATCCTCACCCCGTGTAATTCTCCGATAATGAGGCAGAATCGTCAGTAAGCTCCTGCTTGAGCTCTCCAAGGTATGCCTCTACCTTTTCCTCCTCCACATACTTGAGTCGGCCTATTCGTGCAACGGCACGTACCTCACGGATTTCCGCGACAGGCACGCCCTTGTCCACAAGCTTGAGTGCCGCATCATAGAAATACATTATTATCTGGAGCATGAGGACCTGCTTTTTCTCGGAACAAAACGAATCCACATCATGGAAAGCATTCTGCTGCAGGAAGTCCTCCCGTATCATCTGGGCTGCCAAAAGCACGACACGCTCCCGTTCCGGAAGCGCATCGGGACCGATGAGCTGGACAATCTCCTTAAGCTCGTTTTCCTTTTGAAGTATTTCCATTGCGCGGTCCCTTGTCACCCTCCACGTGGCACTCACATTCTTGGACCACCAGCTTTCAACATCATCCATATAGAGCGAGTATGAGGTAAGCCAGTTGATGGACGGGAAGTGCCGCTGGTCCTTGAGCGCCTTGTCAAGGGCCCAGAACACTTTGACCACACGAAGCGTGTTTTGCGTCACCGGTTCGCTAAAGTCCCCACCGGGGGGCGAAACGGCACCGATAATGGACAACGACCCTGTGTCACCATTAAGCGTCTGTACACGCCCGCTTCGCTCGTAGAATCCTGCAAGCTTTGAGGCAAGGTATGCGGGGAATCCTGACTCCCCGGGCATTTCCTCAAGGCGCCCGGATATTTCCCTGAGCGCCTCAGCCCAACGGGATGTGGAATCTGCCATAAGCGCAACACTGTATCCCATATCGCGGAAGTATTCCGCGATGGTCACACCGGTGTAGATGGACGCCTCGCGTGCCGCAACAGGCATGTTTGACGTGTTGGCTATAAGCACCGTGCGCTCGGTAATCGGTTTCCCGCTACGCGGGTCGATCAACTGCGGGAACTCCTTGAGCACCTGCGTCATCTCGTTTCCACGCTCGCCGCACCCCACATAGACGACTATCTGGGCATCGGCCCATTTCGCTAGCTGGTGCTGCGTTACGGTCTTTCCTGTTCCAAACCCACCGGGTATTCCGGCGGCACCGCCTTTTGCGATGGGAAAGAAAGTATCGAGGACACGCTGGCCCGTTATGAGTGGAACCGTCGGCGGATATTTCGTGACGAATGGCCTCGGTTCGCGGACAGGCCATATCTGGTACATCTTCACGGGGACCTCCTCGCCATTGCCGGTCTTAACTGCGGCGACATCGTCCTCGATGTCGTACACGCCCTCAGACACTATCATCACGAGCTCCCCTGAAACATCCGGCGGAATCAATATGCGGTGCTCAACAAGGATCGACTCGGGCACGGTACCTATGATAGTCCCGGGGGTCACCATGGTTCCCACGGCTACAGATGGGGTAAACTTCCATGACTTGCTGGGTAGTGCGTCACCGGAAAAGCCTTTGTCAATAAAACTGCCCTGTGCCGCCTTTATCGACTCGAGGGGGCGCTGGACACCGTCATAAATGTTTTTGATAAGACCGGGGCCAAGCTTTACGGAAAGCGGCCTGCCGCTGGCAATGACATGCTCCCCTACCTTGAGACCCGCCGTCTCCTCATACACCTGCATGGTAGCACGGTCCTTAAATAGACCAATAATCTCACCTATAAGATTTTGTTCACCTACGCGAACCACTTCGTACATTTTTGCGCCGGCCATCTCTTCGGCGACGACGACAGGTCCGGATATCTTGACTATTTTTCCTTCTATCACTTCACCACCCCTATATGCTGACGCCTACTGCCTTTTTGACAAGGTCTTCAAATGGGTCAAATTCGTCTCTTTGCCCTTTGTCCGGCACTTCAACAATAACAGGAATTATCTTTTTTGTTTCATTCGTTCGCGTAATCACATCACGGATGATTTCAGCAATGGCATGGGAAATCAGAATGATCCCGATATTTTTGTCGCTCGCGACTTTCTTGAAGACGCGTTCCGCCATGCTTCTTTCCTGCGGGACAATATAGAGATCCTTGATGCCTATAAGGCCGAATCCCGTTATCATGTCCGCATCACCCACTACAGCTGTCCTCATGAGGCAACACCCACATATTGTTTGATTTTGTCAGGAGAGATGCCCTCAAATGCACCGACGACCACGGTCTTGAGGCGCCGTATCTCGTCCTGCTTTTGTGCAAGGTACCCGATGGAGGGGCCCATTCCCAGGGGATTGAGGATGGCAATATCCCTGCCCTTCCGAATTGTCATGGTATTAAGCGCCCGCTCCACCACGGAGAGGTCCTTATCTTTTTCCAATGTGGCCATATGCTTCTCGAAAATAGGCGCATACGGCGTATTTGCAAGGACAGTAAGCGCAATGGTGATGTCCTCAGCCGATACGATGCTCTTAAGGTCCTCCTGGTTGGCATGGTATGTTACCGGCAGGAAGTTAGCCAAAACGTTCTCATACTCCTCCATGACATTGAGCCGGAGTGCGGCGAGGATGTTTATCGTGTCAATCTGCATGCCGTAATATTCCTTGAGCAAAAGGACGTTATCGTCCCTGCTGTATTCAAGAAAATGCCAGAGCGACTCGTAGTAATACTTGATAAGGGTATTTTCTATAACGACAAGCTCTTGGTCCTGCACGTTGTTGAGGATATGCTCAAACTCGGCGGTTACCGACATCGTGACCTCTTCAACAGACTGGGATTTCGCAAGCTGTTCCCGATGGGCATCTGTAAACGTGCCGGTACCTATGAGATAGTGCTTGGGATCCTTGCCTGCGTACAAGCATCGCATCGTCCTGATGATGTTTTCAATATCCCACCGTTTGAGGAGTACCTCGAAAATCGGTTTTACCGATGCGGGAGATATGGAATACACATGATTGTACACGTCTGCAAGATGATTGTTAAACGCCCATTCTATTTCCGGCAGATTAAATGACTCCCCGACATATTCAGAGAGGTAATCGGCATACTCAGTCTCTTTGAGTAGCGTCACTATGTCCTCAAGGCTTGATGCCTCCGAAAGTTCCTCGAATGTACCGTCGGTAAGCAGCTTGCCCGTTTTTGCCATAATGCGTGCATTGGGGTATGAGAACGGTGCAATCTGCCTGATAAGGGCTGCAATCCGTATTGCAACAATCAGCACGACGATACCGATGGGCAGCATGAAGAGGTAGGTCAAGTTCATGTGTGTTCACCTAAAACATCTTTTCAGCAAGCCCTTTCCGGATTCCCCGCCTTCTACGCTCCAATCTGGTTGAAAACGTGTTGTCAACGACGATTCCGTCTGCAGATGTCACTACGACCCCCGGTGCACCATCCTGGGAAATGGTGAGTGTGGTCTTTTTTCCAGTCGCTTTCTGTACATCCTTTTGGAGGGCGCTGCGTGTAGGCTCAAGGACCGAAGCCCCCGATTTGTCTGTAGCTATGACCATTTCCCCGCCACCCAACGATATGCACGCCTCCCGGGCCAGCAGCCCCATGACTGCCTCGTAGCCAGGTATGGCATCGGGATTGGAAAGGATGTCCATGGCACCTCCGAGTACCTCGTTCATCTCCCGCTCCTTTGCCTCGAGAATACGCTTACGCATGTCAAGGCGGGCCTGGGAGAGGATCCTGTTCTTTTCGGTAAGCGCTTCCTGCTTGCCTTTCTTGAGCATTTCCTCTCTCTTGGCGTTAGACTCGTTCATGGCGTTGCTTAGTGTCTCTTGTACTTGATTGTCTGCATATGAGCGGATATTCTGTGCTTCAGAACGGGCATCAGAAAGGATCTTATCTATAATCTTTTTTGTTCCCTCTCGTGAAGCCGCGCTGATGTCAAATGCTGCGCCGCTGTCAGTATCCATAACGCCCACCTTACGCTATTCCAAAGAGTATCATAAGGATTGATACAGCAAGACCGAATACAGCCGCAATTTCGGACATGGCCCCGAAGACTATGTTTTGCGTTAAGAGTGACGAATCTTTAGAAACCGCACCGATACCGCCGGCACAGGTGATACCCTGCCCAATGGCGGAAAGCCCCGACAGCCCTGCTGCAAGGCCGGCGCCAATTGCAACAAATCCTGCCTGCTCCGTTATGGTTTCGGAGCCACCGCCCAATATGCCTGTAAAGTACAGGATAAGGAAAGCCACAATAAGACCGTAGATAACCTGTGTTTGAGGCAGAAGCTCGAGCAATAAAGAATTCCTAAAGTTGTTTTTGTCTTCCGCAACAGACCCTGCTGCCGCGGCGCCTGCTATTCCTATGCCTAGACCGGAACCGACTGCCGCTATTCCAATAGCTAACCCGGCACCGATCATTGCCAAAGATACTCCATCCAAGGTATTACCCCCTCTTAGATATTTTTGTATACGTTCGTTTTATCTGTAATGGCTCAAACTTCCTTCCATCAGCATCAAAAAAATAGCTGAAGAACTCCACATAATGGAGACGAAGCGAGTGTACGAATGCCCCCAACCCGTTGATGGCCATATTGAACAGATGACCGCCCATGAACATGAGCACGCCAAAGATCACACCGATTTGAAGGCCACCGAGCTTGATGCCCCACATCATAGATGCGAAGAGATTGACCACCATGCCGATGCCCGCGGTGGACAGCGCCATCGCAAGCAGGCGAGCGTATGAGAGCCAGTTTCCCATGAATCCAGGGAAACTCATTAAACCCATGATTAGGCCAGCCATGCCGTCCCTGATTCCGTTTACCATGACGATGGCGATGGATACGATAAACGGGATGCCAGCCACGAGTGTGATTATTTGTGTTGAAGCGCCCATCACAAGGCATAGTGCTGCACCGATGATGCCGAACATGAGCAACAGCCATGGCAGATTCTCTATAACGGCTTTGCTCATTGACTGATTCTTGTTACGCTGGTAAAATCCCAAGAAATTTGAAACTATAAGGTGTACCAGCCCGATTGCCAGGGAAAAGATAAGAATCTCCATGGCGCCATACAGCGGGTCGACAATCTTTGGAAGAGAAAGATTGAGGTAATCGGCCCCTGTTGCAAAATCGCCAAAGTAGCTACCGAACGCCACGCCGCATACCACAGTTGCCAATCCACCATAAAAAAGGATTGCTGCCACATCGTGTACGCCGCCTTCCTTGGCCATGCGTGTAATTGAATACCCGATTACGGCAATAACAATCCCATAAACGAAGTCGGTCATCATGATACCGAAAAAGAGCGTGAAGAACACGGCAAAGAACTTGGTAGGGTCAACCTCGGTGTACCGGGGGAGCCCATAGAGTTCGGTCAGCGACTCGAACGGTTTGAAAAATCCCGTATTGCTGAGCCGGATGCTAGGTTCCTCAACAGGGTCCTTTACCGAGATTACGATGCGCTCGAATGGCAGAAGCCGCGAAAGAATCTCCTTTTCCTTTTTAGCAGGGATGTATCCCTCAAGTGCAATGATGTTCTTTGTCGCGGCCATCTTGCGGAACGCTGTGGATTTTTCCGCCTCTATTTCTAGAAGTTCCTTGAGTATACAGAGCTTCTTATTCCATATGGTGTTAAGCGCCCTGACCTGCTCCACGTGCTGTTCCTTTCGCTTGTCGAGCTCGATCCTTTGCTGCTTAAGTTCAGGCAGGACTTCACATGGTTTTCCACTGATATCGGGGACATGCACGCGCTTGATGGAAAAAGTTGAAAAAATCATGTCAATGCTCCGCTCACGCTCCTTGAACGTTGAAATGAATACAAAATTATTCCAGTAGGCTACCGAACAGTACCCCTCCGTAGCCTCGTATACCGCGGTGGCGATTTCTTCCCGGTCCTGTTCGCCAATCCTGCCGACGACCTTGAGGGTATGTACAGTGGACTTTAGAAGTTCCATGTCCATGTCTACACCCTGGATGTCCTCCATGAATTCTATATGTTCGTCCAAGGTGTCGATGCGTTCCTCGACATCGCCAATATAGCGCTCTGCTTCCTTAATTTTGGGGTCAAGCTCGTGGATGACACCCTCTGACTGGGCGATAAGCTCTTCGGCACTGACAAACTCTATCTCTTCCTGCCCGATATCCTTCCCTTTCAGCGTCTCGAGAAAGGAAAGATTTTCTTTGGGCGCATAGTGTCCAAAGAAGTTCAGCATACGGTCTATTTGAATCGCACGTGACACGCTCTCTCTTGTCGCAGGCGGTATTGTAAACCGCCCGCATTTCTCACATTCGATAATCTCTACGCTCTCAAGATCGTAGAGCTCGTTGAGCACATAATCCTTATCGTCCTTGAGAAGCAGCATCTCTATCTTGCGCATACGTGCGGGAAGTATCATTCAATCACGCTCTGGACCACGAAGTCAACAGCCTGTGAAAAATTGGCCTGGGCCTTTTTAACCAGCTCCTCTAATTCCTTCTCGCCCTCTTGTACAATGAGTTTTGCCTCATTCTGACCTTGGGAATAATACAACTGTTTGACTTTTTTTATCTCATTTTCGGTCTGGTTTGTAGTAGTTGAGTGAATATTGTACCGCTTTTCGTTTGCTTCTTCGATCATGCGCTTCATCTCGCCCTTCGCGCCTTCCACAATCGAAGCTG
The DNA here is from genome assembly GCA_964435645.1 of uncultured Thermococci archaeon. Taxonomy (GTDB): domain Archaea; phylum Methanobacteriota_B; class Thermococci; order Methanofastidiosales; family NM3; genus JAHKLV01. The sequence goes on along the minus strand of CAYSZY010000041.1, from coordinate 3,441 downwards.
CTTGCTCCTCAGCATTTCTTATTTCTAAAAGAGACCCTAACATAGAAGATGCTCCCAAAAATGTTGGTGAGCAGGACTTACATTTAAAAAATATAAAGCTTTCGTAATATTAGATTACATCTTGACTAAAATATTCCTCTGGCGATTTATTTCCCTATGGGACAATCCAAGGGTAAAAACACCTATCGCATTTGAGAGCCAATAAGATATGAATCGGTCGATGACCGTTACGCCCACAGCTATCGATGGTGGAACGCCAAATCCGGAAAACAGCACGATCATCGCGCCGTCGGTCGTGCCGAATCCGCCCGGCGAGAAGGGAATCATGCTCATAAAGGAGGAAACAACGGCAACAACGGCGAGCACGGTAAATGAGATTGACACGTCAAAGGCAACAAACACAAAGTAGGTACGAAGTATCCAGAATCCCCATATGGCCATGGAAAATAACGTTGAGAGCACCAGCTTCCGCCGGTCATGCGCAATCTCCCTGATTGTATTGTGGAAAAGCATCAGCGTGTCGTCGACACGTTCCTCATACTGCTCGATCTTATCGGGAAAGAATCGCTTGAGGAATCGCATGACGGTGTGGACAAATCGCTTTCCCTGCCTAAAGTTGAATATGATATACATTATTATGGAAAGGAGAATGGTGAGAAATACTATTGCCACCACCAGCGTAAGGAGGACGATACGGTCCACTTCCCAATATAAAATAAGGCTAAAGACACCGAAGTACCCCAATAGCACATAGGGCAGCGTGTCGAATATCCTGTCGGATATCACCGTAGCAAATATTTTGCCTGCATCAATGCCGGTAAGCTTTGAGAGAATGTATGCCCGAAGAGGTTCGCCACCCCCCTTCCCGGCAGGAGTGATGTTATTTAAAAGGTTGCCTGAAAGCAGGGAGAGAAAGACAGACCGGTGGCTGACTGCCGTGTCGGAGTCTGTAAGGATGCCTTTCCACCGGACTCCGGCAATATACATCGATATGAGCGACATGACAATTGCTACGGCAACGTAGTGTATGTCCGCCGTTTTCAGTGCCGCAAATGCCTCATCAAATCCCACGTCACGCACGATGAAAAAAATGATGGAAAGACCGATTAGGAATGCGACAGCTGTTTTGAGGCTTCTGCCTTTAGTCATTCTCACGGGCACCACTTTTTTTAAAGAGATTTAAAAAGGTATCCCTATACCCAAACTTGATGTCATCAATTGGTTCATTATAATAATATATTCTTAATGTGACCATGACCATGCCCAAAAACAGTGGGCCTATGATGATGCCTATCGCCCCATACGCGAACATGCCGCCTATTATGCCAAGCAGGACTACCGCGGGATGAATATTCGCTGCAGTGCCGGATATGCGGGGGCGGATGTACATCTCGGGTATGAATGATATGAAGAAATACGACGTAATAAGATACACGATAGCAAAATCGATGTTCCCTAAATAGAGATACCAGACGAAGAGAAGCGTCTCGACAATCCATGGGCCGATAACAGGAACAAAGTCGAGTATCCCGGTCAGGATGCCGAGGAGCAGGGGATTGGGCACACCAAGGACATAGAACACCATCGTAGCTATCACTCCGGTGAATATAGCTTTGAATAGGTATCCTATGACAACGGCCTGAAAGATGATATCTGTGCTCTTGAGAAACTGTGAAAATAGCGCCTTGTGGCCAGATGGCACGATCTGTACAAGACGGGACATGACACGGTCGCCGTCCCTTAGGAAATAGAAAGCCAATACTGCAGCCAGCATGATCTTAAAGAGAATAACTGGAAGCTTTGTCGTTATGTCGATAATGTAATCGTACACCATCGTGACTATTTCCGCAACCTTGTCGGAGATGTTGTCAAGCGTGGGCTGACTTATCGAATCGATGTCTTCGCCGATAATGCCAAAAAGAGAATCCCTGATTGAATCAATAAGTGCATCAAAGTTGGTAAACGATTCCTCAACAATCATAATGAGGTCTGATGAGCGGAAGGTGGACACAATCTCATTTGAGACGTAGATGCCCAATAGTATCAGCGGAACGATAACAGCCACCATGGATGTGAAAACGGCGATGCCCTTGTATTTGGTGCGGGACTTGAGGGAAAACGCAATCGGCCGAATGAGATACGCAAGCACAACCCCGATAAGGATGGCATCTATGATAGGAAGCAATGTCTTAAAAGACAGGTAGAGTAACAAGGAAAATCCTATGAACGCCGAAATCTCTGCACTTTTTATATCCATGGTAGCACCAAGCGTTACACGTCGAGGGATAGTCCGAGCTTTTCCTGTAATTCCTTGTACCGGTTTCTGACCGTAACTTCAGTTACCTTGGCAACATCGGATACATCCCGCTGTGTCCTGCGCTCGCCAAGCTCTATCGAGGATATATATAGTGCCGCTGCGGCAACACCCATGGGGCCGCGCCCTGACGTAAGGCCAAGCTTTATAGCTGCATTGAGAATCTCTATGGCACGCTTTTGCACGGCACCCGACAGCCCCAGCTCGGATGCGAATCGCCCGATGTAGTCGATAGGATTTGTCGGATTGATCTTGATGTTTAGCTCTTTGATGACAAACCGGTAACTACGACCTATTTCTTTCTTGTCGACCCGGGCATGCTCAGCTATCTCCTCTAGCGTCCTCGGAACGCCACGCTGCCGGCAGGCGGCATAAAGGCATGATGCAGTAACAGATTCTATCGATCGACCCCGTATTAGATTTTTCTCCACGGCTTTACGGTAGATGATTGCCGCTGCCTCCCTGATGCCCCGAGGCAGCGAAAGATGCGAAGAAATGCGGTCAAGCTCTGCCATTGCAAATGCAAGATTCCGTTCGGCCGCATCGGAAACACGGATTCGTCGCTGCCACTTCCTCAATCTATATATCTGCGCACGGCTTGTTGCAGAGATGTCCTTTCCGTGGACATCCTTGTTCCGCCAGTCGATAACGGTTGAAAGGCCCTTGTCGTGTATGGTGTACGTCATAGGGGCCCCCACCCTGCCGCGCTTATCACGCTGGTCGCTGTCAAAGGCCCTCCATTCGGGACCCATATCAAAAAATTTATCTTTAAGAACTAGGCCACATGTCATACAGATTAGTTCTCCCCGGTCAAAATCCTTAACAAGCTTTTCGCTGCCGCATTCGGGGCATATCTGTTTAGATTTTGTGACATCTTCCCCCACCACTTCACCTCACATACAAAACAGTCCCACAAAAATTACCTGCATTGGGGAACAGTATCACTTTTGCGTACGGGGAATCAATAGGGCCAAAAACATCCACTACACGCCCAATATTTTTCATTTGTTTGTCAATAACAACCTTGCCGACATGCTGTGGATTGATCTTATCTCCCTTAACAACCACGGTATTACCGGATACGGTGATAACTTCCCCAAATCTTGAAACCATTTTATCGATATAAT
>CAYSZY010000040.1:0-13115 GCA_964435645.1 uncultured Thermococci archaeon | reverse complement strand
TAAAGCTTGACCCCCTGTATGCATCCAACGGGAACATCTCGACTACGGCGCCGGCGAGGGACCCTGCTGCAGCAAGCAAGAAGATCTGTAGTGAAGAATCCAAAGGGGAAGTTACATGCATTGCCAAAGTGCACGCCACGAGGGAAAATACAAAAAACGCTACGGTTCCCTCGATGGTCTTGTTCCTGTTGAGGGGATTTCTGGTACGCCCCCATTTTTTGCCGACAAGTGTTGCAAATCCATCGCCAAACGCCATTATGCCGATGGCAGTGGCGGAAATGAAAACAGGATACAAAATAACGCACACCGTCACCGACAGGATATAAATAAGCGGGCCGATGAGTATGCCGAACGCATAATCCTCCTCGCGCGCCATTACCTCAAATGAAGCAACCCACCGGTGGGGACGAAAAACAAACAGCACGAGAGCGAGGAAAAACGCCAATATGTGGAATGCACCGGTACGGCCCACAACAAGCGGAAAGAGAATCCATAACCCAAGAGATATGTGCACCGCCTTACGCTTGAGCTCCTTTTTTAGCGTATCCATGTGCTGCACCGTCACATAAACTCGTCGAACTCCTCACCGTCCTCAATATATTCCTCTGTAAGCATGTCAAGGACTTCCTCGAGTTCCTCGAGGTCTACAACGCCTTCGATGCGGGTGAGGGTCTCATCACCATCCTCTATCACCATCGTCGGCAGATTAATTACCTCATATTTCTTCGCCTTTGCTTCCTGGTAATCAACGTTGACCAGCTCGATGTTGATATCATCATACTCCACGGCCATTTGTTCGAGTATATTGTTCTGAATCTCGCAATCCTGGCACCAGTCGGCATAGAAGTGGATAATTTTTATCATACATTACACAGTGCCAAAAGTATTATTTTAAGCTTTGTGGTTTATCTGATGCCCATTGCCTGCCGTATAACACCCTGACACCGCACGGTGAATCTACATAAGCGGTTATTAGAAATAACAGCGGGAGTACCACAGTAGGGGCATCATAACAATCTTCTTTTGTTCCCTGTTCAAATACGCCCGGATGCCCGCCCAATCACTCAGAACCCACGATGTATACACTATTCGGGGCCAACGACGAAACGATTGAAAAAAAAGAAAGAAAACGACGATTTATTCGATTGCACCATGGTAAGGTAGAATGGACAGACTATGTGATTCACGTACGCCATAACTTTTTAAATATGTGAAAATGAGATTACCGAAAAGGGGGAATATTCCAGTGCGTCCGGCATATCCTAAAGCGCTAGACTATTATAGGGGGTTGCCCAGAGCAATTTATGTCCTATTCGTATCAAGGATAATAAATTCCATGGGTGCGTTCGTACGCCCGTTTCTCACCATATTCCTTAGCACCAATCTCGGATTTTCAGAAGCCCAGACGGGACTTATCACGACGCTAGCTATTTTTTTATACGTCCCCGGATCAATGATAGGGGGGTATCTCGCACACATATCAGGAAGAAAGACGACCCTTATCATGTCCCGCGCGCTAGCGGCCTCCTGCTACCTTCCTTGCGCGTTTTTGGGAAATTCCCTCTTAGTACCCGTATTTCTTATCGCATCATCATTTATCAGTGGTATAGGAGACCCGGCGAGCAACTGCATGGTGGCTGACCTGACAACCGAGTCTAACAGGAAACAGTCATTCTCACTGCTCTACCTCGGAATCAACATGGGATTTTCCCTCGGGCCCACCATAGCGGGGCTCCTTTACAACAATTATCTCGCATGGATATTCATCGGCGATGCGCTCACATCATTTGGGTCTGTCATTCTTATAGCCAAATTTGTGCCTGAAACAATCCCTGACTTTTCCTGTCCGGAAAAGTACGGCATTACACTTGCATCGGACGAGCATCCTGAAGAAGGGACGTTCATCTCCGTCATGAAAAAAAGGCCGGTTTTAATAGGATTCGTGTTTATCAACATGATGCTCTGGTTCGTGTTGGGGCAAAGCAACTTCGGCCTGCCGCTGCAGACACAGGCAACATTTGGGGAACTGGACGGACCGAGGCTCTTTGGGATCCTCATGTCGGTCAACGGGCTTGTCGTTGTGCTCATGACGCTGTTCCTCACCAACCTGACAAAAACACTTCGGCCGAGCATAAATATCAGCATCGCAGGCATACTTGCAGCAATAGGGTACGGCATGCTGTATGCGGTGACCAACTTCTGGCTTTTTGTGGCATCAACAGCCATTTGGACGCTCGGTGAGATCCTTACTGCGACAAACGCAGGAGTCTACATCGCCAATCATACCCCCATGTCGCACCGAGGCAGATTCAATGCCATACTCTCTGTCGTAATGGGGATTGGAATGAGCCTCAATCCGCTCCTTGTGGGCCTGTACATCGAGGCGTTCACGATACGGATGGTATGGCCACTAATAGCTTGCATCAGCATTGCTGCATCGATACTGATGTACGGTATCTATCTCCACGAAAAAAAGGTGCTGGCACAACGGGCATGACTTCCGGTACGAATCCATGATACGCACCATGAATCAAGAATCAGGCAAAAAATTCATATAGTATGTAAATTTCATTGTGAATGACGGCCAGTCATAAGTGATATCCATGGCCAGAACTTCTAAATCACCAGAAAAGAGATGACAAGACCTTATTAGCGCTACATTTAAGCGAAAACAGGAATACGCAACGATAAAGACCCTTGGCACGATCATCGGCAAGAGTCGGACACTGATTTTGGAGACCACGGCAACCATTGCCGCGACAGGGCATGGAGTGGGCGTATTCAGAGGTTATGCGCTCGCGAAATATATGATTTGTATGGGGGACAGTCCGGCATCGTCAACGTGCACACCAGATTCGACTACTTCGGGTTTTGCAATGGTGCCGCAGGATTATCGCAGTAGTTATCGTGGTGCCCCTGCTGACGATGCGCCGGATAGCGGGCTCTGGCATAACGAGCATCATCCAAGAGCTAAGCATCTGAATACCTTGCCCTTATGCGCTTATTCGACACCAAATCGCAACAAATAATTTATTGTATTCCGGAGAATATATATGATGGAAAAACGCATATCACTGCTGCATGTAGAGGACGACCCCGAATACGCTAAATTCTTTTCTATGTTCCTGCAGAAACTGGCATCAAAAGATGATGGTGTTTCTCTGGACATCACAGCCGCCCGCAGCACAGAGGACGCCATCTCCCTTTGCAAGGCGCATAACTACGACTGCATCGTTTCAGGCCACAAGAGGGGTGACGAGTCGGGCCGCGGCCTCATGGAGGCAGTGCGGCAAATCCATCCAGACATCCCAGTCATCTTTCTCATGGGGCAGGAGGACGGGCAGGTTGCAAGAAAGGCCTTTGCGCAAGGGGCAAGCGACTATCTCTCAAATGACAGGGAGATTATCCCATACGAGCGAATATTCCATTCGATTATCAATCAGGCGGCACACTATTATAACAAAAGAAGGGGCCACGGCATCATCCAGGCGCTCCACAAAAAGGAGATGGCATTTCTTATATCCTCCGGACTGGACCTTCTGCATGTTGCGCTTGGAGAGGGCATCTTTGACACGATAAAAGAACACCTTGCTCAGATTGCAGACGGCAATATCATCATTTTGGCACAATACGATGCGATGGTGGACCTCTTTACGATACGAACGGTTATGGTAGACGACATCATGGCCCCAGATGAGAAGGAGATATTTTTCCAGCTCGAATCCCTCGCGTTGAAAATCGATGTGCAGGACCTGGAACGGCTTCGTGCCAACAAATTTGTGTCGTATGAAATGGATACGTCCATTTTTACCTGTGGAACGGCCAACATGGGGCAGATGGGCCGCGCAGCAGCATCCAAGGGAATTACCCATGTGGAGGTCATGCCCCTAATAAATTCGAGTACCATCTATGGCATAATAATGGTGATGAATCCGAATAATACGCCTTCTATGGGGAACCGGCTTCTTGAGGCGTATATAATCCAGGCGAGCGTGGCAATCGATCGGCACATGGCTGAAACGAACCTGTTGTGCCAGGAACGATTGTACCATGAATACGTCAACAATTCGCCAGACCCCGTATTTGCTATTGATACGACTGGGACATACATCGATGTGAATCCTGCGACAATCACACTTACAGGATATAAAAAAGAAGAGCTCGTAGGAATGAATATTATCGATATCATAGAAAAGGAATATGTGGATATCGCACGCCACGCCTTCGATACCATTGTGGATAAGAGAATGTTAAGCATCGAGCTTCCAATAAACAGAAAGGATGGCAATACCCGATGGGTAAAAATCGATTCTGTAAAGCTTGACAGTAACAGGAGCATTGTGTTCTGTAAGGATATAACTGACCAGAAACAGGCATTGGCGCATACAGGCAGATTACACAATCTGCTGATGTCCATACGGGCACTCGACCAGCTTATTGCCAGGGCCACCGATATGGGGATTTTCCTGCAGGATGCACTTGAATCGCTCGTTGACAGCGGCACATACGACTCAGGGTGGATTGTGAGGCTCGATGAAAAGGGCACGGTGTTTGACGTCTGGCACCACCATACCCCGTGCCCCGAAGAATTTAACGAATTGTTGGAAAATGGCAACCCCGTCCCGTGTTTCAGAGAAGCGCTGAAACGTGACAGCCTCGTTTATTCCGATCATTGCGAAACAGACATCTGCGCCACATGCCCCTTTATCTCGACATATCCCCAAAACATCTCCTTTACCAAAAAGATTGTCTGCGAAGGGAGTACCTGCGGGGTGATAAGCCTGCAGCTTCCCGAAAAGTACGGCCAAATGGAGGACGAACATCGATTATTCAACGAAATAACAGACGAAATTGCCTTTGCCATGGAGTTGATTGCAAACAAGGAACGCCAAGCGCATATCGGGCGGGCACTCAGGATGCAGCGGAAAGAGCTGTCTAAATTCGCCCATATCATATCCCACGATGTGCGTAACGACCTCCACGCCATAAAGTACTATGCAGAATATACGGACATTCCTGCAGTTCATCGATTCGAGCGCATATCCAAAAAAGTCGACGATGTTTCTTCATTCCTGGAAAAAAGCATTTTATTGGCAGATTCTGGAAAAATCCTGGGCGAGCCGGAATCCATCGCCCTGCAGAATATTGTTGACTCGTGCATCGAAGTATTCAGTAGTAGGGACGTGACCATAACGAATACGAAGATGCCGGTAATGTGGACGGACCCGGTGAAGATCCGGGAGGTGTTTCTCAACGTCATCAACAACGCCATACACCACGGCAATGCCACTAAGGTCCATATCGCTTCAGAGCTTACCGAATCGGGCATGCGCATCACATTCACGGACAACGGTTCTGGGATACCTGCCGAAATGCTCCCCACCCTCTTTGAGTGGGGGGCTTCATCCAATGAGAAAAATCAGGGCATCGGACTCGCGGTAATCAAGCACATTGTACGTGCCCACGGGGGCGTTGTGGCGGCATGGAACAACGAAAATGGTGCAACAATCTCCCTTAGATTCCCTCACCTTGCCATCGATATGATGTCATGGGGAGTTCGGGCCTGATCCAGACGAGAAGAATACCTACCAGAGAAAATCCGAATGGTATGGGCATTACTATCCCTCCCTTGACAGTTAGTGGTAAAAAGAAGGGCCCGTGTAATGTTTTTATGCCCAGTAAATCCAATACAATGGCAATGAAAAATAGAACCGACTGCCAATAAAACCTTTTCTGCCGACGTACCGCTCGCTGTGGATGCGTACTACCACAAGCGGGGCATTGGACGAGTCATTCACCGATCAATGGCAAGGGGTACGACCTCACCAAGCCCGTTTCCGCACTTGTCGACCACAAGCTTTCCGAAATCATGCCAATCTCAAGCGATACCGGAAGAATGGCTTAATCGAGAAAGTTTTCCAATCGCTCAAAAACGAGATAAAGGTAAAGCCCGTGGGCTGCTGGAAAAAAGAGCGCCAAATATGCGTTCTTTTGGTAAGATTTCTCGTGCATACCATCATCGCGCCCCTAGACTACAAGGTACCAAAAACAACACACACGTGTACAAAATTCATCAAAAAAAGTCCCCAAATTCTAACAGGTACCGTCATGCACCAGAAAAACTGCCAAATAGCGCATGCCTATCCTAATTTTGATACGATTAACATGGCGATTCTTCGCATCTGCGAGGTCATATATGAAAATCAGGGAAGATAAACATTGTTTTCCCTGGCCTGTTAAATTCATTTTTCCGAACGTTCTAATAATCTGTGCTTTGAGGGAAAAGGATGGGTTATGAAAAATGGCCAAGTGCCAAAGTCATGTTGAATGGCGATAATCCCGCGGCTAATTATAAGCAAGAGTTGCCATCATGTTCTAACGTTAAACCCATGAAAAGACTTTTCTAACTATCGGCACCTTAACTAGAAAATGGGTTGCTATTAAAACCATAAACCCAATTAACGCAGCGACATAAGCGTTTTGGCTATTTGCGTCAAAAATCAAAATGCTCCACCCGAAAATTACCCATTGGATAAAATAAACCGCTGTAACGTTTTTGCTCCAAAAAACAAGAATATCAACTGTTTTACTATTCTCGAATTTACGTGAGGCCCACCAACATGCTGGTAACCATATGCATATAAAACCAATAATTATGCTATGAATCGCTGCCCCGCTTCTGTAGTAGTCTCCTATTCTGAAATAATCCAAGGACAGGATACCTATAATAAGGAAGAATATTCCAAAATAAAGTATACTTTTTAGATATTTTTTTATGTTTTGTATGTCCAGTAAATATTTACTTAGATACATTCCTATCAGGGGATAAATAAACCACGGAAAGAGCGGAAAATATACGTTCTTTCCAGTGCCCCACAAGATCGATAGATAGGAACCTTCCCCAAATTTATCCCATAAAAACGGAGAGATTAATAAAACTGCTAAAATGGTTATTGGAGCAATTATTTTGTTTTTTATTAATTTCTTGTTCAAGGAACCGATTATGATCGAAAGACCTGCCAGTTGAAAAATATCTATTGCAAAAAACATAGTGGTAGGTGTTTCTCCATCAACATACTGAAATCCAGCAGTGCCAGCGATTAACAAGGGAATTGCAAATCTTAATAAGTTTATACAATACCCTAAAAAAATTAATTTTATTCCCCTAAAAATATTTTTTCTCATACTTGCTTTTGATGACATCAAAAAAATGCCCATGATAAGCATGAATACAGGTGCTGCAGGGGCAGTCCCGAGCAATACAAAAATCTGGGCAAGAATATTGGGCCCTTCTCCCGCAGTTTTTTCATGTACAATCATGCAATGCTGAGTGAACATAAATAAAATGGCCAGCCCTTTGGCTATGTCTAAATATACTATTCTACCAGAATTCTTTTTGTATGCTTCTGCTTGTTGACTCAAAGAGTTCCCCGAACCTGAAAGCTAGTGATTATGCGAATGGCCCTTGAATCGTTAGTTGAGATTACTACTAAAAAGATTTTCTATCTTTTCCCTTCCATAGCCCCATGTTTTTGTTCGGAAAAAAGGATTATTCCAGCGCATCGGCCATATGGGCCACATGCATGGACACTGCAGGCCAATGCCAGACGTTCCCGCAGACAGGGCATGTGGCAAGATTGTAATCAGGCACAAAATCTTCAATATAGCAAGAACAGGCAGGGCATACGATGCCCCTAGACTCAGTATTGATTTTACGTGTTTGGTCCTTCTTCACGAAGCGCCCGACTATAGTATTACGTGCAAAGAATAAAAAGATTGCTAACGGTTTAGCGCTTGCAGAACGGGGGTTTTCCCTTGGCCGCATGATGCGCGATGCACTCTTCGCATTTTCCGAATCGCTCACAGTCCGTTTTCGGGCAGTTGCACACGTCCATCCCATTTTCCAGCATAAGCAGTACCACGGCAACGCGCCATAAAAATGTTATTGGTCCATGCGCCATTGCGCACGGACGGAGCAAACAACGGCCCTATCCCGTTTCCCTACACAGCAAGTACCGCAACTGCAACAAGGGTATTTTCCGGGATCAAAAGGGCTATGGCGGGTGATAATGACACATATGTGTTATTATATCATGACCTATGCAGATATTTTCCTTTCGCGTGCCGTGTGACCTCTCCCCGCTCAAAAAACGGCTTTCCTCGTACCCATGTCTCGACAACGCGCGCCTCCACTTCATATCCTTCAAAGGGGGAATGCCTCGCCTTAGAGAGAAACGTTGAGGGAGTGATGACCCGGCTTTCGCTTGTGTCAATAATTGCAAAGTCCGCCCGGCGCCCCACATCGAATCCGAAATCGTAGCCCATGGTGCGGAGAAGTGCCTTGGGATTGGCATACACCACCCTATAAAACGCCTCAAACGATATGTCGCCCCGCAGCATCGCCGTTGCCATGACCGACAGGAGCGTCTCGAGGCCCGCAAGACCGTATGCACCTTTCTTCTTGTCCTTTTCCGTGTGCGGCGCATGGTCTGACGCGACAATGTCGATAGTGGTGCCCAGCGCGCCGATAAGCGCCGAGCGGTCGTCGTCGGTGCCCAGCGGCGGCTTTACCGCATAGTCCCCTGAAAGGAAGAGGTGGTGCGGCGTCGCCTCGCACGTTATGTTTCCGTCCTTATGCTGTGCAAGAAACGCGACCTCGTCCCTTGTCGAAACGTGGCATATGTGAAGGCGGGTACCGTACTTCTTTGACAACCTGACGGCCTCCTTGATGCCGTCGAAATGGGCATGCAGAGCCACCGGCTTGCCCAGCATGAAGACACGCTCAAGCAGGTGCATGGGAAGAATGTACGAACCGGTTGTCTCATCAAGGTACACCTTGATAAAAAACGGGTCCACGCTTGCCGCATGGCTCATGGAATACTCGTCAAAAACACAGAAGTTAATCAGGTAGTCGCAGGCGGCATCCCTCTCAAAGAGCTCTATGCGGCGGGAAAACGTTTTGCGGTCGGCCACTGGCGGCGATGTGTTGGGCATGTCAGCAACGGCGCACATGCCCCCCGCAAGCGCGGCCGCGGTGCCCGTGGCCACAGTCTCCTTTCCCGCCTGCCCAAAGTCCCGCAGGTGAACGTGCAGGTCGGCAGGGGACGGGACGAGGAGGCGATGCTCGTCAACATGATTGCCGTCAGTATAAGATATCGATGATATGGATTCCCCCTCGATCTCGACCCGTACCGGGTAGGGCCCGTGTGCTGTAAGAATATTTATATTGAGCTCTTCCATACTGTACCTATGGTCAATCTACCTAAAAAAGGTGGTTGCTAGGGTGGCGCGCATGTTACATGATGTTATTTCTATACGCGATTTTCAAAAAGGGGATATAGAGCGCATTCTCGGAAATGCCGAACAGATGGAACCGCTTATGCAGACGGGGTCTGACCTTGCCAAGGGAAAGATCCTTGCCTCGCTGTTCTTCGAACCGTCAACGAGGACCATGCTCTCGTTCAATGCTGCAATGGAACGTCTTGGCGGCTCCGTAATCGGATTTTCCGACACCGACACCACGTCGGTAAAAAAGGGCGAAACGCTTTCCGACACTATCAAGATGATGGAACAGTACAGCGACATCATCGTCATCCGCAATCCTCTCGAGGGCTCTGCCCGCCTTTCTGCCAAGGTGGCGGGGATTCCGGTGGTCAATGCGGGAGACGGTGCGAATCAGCATCCGACCCAGACGCTGCTGGACCTCTACACCATCAAGAAGGAGTTCGGGCGGATAGACGGGCTCACCATTGCCATGGTGGGGGACCTCAAGTACGGAAGGACGGTGCATTCCCTCGCATACGCGTTATCAATGTACAACGCCACCCTTGTGCTTATCTCGCCCCCCGAGCTGAGGCTGCCGCAGGAGGTCTTGGAACACCTCAACGGCACAACGCCGTACACGGAGCTGACATGCCTTGATGAGATGCCCCCCGTCGATGTCGTCTATGCCACACGGATCCAGAAGGAGCGGTTCGGCGACCTCAACGAGTACGAGCGCACAAAGGATGCGTTCAAGATAGACGCTGACTCGCTGAGGCTGCTGGGGGATGCGAAAATCATGCACCCGCTGCCGAGGGTATCAGAAATAACCAAGGATATCGATTCGTCGCCCAATGCGCTGTACTTCGAGCAGGCTCGAAACGGCATCCCGGTACGGATGGCCATTCTCGCAGAACTCCTGGGGGTGCTGCCATGACCTCACGGAAACTCAAGGTCAGCGCCATACGCAACGGAAGCGTTATCGACCACATCGCCGCGGGAAAGGCGTTTACGGTCGTAAAGATCCTCCATCTTGACCAGACGAAGGAAACGGTCACCATAGCGTCCAACGTGCCAAGCGGCATCACGGGCAAAAAGGACATCGTAAAGATAGAACACCGCGCGCTATCCCCTGAGGAAGTGTCCTCCATCGCACTTATCTCACCAAACGCCACCGTGAATATCATCGAGGAGTACGACGTCGTCGAAAAGAGTGCCGTCTCGCTTCCAGACACCATCGAGCGCATCGTCCGGTGCTCAAATCCCCATTGTGTCACCAACCATGAGGAGATACGCACATGCTTTACCGTTGAGCAGAAAAGCCCGCTGATAATACGCTGCTACTACTGCGAGCGGACCATGGGTGAAAAAGACGTCATAAAGGTGCTGGGATGAACAGGAGAAGTGCGGCGGCGGGGGGATTTTACCCGGGAGACCAAGACGCGCTCAAGAAGATGATGCGCACCCTGTTCGAGTCCGCGGGATACCACCAGCTGCCTGTGGTGCCATCAACCGGCATCGTGTGCGGCGTCTGCCCGCATGCGGGATATCCTTATTCTGGCCGTACTGCCGCGCATTTCTACGGTGAGCTCTCAAAGGGCATGCCGGACAGGATAATCCTCCTTGGGCCGAACCACACCGGCATGGGGCGGGCACCGCTTTCCATCATGGCGTCAGGGTCATGGCATACGCCCCTGGGCGACGTGCCGATAGACGAGGGGCTCGCAACAGAGATACTGTCACATTCAGAAACGATTGGCAATGACGAGTCTGCCCATGCCATGGAGCATTCCATCGAAGTGCAGCTTCCGTTCCTGCAGACGCTGCGGGACGATATATCCATCGTGCCCATATCACTCAACGTGCAGGACCTGGACAGTGCCATTGAAGTCGCCCAGGCGATACGAAACAGCTGCGATGGCGATGTGGCGGTCATAGCGTCAAGCGACCTCGTGCATTTCGGGAAGCGCTACGGCTATGCGCCGGTGTCAGGCACCATTCCTGAGATGACGGAATGGGTTGAGCGGAATGACCGGCAGGTCCTTACCATGATTGTGGAAAAGGACATAGACGGGCTGTACGATTTTATCGCAAATCTCAACTACACCATGTGCGGATACGGGCCCAGTGCGGCGGTCATGCTCGTGGCGGCCCAGTTCGGGCTTGATGGCACCGTCCTCGACTACACGAACTCGTTTAAGGTAACGGGTGACGCCGACCTCATCGTAGGGTACGGGTCGGTCATCTTCAGGTAATTTCATGAGCGGGCAGGATAATACCAAAGGGATCTGGCTTGGCATCATACTGATGCTAAACGGTGCCTATTTCATCGCATACGGCCCCAGCGGCATGGGATACTTCCTACTCATCTTAGGCATCGCGATTGCCGCAGGGATGCTTGGCAAGCGGCCTACCGGCTGACGACTCAGGTACAAATCCCAGCCTCGCCGACAATGCGGTAAGGATTCCAAGCCCACTCCCGCAAATGGCCGTCGAGGTCGGCGAAGTATCACAAATAGACCCCCCGCACCGCTCGGGGCGACCCGCGAATATGGCCTGGCACAGGGCGCCTACAGCATCTTTTGACGACATGCAGTGGAAAAGGGCCACTGCTTTCATCAGTGCCGTACACTCTTGGGAAAAACAAGTATTTTTTCAATTTTAGGGGTTGAGGCCGGCGTTTAATCCCCCTCAAGAAAAAACACCTGCTCTATAGCGGACGCCCCCACGGCGCGTGTTACCCGAAACGCCAGGAGCAGGGACGGATTATACCGCCCCTGCTCCAGGGCGAGTATCGTCTGGCGGGTCACGCCCACGGCATCCGCAAGCTGCTGCTGTGTCAGGCCCATGCGCTTTCTGCACTCGGCAATACAATTTTCCATCAATTCTTACGCTCCAGGCAGAAGTTCGATACCCCCTTGACGATGACCGCGCCAAAGAGTGCCGCTGCCAGGACGGGGTCTATTGCCGCCGCCCCTTCAGACGCCTGTTCCCAGAGCCTATACGCAAACCCCGCCGTAAGCACGGCGACCATGTACCACGCAGCGTTGCGCTCCGCCACCGCCTCATGCAGCTGCGACCGCTCGTCCTTGTCAAGATGAGCCATGATGTCTATGGCATCCAGAAGAACGAATGCCACCCACGCCCCCAAAAGGATGTTTTTTTGGCTTTTGGACGCAGCGCCAACAGCGTTGATAAGCATCGCGGGCGCAAGCATTGCGGCGATGTAGCACCACCCCTGCCACGTAGCTGGCCTGATGCCCCACCCGCCGTACTTCCTGCGGGAGAACCACTGTGGCCTGCCTAGCATGCGCAGCCCCCCATTGCAGCGTGGAGTGCCGCATACAACTCTTCGGGGTGGCGTGTGCCGACCAGAATGCTTTCGCCGCTTTTCAGGCTGAGCTGTATGCCGTCCCTGCCGCTCATGTTATACGCCTTGCCGTTCCATCCGAGGCGTACACCCCACCCGCCGTATTCCCGCAGCGCGTTGTACGTCCTCGGAGCATATGTGTCGATGGCGTCATACGGTATGGCCCTTCCGGGAAACGGTGCCATACGGATATGCAACCCCTCGTCCCGGACCTCGGTAACGAGGCGCATTGATAGCATGAAAAGGGGAAACAATGCACCAAAAACGACAGTAATAAGGATTATCACATTATCTGGAGCAGGATTGGTCCCAAACGGCTCTCCGCCGATTATCTGAACATAAAATCCATACCACATGAGAGCAGCGATTCCCGCAAGGAGCGCCCACACCCATTTCACGGTATTCCATTGTACCTCTGAATAACAGTTCTGTTCGTTGGCCATGACATCACCAATGTAAGAAATATATTACAATAATGTAATAA
>CAYSZY010000039.1:0-13273 GCA_964435645.1 uncultured Thermococci archaeon | reverse complement strand
TGCTTGATGATGCGGGCGTCTTCGCTCTCGCGCAGCGCTATCATGCCCGCTTCTCTGCACAGCCCCTCGAGGTCCGCGCCAGAGTAGTAGTCTGTGTCCTGCGCTATGCGCTTGAGATTCACGCCTTCGAGCGGCATCTTTTTTGCATGTGCCTTGAGGATGCCTAGCCGCGCCGCCTCATCGGGTGCGCCGACGTTTATCATAAGGTCGAATCTTCCCGGCCTGATAAGCGCCTGGTCAACGATGTCGGGCCTGTTGGTGGCACCGATGACGATGACGTTGCCGAGGTCCTCAAGCCCGTCAAGCTCCGTGAGGAGCTGGTCCACGACACGCTCTTCCACCTTGCTTCCCCCGTCGCCGCCCCGCCTGCTCGTGATGGAGTCTATCTCGTCGAAGAAGATGATGGTGGGCGACACCTGTCGCGCTTTCTTGAATATCTTGCGCAGTGCCTTTTCGGACTCGCCGACCCATTTTGAGAGGAGTTCTGGCCCCTTGACCGATATGAAGTTGGCAGACGACTCCTTGGCCACCGCCTTTGCAAGCAGGGTCTTTCCGCAGCCTGGCGGCCCGAAAAGGAAAATGCCCTTGGGTATGCGGATGCCCATCCGCGTGAACTTCTCCGGTGACTTAAGCGGCCATTCAACCGCCTCGATGAGCTGGCGCTTGACGTCTGCCAATCCCCCTATGTCGTCCCATGTCGTGCTGGGGGTCCTGATGAGGACTTCCCGCATGGCGGATGGTTCTACGCCTCGTGCGGCATTGTCGAAGTCTTCTTTTTTGACCTCGATTTTTTCCAGCACCTCCGAAGGGATCTTTTCTTCATCAAGATTGAGATTAGGCAGCATTTTTCGCAGCGTGTTCATTGCCGCTTCCCTGCAGAGTGCCTCGAGGTCGGCGCCAACGAATCCGTAGGTTGTATTCGCTATATGGGAAAGGTCGACATCCTCGCCCAGGGGCATGCCACGGGTGTGTATCTGGAGGATCTCCTTCCTGCCGTCAGCATTGGGCACGCCGATCTCTATCTCGCGGTCGAACCGCCCCGGGCGGCGCAGCGCGTCGTCGATGGCTTCCGGCCTGTTGGTTGCCGCGATGACGATCACCTTGCCCCTTCCCTTGAGCCCGTCCATAAGCGCCAGAAGCTGGGCGACCACGCGCCGTTCCACTTCCCCCGTCACCTCGCCGCGCTTTGGCGCGATGGCGTCAATCTCGTCAATAAACACGATTGCAGGTGCGTTCTTTTCCGCTTCCTCAAAGACCTTCCTGAGATTCTCTTCCGACTGCCCGTAGTATTTTGACATGATTTCAGGTCCGTTGATGGGATGGAAATGCGTATTGGTCTCAGATGCCACCGCCCGTGCGATAAGCGTCTTTCCGGTACCGGGCGGGCCGCGGAGCAACACGCCCTTTGGCGCTTTGATGCCGAGCCTGTCAAAGAGTTCGGGGTGTTTTATGGGTAGCTCTATCATCTCCCTGACCTTGTCGATCTCATCCTTGAGTCCCCCGATGTCATCGTATGTTATCGAGGGGAGTACCGACTCCACCGTCTCCTTTGCCTCCGGTATGACCTCTATGTCTGTGGTGTTGCTTACCTGCACGATGCCGGCAGGGCTGGATGACACCACGATAAATCGTATTTCACCCAGTGCGAACGTGGGGTTTTCGAACAATCCCTCAAAAAAGTCCTCAAAGACGGAGTCCTTGAACGGATTGTCCTTAGGTTTTCGCACGATGCTGATGATGTCCCCCTTGTTGAGCGGCCTGCCGATGACGTTTTGGCGTACCTTGGCTCCGGGAATGTTGAAGTGCACGCCAGACTGTGTGGGTGCGAGCACGATGCGCTTAGCTTCCCTCACATCGGCCTTTTTGATTTTTACCATTTCCCCCATGCCGGTCTTGGCGTTCTTCCGGATAAGCCCGTCCATGCGGATGATGTCGAGCCCCTTGTCGTTGGGGAACGCATCGACAACGATTGCCGCAGTCTTTTTTTCGCCTTCCACCTCTACAACGGTGCCCTGTGTTACGGAAAGCTTTTCCTGAAATATCCTGTCTATGCGCACAATGCCCCTTCCAACGTCTTGTTGGACGGCGCCGGCGACCTTGAGCATCACTGCATCTTCATCTTGGGTCATGGTATCACTTCAATGGGGGACATGGGTGCCCATAAATTGCTATTTCCTTAACATTTTGTAAATTTAAATCTTTCGGTATTCTTTTTTGCTTGTTCTTTATAAGGAACAGGGCAGTGAACCGAAGAATCTGAGGTATACGAGCGCGACAAAGCACCCGGTGGCGGCCAGCAGCACGCCGTAGTCCCTGGCATGCATGGACCTCCTGTACAGGTATGTCCTGTTGCCGTGGCCAAACGCCCTGGAGTCGATGGCGATTGCCAGTTCCTGTGCCATTCGAATGGCACCGACGATAAGGGGCGCAAGAATGGGGATGTACTTCCTGATGCGCTCAAGGATATTGCCGCGGTCAAGCTCGAGGCCACGGGACCGCTGGGCGTCCATGATGGTTTGCGACATGCCTGCAAGCGTAGGAACGTATCGCAGGGCGATTACCAGGGTGAGGCCGTACTCGTAGGGCAGGCCCATCTGCGTAAGCCCCGATATGATGTCTCGCTGCTGCGTGGTCATAAGGAGGAGGAATGTGGCAGATATCATGGTGAGGATGCGGAATGACATGCCCACACCCATCAGGATGCCGTCTGTCGAGATGGTGACAAATCGCCATGAAAAAAGCACAGTTCCCGTATGAAGGAAAAACGGCCAGAGCAGCAGCATGATGACTACGATGGGCATAATGGGCTTAAGATTGGCGGCAACAGTCCTCATGCGGATCCTGCCGCCGATGATAAGGACAATTAAGACGGTAACAAACGCCGCCGTAAGAAACGCCCAGTCTGAAAAGAGCACGCCCGATACGAAGATGAATATGGACATGATGAACTTGACGCGGGGGTCCAGCGAATGCAGGAACGACTGGTGCGGCTGGTACATGGAATACTTAATCATCCAGTGCGGCCCCCCATTCTGCTGCGAGCTCCTCCGGAGTCAGGGCAGCAGGCCGCCCCCACAACGAGCTGAGTATAAGTGACGGCGGCTGCTCGAGGTAGGTGTCGGCAAGCAGGGCAGTGTCGGAGAATATCTCCTTCGGTGGCGCATCGGCGACGATGCGGCCCCCCTTCATGACAATGCATCGCGTGGCTATCCGTGACACAAGCCCCATGTCGTGGGTGACGATGACGATGGTCTTTCCGCCTGCCTTGAGGTCACGTACAAGGGATATCATCGCCTGGACGCTGTTGTAGTCCAGGCCGGTCGTAGGCTCATCGAGGATAAGTATGTCGGGGTCTGAGACGATTATCGCCGCCAGCGCCAAGCGCTGCTTCTCGCCGCCCGACAGCGACATGGGGTGTGATCCGCGGTACCGCTCAAGCGAAGTGAACGCAAGCACCCTGTCTATCCCCTCTGTTATGCGTTCCCGGTCCATGCCGAGATTTTTCGGGCCGAATGCTATTTCTTCCTCGACACTATCGGCAAATATCATGTGGTCGGGATTCTGGAAAACATATCCAACGTGCTGGGCCATCTGGGCGATTGAATGGTCCGAAACACACTTGCCCAGCACGGACACGCTGCCAGACTGCGCCTTGATGAGGCCGTTGACATGCTTTATAAGCGTCGTTTTTCCCGAGCCGTTCGGGCCGAGGAGCGCGACGCACTCCCCCTGCCCTATGGAGCAGGTGATGCCTGAGACGGCGTCTGTTTTTGTCTCTTCATATCGGTAGCTCACGCTTTCAAAAAAGATCGCACTTACCATGCCATACCCTCCGCTTCCCCCATCGTGGTGCATACCCTCGGCACGAGCCCCCGCTTATGGAGCAGGTAGGTGGCTTCCGCAACTTCAGGGGGGCGCACCCCCACTTTGTGGAGGAACGGCACTTTGGAAAGGATTTCATGGGGGGTGCCGTCCATGATGATCCTTCCCTGCTTCATGACCATGACACGGTCAGCGTATTCCGCCAGCAGGTCTGTCTCATGCTCAACGAGGAGGATGGTCATACCCGTTTGGTCGTGCAACGAATTGATGACATCAAACACCTCCCGCTTTCCTTTCGGGTCAAGCTGGGAGGTTGGCTCGTCGAGCACCAGCATCTTCGGCATCATGGTAAGCGACGCGGCTATGGCGACCCGCTGCTTCTGCCCCCCTGAGAGGTGGAAGGGGAAGGTTTCCCGATGTGCTTCCATGTGCACTACGGAAAGCGCCCATGTGATGCGTTCCTCTATTTCCGGTGGGTCGACACCGAGATTTTCCGGCCCGAATGCGAGCTCCTCCTCCACGGTCATTGCAAACAGCTGTGTCTCGGGATTCTGGAGGATGATACCGATATCCTCTGCAAGCTCGTGGGGTTCATGCTTTTGGGTGTCCTTCCCAAACACCTCGACAGAACCGTTCACCTCCCCTGGGATCGTATGCGGTATTATGCCGTTGCTGGCATAGCACAATGTTGATTTTCCGCATCCGGAAGGCCCGATAATGCCGACGAATTCCCCCTTTTCCACGTTAAACGAAACGTCCCGTATTATCGATTCTTTCGCATGGGGATATGAAAATGAGAGGTCCCGCACTCTGAGGGGAATCATAGATGCAGGTATCAAAATACGATATAAAAATGTATGCTACTTGTACCAATATTATGCCTGCACATTACCTTTATATATATTAATCATGACTAAACTAGTATCAAGTGATTACCGTGGACCTCGCTCTTACTGTCCTTGGAAGCGTCAATGTCGAAGTGGAGATAGAGGCACGCCCTATCCCCCATTCGGATGATTACGAGATGGTCGAGATATCTGAGCGTATCGGCGGCGTCGCACTCGATGTCGCGATAATGTGCTCCCATCTGGGTGCTACGTCATCGCTCATGTCGTCGATTGGCGCTGACGCCGGCGGAATGCTAGATATCCTTAGGCACCACAAGGTCGGCGCATCCCATGTGGGAATCAGTGATTCTAAGACGGGAAAGCATATCATTGTGCATACGCCCGGCGGGTCATCGTCCCTGTTCTACGACGGTGCCAACAAGCATATGCTGACATCGCCCTTGGACCTCAATGCCCTCAACAACGCAGGCAATATATTTCTTGCACCCGGGCCGAAAGGGTTGCCGGAGCGGGTAATGCCCCACCTTATGGATGTGCAGCTTTACTGCCAGCTTACCCCGCGCTTTCCGTTGGGAATGATATCGGATTCCATTGCGGTCCTCTTTTCAGAGGTCGGCCTGGCACAGTCGCTGACGGCGACTGCAAGTCCGCAGGACGCAGCTGCTGCGCTATCCTGCATGGGCCCCCGCATCGTCGTGGTCAACGACAGCGGGAAGTCTGCACATTACGCCACTGGGCAGCAGACGGGCTCAGTCACAATCGGCCGTGACGAGGCGTATGACGCTTCCCTGTACCACGCGCCGTTTGTTGCGGGTTGCATATCGCGGTTTATCCGGACGTCGAACATCGCCACATCGGCGGCGTACGGGCTGGCATGCCAGGAGCTGGCCCATGACGCACACAAGCGCATCATGCTCTTCGACGACCATGAGGCGCTTGATGAGCGCATGTATACTATTGCGAGGTTGAGTCATGAATGATGAAGTTACCCGTATCGGTTCTGACATCGCGTCGATGAAGACGCGTGGCGCCGGCAGGATTGCCATTGCGGCCGCCCAAGCAATGGGCATCGCCGCGCGTGAGTCTACGGCTCCGACATATGAGACTTTTAGGGAAGAGATGCGCAAGACTGCAGCATACCTCGTAGAGGCGAGGCCTACCGCTGTCTCCCTCCCCAATGCGGTGAGATACGTTATGTGGAAGGGAAACAGCCTTAAGCGGCAGTCTCCCGACGAATACCGCTCCGCCCTGATGCGTGCTTCAGAGGAGTTTATCCATTCCGCAACCGAGGCTTTGTCGAAAATTGGCGACTTTGGCGCCAACAGGATACGGGATGGCGACAAGATAATGACGGTCTGCAACTCAAATGCCGCCATAGAGATTATGCGACGGGCACATGGGCAGGGCAAGGACATCGAGGTCTTTGCCATGGAGACGCGCCCCTGGTTCCAGGGGCGGCTGACGTCCAAGGAGCTGTCGCAGGCGGGCATCACCGTAAATCTTATCGTGGACTCCGCCGCCCGGTATTTCATGAAGGACATGGACCATCTCATAACGGGTGCCGACGCAGTTACGGCAAACGGCGCTGTGGCAAACAAGATCGGCACGGCCACGGTATCCCTTGCCGCCCATGAGTCGAGGGTGCGTGTCATGGTCGCCGCTGAAAGCTACAAATTCCATCCCGATACCATGGCGGGGGAGCTTGTTGAGATAGAGGAGCGAGACCCGAGGGAAGTTCTTCCCGCAGAAGAGGCACGCGCCCTTCCCGGTGTCAGGGTGCGCAATCCGGTGTTTGACATCACTCCATCTGAATATATAGATATCATTGTAACGGAGAAGGGGATTATTCCGCCTCAGGCGTCATTTTTCCTGCTTACGGAAATGTACGGCTGGCGTCTTTCCTCAAAAGACCTATGGGAATAATGAATCTGGTCCGTTATTCCGAAATAGTTATAAGGCTAAACACGTTGTTCATTTTAGGGGGGTAGTATCACGAATGAAGTTCTCATCCATGCTAACAATCCTGATTGTAAACTAATACAGCTTGCAAATGAGCTTGATATTTCTTTTAAGATACTAAATGTCATACCGTCTTTTTCTGACGATGGGTGCACGCTTATGCTCGAGTTTCACGCAACACCGCAGAAAATTGAAAAAATCGATGAGTTTATTAAACGGAGCGAAAAGTTTACCTTACTCTCCATCGAGAAGATTTCACCTGATACGTATGTCGTACTATCCTATGAAAAGGATTCGTGTGGCTACAGGGCGCTCGCTACGTCGGGATGTTTTTTCTCCGCGTGTGAGTTCACCCCTTCTGGCGCGATTATCAATATTATCACTGGCCACGATGGCTCGCTTTTCACGTTCATGTCATCTCTTGAGGAGAAGGGGTTTAATCTTTTTATAAAGCGGAAGCGCGGGTGCAATTTTTGTCTTGACGAGCTTACGGACCGCCAGCGGGAAGTGGTGCATATCGCCTACGAGCGCGGTTACTTCGAGGTGCCTAAGCTGATATCGCTCAAGGAGCTTTCAGATGAGGTCGGCGTGTCCCCGTCAAGCGTGGATGAGATACTCAAGCGTGCCAAAAAAAAGATTCTTTCGCGATATTTAATGCGGTGATGCCTAATGATTCTTGCAGTACCGCTCAAGGATGGTGCGGGGCTTGGCTCCGCAATCAACGCGCATTTTAGCAGGTCGCCATTTTTCCTCATATATGATACAAAGACAGGTTCAGCATCCGTTGCGCAAAACAGTGCGGCGCATGCCTCCGGGCACGAGGGCCCGCTTTCGCAGCTGTTTGATCTCGGTGTGCGCGCCATTGCGTGTTCCGGTATCGGCCCCGGCGCCATGGACTATGCGGCGGAGCTTGGCATCAGCGTCTGTTTCGGCAGGGGCGAAACGGCACAGGGCCTTGTTGACAAGTATGTCGCAGGCACGCTGGAAACAATGGCGGACGGCAGCTTAT
Organism: uncultured Thermococci archaeon; assembly: GCA_964435645.1. Classification (GTDB taxonomy): domain Archaea; phylum Methanobacteriota_B; class Thermococci; order Methanofastidiosales; family NM3; genus JAHKLV01. The sequence goes on along the minus strand of CAYSZY010000039.1, from coordinate 5,635 downwards.
GCGGCGGGGATTAGGGCCGGCCTACAATTCCTTTATAATCCGCTCCCTAAGGCACCTGGTCTGCTCCTCAACATAGTAGATCATCATTTCCTTGACCTTTGCCTTGGGGATGGACGTGTACGTGAAGTGGTATCCTCTTCTCAATCCGCGCTTCTTGCGGATGATGAGCCCCTTGCTCATGAGATTGGAAAGCGCCTTTTGGATGGTGCTGCGATGCTTTTGGGTCTGCTCTGACAGCTGTACTGCCGAAAAATGCTCGTCGAAAAGAAGAAATAGTATGTTCGTTTCCAATTCGTTGAGGGTAAGGACCCCTGAGACGAGGTCATAAATCTCGATTCCCTCTATTTGGTTGGGTGAGCACAAGTTCTTGCTAAATGGATTTTTTACGGCCAATCATGCATCTCCTAGGAAAAAAGATGGGGGCTCCCCCCGCTCCTTAAAGGTATCTGTTTACCATGTCCGCAAGGCTTTCCTTGGGTACGGCCCCTACCATCTTGTCGATTGGTTGGCCATCCTTGAACAGGATTGTTGTGGGGATTGACATAGTGTTGTACCGGGCTGCTATGGCCCTGCTCTCATCGACGTTGAGCTTGGCAACGGCCACTTTTCCCTGCATGTCATTTGCAAAGGTTGCAACTGTTGGCCCATACATCTTGCATGGCATGCACCATTCTGCCCAGAAGTCAACAAGGAGAAGCTGATTGTCCTTCAGGAGTTGGTCAAAGTTCTCTTCAGTTGCATGAATGGGTCCAGCAGGTGCTGTAGCCTTGGCCATATCTTCCATTTTTCTCTTTTTAATTTCGTCTACCTCATCCATGGATTCACCAAAAAAACTAGTCGCCCCAATATATAAATTTACCCGTAAGTTAAGAACTAACTTTGCACATATTTACTTTATACCTTTTAATGTGCCCACAACCATGATATCACATGGGCCTGCTGCTAACCGGGGGGCATGTGTTGTCACAGGGTGTCGTCGCCCCTGCAAACGTGCTGATTGAAGGAGGCGTCGTGGAATGCGTGGGGGATACCGCATACAGGGGATGCGAACAGTTTGACGCGCGCGATTATGTGGCCATACCCGGCCTGCGCAACACGCATATGCATGCGGCGACATCACTTGTACAGGGTATGCCCGTCACGGGCGAACTGGACGGATGGGTCAAAAATCTATGGAGATTCGAGCAAGGGTTGACCGCACAAGAGGCCTATTCCGGCGCGCTTTATTCCTGCCAGGCCATGCTGCGCAGCGGCATCACGTACTTTGAGGATATGCATTTCCATGAGCTGGAGGTGGCTGCGGCGTGTGAACAGGCTGGAATCCGTGCGACGCTTTCCGAAGCGCTTATGGACGTGCAGCCGTGGCGCTCGCCCGCTACGGTGGGGACCTCCCTCCGGCTTGCGCGGCGCGTGGCTGATATCCCCCTGCTGGAGGCAAAGATGGGCATAGTGTCGGTACGCATGGCCAGCGACGAGCTGGTCGACCGGGCATGCGCCGCGTTCCGCGACCACCCGCGGCTGTTTTCTGGGTATCATCTGCATATCGACGAGGTTTCCCTGGATGCCGAGTTCTCACAGCGGGCGTACGGCCAGACCCCGACGGAATATTTTTACAAAAAAGGCGTTTTGGGCCCCGGAACAACCGTGGCGCACTACGTCCATCCATCCCCCTCCGACCTGCGTATCATGTCAGCCAGCGGAGCGGGCGTATCCCACTGCTATGGCTCAAACATGCGCCTTTGTTCGGGGCAGGCGCCCGTGGCCGAGCTTGTGCGTCACAGCATCCCCGTGTCCTTGGGCATCGACTCGCCCTCGATACATGACGGGTACAGCATGTGGGGGGACGCGCGGGCAGTGGCGCTCACACATGGTTTGGGCGCCGGCGACGCCCTTTCCCTGCTATGCGGTTCCCACGGAATTTCACCCGGCATGGCGGCGGACATAGTCCTCTTGAAGAAGGGGTATTTCTTCCCCTACCGTAACATGGCCCAGTCGCTCCTCTACGGCATGACGCCCGCTGCGGTGGCCCATGTCTTTGTAGGCGGCAGGCAGGTGGTGTCCTTTGGGGAGGTTACCACCCTCGATACAGAGGAAGTCGCCGCCCGTGCGCTCGATGCCGCAAGTTGCGCGTGGTCACGCCTTGAATGCTGAAAGCGACCGGGTAAACGGGGGGCGGGCCACACCCTTTTCCGTTACAATGGCGGACACCAGCGATGCGGGCGTCACGTCGAATGCGGGGTTGTACACAGATACGCCGACTGGCGCGTTTTGCGCGCCCTGCCACCATATGAGCTCTTCCGGCGGCCGCTGCTCTATGGGTATTTGGGAACCGTATTCCATCCTAAAATCGATAGTCGACGTCGGTGCGGCAACAATCATTGGGATCTTGTGGTATTGTGCCAGTACCGCAAGGGAGTACGTGCCGATCTTGTTTGCAACGTCGCCCGCTGCCGTTATCCTGTCTGCCCCCACAACAATCTTTTGCACCAATTCCCTGCTCATGAGGTGCCCTGCCATGCTGTCAGTGATGAGTGTCGCTGGGATTTGCTCCTGTAACAGCTCCCATGTGGTGAGCCGTGATCCCTGGCAGAGGGGGCGTGTCTCATCGATGTATACGTGGATGTCCTTGCCCTGCTCGTGGGCAGCCCTGATGACACCCAGGGCGGTGCCGTACCCGACGCAGGCAAGCGCACCCGCGTTGCAGTGGGTAAGCACGCCGTCGCCGCTGTCGATAAGCCCGGCGCCATGCTGGCCTATGGATCTGTTGTTCTCTATGTCCATGCGTGCCATGGAATGTGCAGACTCACGAAGCGCCCCGGCCGCCTCTGCGGAAGATGAGCACCGCCCAAGCACCAGCAGCTGCTCACCGACCCCCCACTGGAGATTGACCGCCGTTGGCCGCGCTTCAGCAAGGATTTTTGCATCGTGTGAAAGTGCATTACAAAATTCTGCGAATCCCAATCCCTCGTGGGCCTGCGCGGAAAGCACCATGCCATACGCTCCCGCGACGCCCAGTGCAGGCGCGCCGCGGACACGCAAGGATTTAATCGCCTCGACAAGGCACGAAACGTCTGAGCAGGTGTGTATTTTCACCGTTTTGGGCAGGAGTGTCTGGTCGATCATCCTGACGACATCGCATTCAAAATAAATGGTACGCATGCTTGGGATGGGGGTGTACATGGCTTTTATGGTTTGTTCTCGTTTACCGCCCGCATGCGCGATGATGTCAGCACATGGGACTTGGCCAACGAAGCCAGCAGGAACACGGCAGCGGAAAGCAGCACGATAGTTGCGCCTGACGCAAGGTCCGTGTAGTATGACAGCATGAGCCCCCCTGTGGTAAGCGCCATGCCGCTTAGCGTGGCTAGCACCATCATGCGCTTGACCGTCTTAGCGAAAAGGCGCCCGATGGACGCGGGAATGGTAAGGAGTGCGATGACTAGGATGACACCGACAATCTTTATCATAACAACTATGGAAAGCGCGATAAGGCACAGCAGGAATATGTAAAGCGCCTGTGTAGGTATGCCGACGATGGACGCGTATTCCTCATCGAAGGTCAGGATGAGGAACTCCTTGAACAGAAGGGCCACGGCGATGATGATAAAGGCGCTTAGCACGCACATGAGGGTGAGGTCGAACGCCGATACTGCAAGGATGTTTCCAAACAGGTAGCTGAACAGATTGACAGCATAACCCTTGCTCATGCCGATAAACAGCACGCCGGACGCCATGCCAACGGCCCAGAGGATCCCGATGGTGGTGTCCTCCTGGAGCGCGATATGCTTTTTTGACGCGCCTATGGCAATTGCCGCAAGAATCGAGAAACAAAGTGTTGAAAGCAGCGGATTAATGCCGGCATAATAGCCGAAGCCGATGCCGCCAAATGAAAAGTGCGCTATGCCCCCGCTGATAAAGACAATCCTCTTGAGCACCACGTAGACCCCTATGATGCCACAGATGACGCTGGCAAGGATCCCAGCAAAAAACGCGTTTTGCATAAATTGGTATGAGAACATCTCAAGCATCAGTGTTCCTCCAGGACCCTGTGGGGGACGCCGTGGGCGATAAGCTCCACCGGGCAGTGGTACAGCTGATCTATGGTCTCCTTTTTTATCTCCTTGTCCCCGTGGTAGTGGAGTGTCTTGTTGATACAAGCTATCTTGCTGACATAGGTGGATATGGCGGTGAGGTCGTGGGTCACGATGACTATGGTCATCGTTTTGTTGAGCAGGTGCAAGAGCTCAAAGAGCTCTGTCTTTGCAGCGCTGTCGACCCCGACGTTGGGTTCGTCAAGCAGGAGCAGTTCGGGATTATTCACCAGTGCACGGGCAATGATGACCCGTTGGCGCTGCCCGCCGGACAGGTGGTCAAATGCCTTGTTTTGGTGCTGGTCCATGCTTACCCTGCGCAGTGCTTCATCTGCCGCTGTGGCGTCATCCTTGTCGAACCGCCTAAACAAGCCTTTTTTCCCGTACCTGCCCATGAGGACCACGTCAAATGCCGTTACCGGGATGCCCATGGCATAGTGGGATGTCTGCGGTACGTACCCGATGCGCGTACGTGCATGCGCAGGGGGGCCGCCAAAAATCTCCACCTTGCCTTTTTGCGGGCGCAGCGTCCCTATCATCACCTTGAGCAGGGTCGTCTTGCCGCCGCCGTTGGGCCCGATGATACCCATAAAGTCAAGTTTGTGTACATCAAGTGATACGTCTTCAAGCACAACATCCTCATTGTACGCCAAGCTTACGTTGCGCAGCGAGACAACGGGCTCCATCTGCTCGTGTGTCATGCCAACCCCTCTATGATGGACTGTGCAACTGATCCCATGTTCGCCAAGTACGATTTTGCCAGCGGATTGATGGAGACCACGGTACCCCCGATTTCATCCGCAATAACATTTGCATCATCGGGGCTGAACTGTGGTTCTATAAAGACCACTGCAATACCTAGCTCCCTAGCCGTATTTACGACCGAGCTGAGGTATTCGGGGCCCGGTTCCTTTCCCTCGTCCTCGATGGCAATCTGTATCAATCCGAAGTCACGGGCAAAATATGCCCATGCGGGATGGAAGACAAGAAATGTCCGTGAGTCCGACTCGCCTACGGCGGTGGCAATCGATTGCTCAAGGCCGAAGAGGCTGGAACGGTATGTTTCCGCCCGGGACTCATAGTACGCAGCGTGTTCGGGGTCTATGCCGATAAGCGCGTTGGCTATCATACTCACCCCTGCGCGCGCTGCCTGCAGCGAGAGCCACACATGTGCGTCATATCGCTCGTCATCATCCGTATCCCCTATGAGCGATACCCCGCTGGATATGTCTACTACAATAATGTCATCATTCGTTTTTACAATCTTGTCGGCCCATTGCTCGAGCCCTACGCCGTTTTTCACCCAGAGCGACGCCTTGCTCACCCTGACCATCTGTTGTGGCGTAATCTCGTACGTATGGGGGGACGCACCTTCCGGTACGAGTATGGTGACATCTACATACTCGCCGCCGACCTGCTCCACCCATTCTGCGTACGGGGGAATGCTCACAACAACGCCGATGGCGTCGGATGAGTCCGTGCCTGAAGAAGAAATGCACCCTGTCGTGCTTGACAGCAGGAGCATAAGCAACACTATGTTTGCC
>CAYSZY010000038.1:4606-13460 GCA_964435645.1 uncultured Thermococci archaeon | reverse complement strand
TATTGTAAATATAAATAGTAAGTTTTTGCGCAGCATACGCTCACCCACGATATATTATCGACAATAGAATAAAAATATTACGGTGATAAAGAAAAAAAAGGGGTAAATCCCCTTAATAGACTTCCACGATATAAAATTCCTCAAGCATGCCGTCCCATACCTCGCCTATCTTCATATTGTGCGAATAGTTGAAGTCCTCCTCGTCGAACATGTTGCTTGTGGTCTCGGCAAAGTAATACTTCCTGCCGCCGTATTCGGTGTAGGTACCGGAAAAATCGTCAAGCCCCACGGCAACGGCAAGGTGATTCTGGTAGTCGAGGAGAACAGTGGGGATGCCTACTGCCCGAAGCAGGGACGCGTAAAGGAACGCGGTATCCTCGCAGTCGCCGACACCGTCATAGAGCGTCTCGTCGGGGTACTTCCAATACTCGCCGTAGCCGGTGCTGTCCTCATCGGACATGTAGTAAACCGCATTATGCACGAAGTTAAGGGCCTTTTCCGCGTACTCCTCGTACGTTGAGCACGTGCCGAGTATGTACGACGCGATATAGTCGATGTTCGAGTCGCCCTCAAAGTCGTAGACGATATAGTTGTTAGCAAGGTCTACGTCTATCGGCCACGACTCCGGCGCGGTCACGATGTGGTCAAGCGACTTCCATGCGTAGAGGTACGAGTAGTTGTCGATAATCCAGTAGTAGTCGTCAGCGTAGTAGAATCTGAAATAGAGCGCATGGTGTGCCCAGTTCTTTATTTCAGAATAGTCATCGTCGCTGGGGTGCGAGGCGATGTATGCGGTAAAATCGCTCTCCAGGGTGTCATAGTCGGACTGGAGCTGCGCCAGTTGGGACTGCGACTGCGAAAGCGAATCGGAAGCCGCGTCGTACTGGCTGGAAAGGTTGGCATAGTCATCCTGAAGGTCCGAGTAATCGTCCTTGAGCTCATCAAATTCATCCCTGCTCGCACCATCGCTGCTGATGCAACCGGAAAGCATGCTGGCGATGATGAGGATACAGAGTGCAGCGGTACGTCTTCGTCTGAAGTCCATGGGAATGGTATGCACGGGGAGCTTAAAAAGGATAGCGAAAAAAGAAATGAAAAAATGGATGCTCCTAAGAGCATCCGCATCCGAGCAGCGCCTCAAGCTGGGCCATGAGCTCCTGCGCCTGCTGCATAAGCCCGCTGGTCATGACGGGGTTTCCCAATGAGACAGCCTGTGCCATGATTGACTGGACCTCATCAACGAGCGCCGTTGCCTCGGCACTCAGCTCCGCGGGCAGATTTCCCTTGAGGCAGTTCCAGAAGGCGTTTGCGCGTGCCATGTGCAGCGATGCGAGCGGTTTGGTGAGCTGTGGCGTCCAATTCTGGGAGCGCGCCTCGTAGCACCCCATGTCGTATCCGTCGCCGAGCGGGCGGGGCGTGTCCTCTAAATCATCCTGGATGAAGGGATAGGCGCCAAACCCCGCTGCATCGATACAGGGGGAACCAGTCTGCAGGTGCGCATTGGTGGGTCCCGCAAACTGTGGGTCTACCGATATGTTTCCATCGTTTCCAGTCATATCAGGAAATGAAGTATAGTCGGTCCCATTGCCCCATACATCATTGAAATAGAACTGCATATACGATTCGCCATCCAAACCCTGCCTCGTGGCATTGCCGCATATGCCACTATTGTCATTGGATGTGACAATGTTATTTGCGAAGAGCAGGTTCCATACATCAAACGAGGCCCCAGCGGAATTCCCCGTTATGGTGCAGTTCACTATATCAGCGCTAAAACAACATACGTCCAAGCCATACGAAACCCCCGTGTTTCCTGCGATGAGATTGTTGAATGCACCGAACATCAGGAATGAAAGATACCTGATGCCGCCGCCAGCGTTGCCGGTAATGACGTTCTTTTCGAGGAATACTGAATAATCAAGGTAGCCCCCGTTGCCATCGTGATCTGGTTCAGGGCTTATGAAAAACGGCGCATAGAAATCAAATCCGGCCCGGCCATTGCTTGTGATTGTGTTCTTGGAAACGACCATTTCGGAAAGTATGTAATACGTATCGGGCGTAGGCACTCCGTCGCATGGTGCCACGATAGAGGGGATCTTGACATAAATGCCGGTTCCATCATTGTTGTCAATGGCATTGCCCTCGATGAGAATAACTTCCGCCTCTGTTGGCACGGCTCCGCCATCACCGGGGAAAGAAGGGGCAGTCATCAAGAATTCCATCAGAATGCCGTCGCCGTGATTATCATATATTTCATTGTCTGTTATGCTAATTTCAGGGGTATGTGACATGTCAAAAAACGGATATTAATGCCGGTATTAAAAAACGATACCGCGCCGTTGCCGCATATCTCGTTTCCATCGATGTGTGTCTCGAGCGAGCCGCACTCACTATAAATGAATATGCCGCTATCGTCGTTGCCATGGATGGCATTGCCTTCGATGACGAGGACAAGGTCTGAATCAATGGAACTAACTGATATGCCATACCCGCTGTTGTCATAGATTTCATTGCCGCGAATCGTCACTTCTCCTGAGGCGTTGTCCAATCCTAAGGATATGCCGCTATCCAATTCCATCGCACCGTAAATGGCGTTGTTGTGCAGGTAGGCCTCATACGTCCCTTCCCCATTGTTCCAGTCGATTGAGACACAGGTGTGGGCGCCCGTGATCGAACATCCGTAAATATATACCGACACATCTTCGATATTAAGGGCTGATGTGAGCCCGGTTGCGTCAATGGTAACGACATCGGCGCCTTCACCGATGAAGGCAACATCTGCAGCAGGTACGAGCGGTAAGGAAAGGTCGTAGTACCCTGCTGCAATATAGATTGTGCCATCGGGATTAACCAGGGATAGTGCGGTCTCAATGTCATGGAAATGATTGCCCCCGACAGGACCGGTATCGTCAACATACACGGTATCATAGGTAATGGCCGAAAGCGCTACTCCTGCAACGGAGAAAAGCGATGCCACCACTGTAATGACAATAAAAATAGCTTTATAAGCGCGCATGGTAAGAATGTGCACTTTTAGAATATAAATTTAACTAAAATATGGGGAAGAATCCAAGATTTGACGGAACATTGCTGTGTACACCACCCCAACTATGTCCCATGATCATGTTCTTTTCTTTGTATATTTTCAAAATAATTGGACTTTCACCCATTGATTCGGTGCTAGTGGCCTGAAAAACCGCAGATTGGTCATTCGTCACCGGTGGCTTTTCTTTTCAGTAGAAGACGCTCTTGGTTATGGCACCCGTTTTCCAACATGAAATCGAACTTGGGCTGGCCCCACAGGGGATACCGCAGGATGACGTAGGATTCAAAAAAAGGCCATGAAAACGGAACTGAAAAGGAATTGGCAAAGAGTAGGCAGGGTTATGCAAATACCCCTAAACGGAAAGGATTATATGTGTTACGCCCATGGCGGCAATATGAAGAATCGTAGATATTGCATCGTGCTCATCTGTGGGCTTATGTGCGCGCTCTTGGCAGGATTAACACCGCTTTCGGCCGCCACAACGCATTACGTATCAACGACAGGTGAGCTGGAGGACGCGTTCCAAAATGCCGCCAACGGCGACACAATCGCCATCGCCGCAGGGACCTACTACCCCCTAGGCATCCTGAAAATCGGCGACCGCTCGCTCACCATCGTCGGGGCGGGTTCTGGCACCACCATCATTGACGGTTCCCTTGTTTTAAATCAGGGCAAGGACTTTTTTCTTGGAAGGAACGATAAGTCTGATGTTTTTGTAGACTATGTAAGAATAGCCGGCCTTACCGTTCGCAACTATGAAACTGAGGGCATCGAAGCCGGAAAGGCACAAACGATGGAACTGACGGACTGCGTGGTAATTGGAAGTGACGACGGATTTCATATATATGTTTACCACGTAGACGATGCCAACATCACTCTTTCCAACTGCGTCGCATATGGCAACGATAACGACGGATTCTACCTAAGCATCGAGAACTCCGATTCCGTTTCGGTAACGATTGAGGGCTGCCGCTCATACAGTAACGTCGACGATGGAATCCAAATCGACATCGAGAACTCCAATTCCGTTTCGGTAACGATTGAGGGCTGCCGCTTGCACGATAACGATGACCACGGGCTCTCCATACCAGTCACTGCATCGGATGCCGCCTCGGTAACGGTTGAATGCTGCCATGCGTACGGTAATGGGGACGCGGGATTCTACTTCGACACGGAGAATTCATCTGACGCCTCTGCCCGCTACGACAGCTGCACTGCCAACAACAACGCGGAGGAGGGGTTTGACGTCAACTCAACCGCATCACCCGCCTTTTCGCTCACTCTTACCAATGCACTCTCGTACGCCAATGCATATGGCATTAAACTGGGTCCTGATGAGTCTCCAGACAACGGTCTGTCGAACACCCAAGGCACGACGTCTGTGGCCAACTGTACCATCTATGGAAACGAATACGGGCTTTGCGTCTCGTCACAATCAGGCTGGGGGCCCGGCACTTTCGTGGCCAACTGCATCTTTTGGGGCAACAGCGGAGAGATCTCCGACTTTGACGGTACGACTACCGTCACGTACTCTGACATCCAGGGCGGCTACCCCGGCACCGGCAACATCGACGCCGACCCGCTCTTCGTTGACGCTCCGGCCGACCTGTCGATTCTCCAGGGCTCGCCCTGCATCGACGCAGGAACGAATGCAAGCGTAGGGAGATACGGCAGCGTTACCGATGATATCCTTGGCGTGCTTCGCCCCCAGCGGGACAGCTACGACATGGGCGCCTACGAATATGCCGGCGCATGGATTCCGGTCATCAACCTGCCGCCGGTGCATGCGTGGCTTAGCTTTGTCGTCGCCATATGGGAAAACCTCCTAGACATGCTTCTGGGAAGCTGACCTGCGACATGGCCGCGCGCATAGCGCAGACCCTAGGTCCTGTGGCAAACGGCCACGCAGCCCTTCGGGGCTGCGTCCACTCTTTTTTCATATCCTGGAATTATACGCAAGGGATATGCCATGCGCGCCTGCGTGCTTATGGCGCCATATGGCATGCCCGTGTGCTTCCTGATGCCCGGATTGATGCCCTTTTTGTGTGTAAGCATCAATTCATCCACCGGCTGAATACCGTGGGCTTTCTGGCAAAACTAGCATAATAATCGCATATGGGCCCCATCAGCACCGATAACGACCTTGTGGGCACCCCCCGCTAAATGCAACGTCCTCGTTTGAGGGCAGTATGTACGCTAAAACATAGGCCCCCTACAATTCACATCGCCCGTTCGAGCGCAGTGGCGGCAAGGGATTCGTTCGAATCCTGGAAGGGATTGTCGCCCAACGGGCCGTCTTAGCCACCAGATGCAATGGCATGCAAAGGGCCCGCAAGCGCCACGCCAAAAAGCGATACAAGCGACGCCGCCATAATTCTAATCGGCAAGGGGGCCTTATAAGCGCGCATGCTTATGTAGTACGCGCCTGGCATATAAATTAACAAAAAACGAATATTTAGCCGGCAATAATAGTCTTCCTGGCAGCCAATCGGTATCCGCAGACAACGCTCATATGGCCCGAAAGCTCGGTGTCAAGCACGGTGTCCCCGGTGTCAACATAAAACTCCGGCGTGTTTTGGAGCTTGTACGGCGTGCCGAGCAGGATGATGTTGCTTCGGCCCACGCGCCTGATGACCTCAGGGCTTATCTGGTGATTGCCGCGCCCGAATACGAATCCCTGTGCACCCAGAGGGCTGACGAGGATCTTTATCGAGGCCACCGACTTTGCCGCCTCGAGTATGTCCCGCTCCGTGGCGTCCTTGCAGACGATGCGGCCGCCCTGCACGAGGTCTACGCCAAGCAGCGTCCCCTCGATGCCGGCCATGGCAAGCACAGCCTGCGTCGTTGAGCCCACGCCCACGATGTAGAGCGAACCGTCCCCCATGAACTCGGCTGCGAATCGGGCTATCTGCTCCTTTGACACATCCTCGCTCTCGCTGTGAAAGGCGCATTTCGGCGCCTGCACCCGCGCCGGCAGGTAGAGCGAGCGCACCTGCGCATACAATGAGCGGTCGAGCCGCCCGTTGCGGTACTGCTCCTCGTTGATGTCCATGACACTCGCATCGCGCACCAGTGCGGCGCCAGTGGCAAAGGACGCCATGACCTCTGCCGCCGCGGCAGGGGAATGGGCAAAGACACTGGAATACATCTTGACGCCGGAAGGGATGCCAAGGACAGGAACACTGCCGCCTATGACAGACGCAACGTCCCTGGCGGTCCCGTCGCCGCCACAGAACACGATTGCATCGACGCCGAGCTCGACAAACGCCTTGCACGCCGCCATGGTGTCAGAAGCTGAAGAAAACGGTGACGGCGCATGCACGACAATATGGGGCATTCCGGCTGCGGACAGGATGTCAGACCCCATCTGCCCCCCGCACGAGAGGAACAAAAGCCCTTGTGGATTGGAAGCTACAAGGGCGTTGAGCGCCTGCTCGGCACGAAGGGGTGAACGGGGGGACGCGCCGCGGGCAAGCGCCTCGCAGTACTGCCCGTCGGTGCCTTTGAGCCCGACGGCTCCCCCCATCCCTGCGATGGGATTGATGACAAATCCTATGGTCTTCATGTTCATGTCTCTTTACTATTTTACTTTTGGGAGCTTTGCCAGCGACTGCATGATAAGCTCTTCGGGGTATTCGTAGTCCACCATGGTCTTGTTGAAATACGCGTTGTAGGCGGTAAGGTCGAAGTTCCCGTGGCCGCTGTTGTTAAAGACGATGACTTTCTCCTCGCCGGTCTGGCGGCAGCGGAGAGCCTCTTCCATGGCGCACTTGAGCGCATGTGAAGACTCGGGGGCGATGACGTGCCCCTCAGTCCGCGCGAACGTGACGGCCGCTGCCATGCACTCGGTCTGGTGGTATGCCCGGGCATTTATTAATCCTTCCTTGACCAGCTTGCATACCAGCGGGCTGTCGCCGTGGTAGCGAAGGCCGCCCGCATGGATTGATGGGGGCATGAAGTCATGGCCTAGAGTGAACATCTTCATGATTGGCGTAAGCCCCGCGACGTCCCCGTAGTCGTACTCGTAGAGCCCCTTGGTAAGCGTCGGGCACGCCATGGGCTCGGCACCGATAATTTCCACATTGGGGTTCTTTCCGGTAATCTTCTCGTGGTAGAACGGGAAGGCGATGCCGGCAAAGTTCGAACCGCCACCCACGCAGCCAATGACGACGTCGGGTTGTGTGTCGATCTGCTTGAACTGCTCGATGGTCTCCAGGCCGAGGATGGACTGGTGTATGCAGACGTGATTGAGCACGGACCCCAGCGTATAGTTTGTGTTGTCATGCGTCGCCGCGTCCTCAACGGCCTCTGAGATAGCAAGGCCGAGGCTTCCGCCCGTGTTGGGATCCTTCTCAAGCATCGTGCGCCCGGAAACCGTGTCCATAGACGGGCTAGCGACACACGACGCCCCCCATGCGTTCATGAGGCTTTTGCGGTACGGCTTCTGGTCGTAGCTTGCGCGCACCATGTAAATCTTGCACTCGATGTCATAGAGCGCGCAGGCGTAGGAAATAGCAGAACCCCACTGCCCCGCGCCTGTCTCGGATGCGATACGCTCGATGCCTTCCTTCATGTTGTAATATGCCTGGGGGATTGCAGTGTTCGGCTTGTGGCTCCCTGCAGGGGAGACGCCTTCCCACTTGTAGTATATTTTCGCCGGCGTCTTGAGATACTGCTCGAGTCGCTCGGCGCGTATAAGCGGCGAGGGCCTCCATATCCGGAAAATGTCACGCACCTCTTCCGGTATGCTGATATACCGGTCGCAGCTTACTTCCTGCTTGATAAGCCCCTTGGCAAATATCTGCTCAAGGGCCTCAAGCTTCAGGGGCTGCAGGGTCTGGGGGTCGATGGGTGGGTCGATGGGGGACGGCAGGTCGGCCGCTACGTTATACCACTTCTTCGGCATGTCGTTTTCGTCTAGGATAATCTTTTTGGGTGTCATGGATAGACCTCGATATGATGTACTATTGTGTTAAATAATGTCATATATAAAGCTTTCTAGTACATATATGTACATTTATAATATATAAACAGATATGGTAATCGATTCAAACACTGCAGGAAAGATATTTATTGTATTGTAAAATAACGGTGGTGAGCACGATGGACCTACGGATTATCCACGGGGCGATAAGCGCTGTTGTGGGCGCTGTCGCCATACTTCTCCTTTATGGCGCAGGCAGCGCCGGTGCGGCCGTCAACGGCATCCTTTGGGGATGTGCAGCGTATACGGCGGCAGAGGCTGTCATCGTGGCGCGAGGATATCGTGCGCCACGTGAGGATGCCACGCCCGCACCCGAAAAAGAATCCGTGGCAGGGGATCCTGAGGACAGTCCCCCGCCCATTGAGGCTGACCTTGCGCTCCCAAAGAAATGGATGTCATTTAAGGAAACAGTCGCCGAAGCGGCAAAGGGGATAGACACCGATAAGCAGATAGACGTACAGTCGTCCGCGACGGCGATGCTTGGCATCGTCAAGGAGTACGAGGAGCTTATCGGCCTGTACGGAGACATCCTGCCCATTGAGGAGCAGGATGGCATGCTCGCGCTCATAAAGCAGTACACCGCCCGGATATCGGAGTCAATTGGCGGCACGAAGGAAGACTCATAGAGCGACGCCTTGCTCAATACCGTCCAGAGCGCCGGTGCGCCCACTCTTTTGTATCAGGATAACAGTAGCGGTCGTTGGAATGCCACCTCGCCCCATAGCGGGATAGCAGTGATGGCGTAATACGAAAACAGCGCGCCCGTGTGCGCCCTAAGCTGTGCCGCACCCTCGCCCCAGTTGGGCCCGTAGGTCGACTCAAGC
>CAYSZY010000038.1:0-4506 GCA_964435645.1 uncultured Thermococci archaeon | reverse complement strand
CACGGCCCTGTACCCATTCATGGGCATTATATGGTGTCATGCAATAAAACTATATTGAGTACCAGGATACTAAGCGTACAACGGCAAGGTGACGGCATGGACATGGTATGGATGGGATTCCTGTGCACGATAGCGGTGCTTCTCTTCGTAGCACGGTACAATCTTCCCCTGGCGCTGCTTGCGGGAAGCGTCGTGCTAGGCGTTTCAACGCTTTCGCCCAGTGAGACCGCCACGGCGCTCTTTGACGCCGGAACCAATCCCGCATACCTTTCGCTCTCCCTTGCGATGTCGCTCTTTTCAGTACTTGGCGTTGCACTCCAGCAAAGCGGCATGCTCGACGACCTTGTAAGGAATCTTGCCATAGGGAAGCGTGCGTTTATGGCATCAAGCGCGGCCCTTATCGGCCTGCTACCCGTGCCGGGGGGTGCACTTATATCCGCACCGCTGGTCAGTAAAGTCGGCGGCGCGCACCCCCCAGACAAAAGCTTTGTTATCAATATCTGGTTCCGCCACATCCTCATACTCATCTACCCGCTCTCTCCCGCCCTCATCGTCCCTGCGGATATCGCGGGCATAAGCGTGTATGATGTCATTCCATACCTTATCCCCGTCTCTGTGCTGTTTGCAGCCATCGGGTACTGGACGCTCCTCCGTGACGTCGAAGGGCGCAATGAATCGATTCAGGGAGCATCATGTAAAAAGGCGGTCATGCCGCTGTGTATCATCCTTGTTGCGCCAGTGCTCGACTATGGCATAAAGCACCTCGCAATCATCGAACCACAGGAGGCGGTAACGCTGCTCGCCGTTACGGTAAGCGTCGTGGCGGCGGCAATCGTTGGCCGCCTGCCCATACGGCCGTTTCTCACAGGCGCCATCGCATCCAAACCGTGGAAATTCTTTTCCATAATACTCTGCATGTACCTTTTTATCGAGGTATTCAACAGGACGACGGTCGGTGCGGCAATAGCATCGCTCGACATACCGCTGGTGGTGCTGTGCGTCGGCATCGGATTCCTGCTCGCGTTTGTCACCGGAAGGACGCAGCTTTCTGCCGCCGTGGTATTCCCCGCATACCTTGGCGCGACAGGGGCAGGCGTCATCGGCCCGGTGGCGTTTTCCATAACCTTCGTGAGCATTTTTCTTGGTTACCTCATCTCACCGCTCCATCCCTGCATCTCCGTGTCGCTGGAATACTTCGACACGACGCTTGGCAGGGCGATACGCATCATGGCGCCCCAGACCATAGGCATGCTGGCGCTTATGGCCGCGCTCTTTGTACTCCTTGTATAGGGTGCACCTCGCCACCCAATGGGAATTTCACTGTATCGTGCCGTGTGCCCTCCCGACACTAATGTTACAGGCATAATCGCATGTGCCCCCTCTTGCAGGAAATGGGCCATAATACGCTCGAAACCCTAATAAAGGAATATGTGCAATACCCCCTATGGAAATAAAGATTGAAAAACGAGCAACAAGCAAGTTGGGCGATGTTGACTTTGACAACCTCGTTTTTGGAAAAGTTTTTACCGACCACATGTTTGTTGCGGACTACAGGGACGGAACGTGGCAGGATGCCAAGATAACGCCATACCAAAACATCCCGCTCCCCCCGGCAAACATGACACTCCACTACGCCCAGTCAATCTTTGAGGGCATGAAGGCGTATTCACAGGGCAAGGGGAAGGTCTGCATCTTCCGGCCTGACGACCACGAGCAGCGCATCAACGAG
This sequence comes from uncultured Thermococci archaeon, assembly GCA_964435645.1. GTDB lineage: Archaea > Methanobacteriota_B > Thermococci > Methanofastidiosales > NM3 > JAHKLV01. The sequence continues at coordinate 2,777 of CAYSZY010000038.1, read as the reverse complement.
TCAGCTGACCGAATGTGCATACCGCCGCTGGACAAGGGCATGCTCAAGGAAGGGCTCTTCAAGCTTATCGACCTCGACAGAAAATGGGTACCTAATAAAGAGGGGGACTCACTCTACATCAGGCCGTTTATCTTCGCAACGGACGAGCACCTCGGCCTCAGGCCATCAAACACGTACAAATTCATGATCATCGCCACACCCGTATCAGCATACTACGGCGCGGGGCTCCCGGCAATCTCCCTGATGTCATCGGGCGAGTATGTCCGCGCCAGCGAGGGCGGGACCGGTATGGCAAAAGCCTCAGGCAACTACGGCGCAAGCCTCTATCCGCTCAAGCTCGCGCAGGCCAAAGGATACGACCAGACGCTCTGGCTCGACGGCAAGGAGCACCGATTCATAGAGGAATGCGGTACCATGAACATCTTCTTCCTGTTTGATAATGAGCTTGTGACACCTAATCTAGACGGGTCCATCCTCCGCGGCCTGACCAGGGACTGTGTCATGACCCTCGCAAAGGAGTGGGGGTACTCCGTATCAGAGAGAAAGATATCCATCGAGGAGGTCATGGAAGGCGCGCAGAACGGGACACTCAAGGAGGTGTTCGGTACTGGTACCGCCGTCATCATCTCGCCCATCGGCAAGATCAATCACCTCGAAAAGACCGTTACAATTTCCGGGGGAAAAACAGGCGAGCTCGCACAGCGCCTGTTTAAGGAGCTTTCCGCCATCAGGCACGGTAAGGTCGAAGACCGCCACGGCTGGTGCTCGGTCATCTGACGGCATATCAGCCTATGAATACGCCGAACGAACATTTCGTTCAGGCTTTTTCTTTTTGTAATACGCTTTGAACAATATCTGACTGAGTTTGTTCGTATAGATGCCCCCGGTGCATAGGCATATGGATTTTCATGCCATATGTATGGCAACCACGTGTGGAAAAGACATGGTTAGATTATATAGGTGGTAGCCGCATAATAGAACAGGTGAACATTCATGTATTGTGACCTTAAGGCAAACAAGGCGCTCATAGGAAATGTCAGCACGCTTGCCAGCCTGCTCGACTACCAGAACGGCGCCGTAGTAAGCAAGGCAATCCTCGACAGGGACGTAGGCACTATTACCATCTTTTCCTTTGACAACGGCGAAGGGCTAAGCGAGCATACTGCACCCTTTGATGCCCTCGCCTATAGCATAGAGGGTACTGCGGAGATTACGATATCCGGGACGCCTCATCAACTCACAGCGGGGCAGATAATCATCATGCCCGCTGGCGAACCGCATACGCTTCGCGCACTTACCAAGTACAAGATGATGCTGGTCATGATTCGCTCAAACACCACGTAGCGCTCAGACAAGTATCTCATTAGATACGCAAGCGTCTCGAACGGAAACGCCGTATCCTATTATCGAGTCGGTGATTGTCGCATTTGCCACAGATGAACCGGGGAGAAGCACCGAGTTTCGTATAGTACTCCCTTCTATCGCACAGTCAGGGGCGGCTACATATGATCGACCGGAAAGCGATAAGTTCGCGCCCAAGTAATCCTCTTTTGTGCCGACATCATTCCAGGTTCCCTTGTGGCGCAGCACGCCAAGCATGCCGCGTTCTGCCACATGGGGAAACACGTCATGCTCGATGGATGTTTTACCGGTTTTAGGGATTTCATCAAATATTTCTGATGTGAAGTAGTACATACCGGCATTTATCCAACCGCCGCCCGTATGGTTAGATGACTTCTCATGGAATCCTGTTACCGAATCCCCTATGATATCGAGCAACCCGTACCGGGATACGTCATCCTGGTATGTCGCCATTATCGAGAACGGACGTGAAGGGGTCGTCACAAGAGGGAGCCCATTGATGCAACAGTCGCTAATGACGTCCCCATTGAGAACAATGAATGTGCCAGAAAGCACATCCTGTGCATTTCGTATGGCCCCACCGGTCCCCAAGGGTTCGTCCTCGTGATTAATGACCACATTACCAATGCCCTTTTCAGAGATATATCGCCTGATACGGCCTTCAAGATAATTTGTTGCAAACACGATTGTTTCACATGAGGAAAGCATGGAGCGCTGGTGCTCAAGAATAGGTATGTTATTCACAGGAAGCAGGCATTTTGGCGTGGTATATGTCAGCGGCCGAAGCCGTGTCCCGAACCCCCCTGCAAGAATGAGGGCATCCATATCTGAAAACAATATTGTACCAATAATAATGTATCTAAAAAAGAAAAGGGAAAAAAAGAATATTACTTCTTATTTGCCGAAAGGTACTCTCTTCCCTCATCCGTTATCTTGAGTGTAAAACCAGGGTATGCCGCCTCTATCCGCTTTGCAAGTCCACAGTATTCCATCTCATCAGCTATGAGCATGAGGTCGTAATCACCAAGGCCGGTCGCTTCCTTGATATCATGCTTGCCAACATAGTAAACGTCCTTCTTGTTGAGCATCTCGAGGATCTTGAGCTTATCCGGGCCATTGAGCTTGCACTCCCTGATAATTTCAACCTTGCCATCCTTGACCGCATCGATGCCCTTATGTCGTATCTTCAAAAGGAACGTAGGGGCCATTCCCTCCAGCTTGTAGACATAGCGATTCATCTCTAGATTCTCAGCGTACGGCCTCAATTGGTCAACGGACTCGAGCCCAAGCTCTGCCCGTAGCTCACTTGACGGCACACCATACAGCGGATCCTTGTCGTAACGCTCTTTGAGCAACGACAGAATCTTCATATACATATCTTCTAAATGGAACGCTTGTATCAAGAGATGAAAAGG
>CAYSZY010000037.1:0-13535 GCA_964435645.1 uncultured Thermococci archaeon | reverse complement strand
AATGCCACCATGATACATTACTTAAATCGCTACAAGAACACGTGATAATCCTGATTGCCGTTGTGGCCGTTCCCTGTGACTGTGGTGCACTTTATGAATATTTTTTTAGACAATAAAGAACAATATGAATTCGGGGAAATGTAATTATAGTATTACACCGATAAAAAATCATGAATCTCAGGAAGGGGCAGGGGATTATACTATTGGTCGTCATAGCGGCCGTAGCTATTGCTAACGGAGTCAGCAGCAGCGAAACGTATAATGGCAATCTGGCAAACCTTCTTATATCAGAATCGGACCTTCCCGAAGGATACGTTGCAGGCGTTGTTAACGATACCGCCCCCTAAGAGGGATGGACCTTTGTGCCTGCACACAGCAATGATAAAACGGGAATCTTCACTGCTAGTCCTCAGGAGTACGAGGCGGCCATTTTCTGGGACGTCAACGAAATCGGTGAATCCAAAGGGTCGATAATCCAAATTGTGGCACGATACTCTGCAGACGACATCGACACGATGTTTGATACATCCGGGTGGGCATTCGTTCCCGCATCGGGTCTTGAAGAGATTGTGGAAGACAAGGATGTCAGGGTAAAGGTGCTTACATATAGCGAGGGAGAAGTAAACACTTCTATAGGGCTGCTTGTCGCCAAGAAGGACATCGCCGTGATATATGCATATTCCAGCAGTGCAAAGTTTAATCCTGATGTGATTTTCTCGTTGGCAAGGGACATTATACAGGATATTTAATTTCTTTCTTTTCTCAAATTATTATCTTCCTATATTTTATAATGCCCTCTGTTTTTTTTCACCCCGACAATCACCCCCCGAGCGAGGACATGTGCAGCATGGTAGAGGATGGAATCGAGGAAATAAATAAGGATGACCATAAAATAATGATAAATGGTGGGCCCGTCGAGATTTGAACTCGAGACCTCCGCCATGTCAAGGCGACGTCATAGCCAACTAGACCACGGGCCCATAAGATAAAAAAATAATTTTTAAAGTTACTTATAAATGTTACTGCTAACCGGCTATTCCAGCTTCGCCATTACAAAGGCGAACAGGCCTGCCATGATAAGCACAATGATAATGCCGCCCTTAAGGAAATCGATTATTTCCTGTGACCAGTCAATGCCACCGTATGGGACAGCAAGGAAGACGCCTATGGCGATAAGAACTATGCCCAATAGTATCCAAACTGCTTTATTCATAATAACACCTCTAAAGGAATATACATTACCTATAAGATGGTGTTTAAAAAACTAATCCCAATCCATAGGCATATCCAAAAAATACATACAATAATAATATAAAATACGCATATAAGGTAGGAAATATATGAACTGTATCACATATTCCGCCCCAGGGCGCGTAGACATCTCAGGGGGCGCGGCGGATATTTTTGGAGGGTGCACCATATCAGTGGCTGTCGACCTTCGGGCAACCTGTACTGTACTCCCTGGTGCAGGGGTGCCGACATTACGAACGGAAACCGGTGCCGTGGATCTTGTTGATCCACCCAACCCACCATATGAGCTTATGACATCCATAGCCGTTGGATATGGCATAAAAGACGCCTCATTGCAGGTCTCAAGTGAGATACCCCGCTCCAGCGGATTGGGGGGGTCGGCATCACTTGCTGTTGCGGCGCTTTCCGCACTCAACACTTGGAACGGATGGGGGTACCATGCATACGGAATCGCAGAGCGGGCGCAGCGGATTGAAACGCAGGGTATGAATCTTATCAACGGGTACCAGGACCAGTATGCGGCCGTGTTCGGGTCTTGTCTCTTTATGGATTTTTCAGAAAAGAGGAATCAGCCGCTCGACAAGGAACCCTATGCCGTGGTGGAACATCTTGAGTTCCCGTATCCCCTTGTCATAGCACACACAGGGACATCCCACAACTCAGGTTCCTCAAACAGCGATATTATGCGGAAATACAGCAATCACGACCCGCTCGTATATGGGCGGATACAGGATCTTAATACCGTAACACGGGCACTCAGGACCGCAATCATCAACGGGTCGTACAACAAAATATGTGATGCCATGCAGTACAATCAAGACGTTATACGCGACTTCAAGCGGTCGTATCCTGAAAACGAGCGGCTCATAGCTGCGGCGTTGGACGCTGGGGCTGATGCTGCAAAGGTGACGGGCGCAGGGTGCGGGGGTTCCATAGCGGCGCTGTGCAGTGATGAGGAATCGGCAAAAGCGGTCGAACACAAGTTGGCGCGGCTTTCGTCCTTTTCCAGGGTATGTCATGCAGATAACGGTGTGATGCGCCATGTTTGACACTGCAGTCTTTGACCTTGACGGCATCTTGCTCAAGGACATGGCCATGACGGAAGGGGGGATTTCGGCCGTGAGATCGCTCCTCGCATCAGGATGGAACGTCATATACTCATCCGGAAAAAACTACTGGTTTACCGTAGGTGGCCTCACCTTTTCAAATCTGATGCAAAAAGACACCATCGTCATTGCGGAAAACGGGGGTGTTATATTCTACCCTCACTCAAAAGAGACGATTACGCTGTCATCACATGGAAAGGATGTGCATGACTTGGAACAGGAATTTGTCGAAAGGCGATGCACGCCTTACAGAGGATTGCTCCGCCATCGCGCCACCGGCGCGGCACTATGGCAGGAACCCAAGGAGACCATCTTTACCCTGTATCCCGACAACCTGCCCCTGATACCCGCGATTGCAGGAGAGATAATGGAAATAATTGCCGAACAAGAACTAAATCTCTACGTGATTGAGCACTCCGATGCCATAGACGTCCTGCCGAAAGGGCAGAACAAAGGCGCGGCACTCCAATATATTTCCAATGAGGGCATGCTTGACCTTAGCAGGACAGTGGCATTTGGTGACGGTGCCAACGACATGGAGATGCTCAATATAGTCGCCATGCCCATGACGGTGGAAAATGCGAATGAATCGGTAAAAAATCTCGTATCCTCACGAGGGGGATATGTTGCCGCGGCATCCTACGGCGACGGGGTCATGGAAGGCGTGGAGTGGTTGCGCTCCGCCATGTGACCACAGCGGAGCCACGCAAATATCAGCGGACCTCGACTTCCAGCGTAAAGAACACCGGGCCCCTCACATCTATCTTATTGTTTTTCATCTGGATGAACGTGCGGACCTCGTCTGGTATTGACAGGTTAACGTCGGAGAGGCGCTTTGCCATGCCAAATCGGTATTCTTTTATGCCGGTGAATCCCTCGTCGAGCAGTTGCTCAAGGCCTTTGGCGACCTGGGACATAAACGCGTCTGCATAGGTGATGCCTGCACTGACGCCGTCCTGTATGACGTGCTCAAGGTTCTTGGACAATCCTGACGGGGGAATCCCGTAGATATTTCCACCATGCACATAGAGCGCATTGAACGCCGCAGGCCCCAAAAGCCGCTTGTTTTCCTCGTGTTCGGTTATCTTGGCTATTATACGGTGCCCGTCAACGGTGCCGTCAAACGCCACTACCTCACAGGGGCTCTCATCGTCACGGTGTTCCTCTGCAGCCGTTAGTACAGACTGTACGAACTCGGCGGTACGGCCACCACAGGGCACTTCGTCAATGGATATGGATGAGGCAATATCTGTATCGGAGAATGAAAAGGAATAGAATTCAGGATGATGAAGCTGGCGAAGGTCGTCGACATCCTCCTTGAGCATGACGAGCCTGCCAAGGCCTGGGCCAGAGTTGAAGACAGGGTAAGCTATGCCATACTGGGCAAGCGCTATGGGTGAGTACATGCCGATCTCAGTGATCTCAACCCACCCGAATCGCTCGTCCCTAATAAATACCTCATAGTTCGTACCATACGCATAGTAGATGGCCTGATTCGGCTTTTTCTTAAATTTGAGCTTATCGAATCCAAATCGCTTGAAAAATTCCTTTGTGACGTACATCCCGTCCTGAATGGTGAATCCTTCCTGCATGATGACCATGGAAAGATTGTAGTGCGCACGGAGGTGCATGGAATCCTCACGCTGCTCGCGGCGGTACCTCCAGCCGGAGGTAAAGCACATTACGGGTAGTGTAGACTTTCCCGCAAGCTGCGCCATAGTAGGAAACCATGCGGTGGTGAAATGCGAGTTGAGCACCTGGTCGGTAGCTACGGGCTTGAGGTCAAGTACCTCAGGGAACGCCTCGTCGAGAAGGAACATAGCGTCCTCGGGGGCGACCCTCAGTCGCGTCGCAATCGCCTCGCTGAGGTCCCCCGGGTCTATCTTGTCAAGCTTGTAGTCACGGAAGACCTCCTTGAGCTTTTCAAAGTCCAAGGACGGTATCTTCTCCATGATTGCAGCCTTCTTGTCCTCGGATATGCCGATGTCAGGCCGGGGGAGCGTTGCAAGATAGTAAAGCCGATCTAGGATTGCGGGTGATTCCGGGCCATACTGCATCTCGACGTTGTCCTTGGAAAAGAACTGCTTGAGGTAGACCTCGTCGAATCCCATTTCAAGAAGGATCTCACGGGCCCTCAGCGCATATTTGGACAAAAGGTGCTCTTTTCCCCGCTTTTCGGGAAAGGTAAACGTCCGTGAACCATCAAAATAGGAACCAGTTGTTTTCCACTCTTCAAAATAATCCTTTTTCGAACGTGAAAGTATTTCGTCTATTGGCAACATGCTATTCACCTGTAATCATATGAATTATCCACAGGTTGTTGATGTGCACTTGCCTGCCTCTGCTCCATGGAAGGCATGGGTATGGGAGCTGCCAGGTCTAGCTGCTTTGAGACGATAACAAGCTCTGGCATGCAAAATCGCATGATTGCGGCATGGATCTCTTTTGTAACATCAGGCGGCAGCTGTTTTGCCTCGAGGGGGAGTGTGGGATAGGCATCATTGGTGTAGCGGAGCTCCCCTTCCAGCTTGATGCTTGCAAAATTAGGGTAATAATCCACTGCATACAAGAACCCGACTTGCATGTGCGTGTCCTCCTTCTGCAGTGATGTGATGCTCGAGCTGTTTGTGATGCGCATGTTGCGCACCCCGAGATTCTCGTTGACAAATCGCTTGGCATCGATGGAACGTAAAACAATCTTATGAATAATGGAACTCACCCGGCGATACGTTAAAGTGAGGGTATAAATATGTTATTGCCCTCTTCCTCTACGACGCGAGCGCTTTAGCGCCACACCAAGCAGCACCGGTACGAGCGCCAGCGCCGGTGCCACCACGCGCAGCTTTTGTGGCCGGATTACTGCCGCAGGGTATGTGGCACCAATAGGCGGCACACCGCCTACGGGGCCGGCAGGGGCTTGCACCGTTACGTGTGCCCATACGACACCTGCCGTGGCTTCGGCAGGGGAATATGGGGTTGTACCAGCCTCAGGGAAATTATCGGGAGGATTATCTGCCTCCTGTGCGGGATCTGTGGCATCCGTGCCGTTTACCACAATCGAATTCACAAGAAATATTTCACATGCGCCAGGGCCCTCGTCATCATGCACAAGGCTTGAGGGGCCCCAATGCAACGTGTATACGGTAGTGCCCTCACGCCGTGTGCCCTCTACATCCACAAGAAAGCCCCGCATCACGACAACATCGCCTTCCAAGAGGCCCACGACTGCATCATATACAGGAAGGGATCGGGGGATGATGTGATTGTTGGACACATGGGTCGAGACATAGTACTCATCGACAGAAGTATTGTGTGAGGCCCACCCATATGAAAGCTGCCGGTCGCCCATGGTGCAAGTTAGCGTCCCGTTTTCGGGGTCTGCAAGCAGCCCCCACGCCACGGCCACATCGACAGGGGAATAGGGTAGGTCGGTGTTATCATAGCACATAACGCCCACCACAGTGCCTTCGAGCAGATACGGTTCGAGATGCATGATGATGACATCCCACCCGTTTTCAGTCAACAGATGCCCATCATCCACAAAGGCATATGGCATCGCCCCCGCGACAGCCGGAAACAAGGTGGCGAGGAGCACAACTGCCGCGGCCGCCGCAATCAATCGATTCATGCTACTGCTGCTTTAGGAGTATGACCCTGCTTTCGGGGGACTCGTTCGAGATACGGTATGACGTAAGATCCTCTAAAGAGCGTGCGAATTCCCGTATGTCCTCATGCATCGGCATATTCTCGATAGTAAGCCTGTCGCGGGAGAATCCAACGTACATGTAGGCCTTTGTCTCAACATATGTAGGTTGCGCCTTTTCGATAAGCTTCGCATACTCTTCCGGATTACACATGTTGTATCCCTTGACTAGGGTAAGGCGCATGACCTTTTGGGTGTCGAGTGACGGAAACAGTTCCAGGGTCCTGTTGAGGCGCTCCCATGCATCGGGGATGATGGGATTGCACAGCCTACGATGGATATCCTTGTTGGGTGCCGCGACAGTGACGTAAAGATTCCATGGTAGCGAGTCCATATGCTCCAGGATATCGGGATTTGTCCCGTTGGTAACAAGAAAAGTGGTAAATCCAGAACGTTTGTATTCACCGATAAGCTCAGAGAGCCGGGGGTAGCAGGTCGGTTCCCCTGAAAGGGAGATAGCGACGTTGTTCGGATTCTGGGCTTCATCCAGCTTATTTCGGTCCACCCGGTCAAGCACGCCCTGATAACCAGAAAGTAGCGTGCGCTGCGCAGCGATGGACTGTTCGACGATGTCCCGGGGCTCGTCGACCTGTTCGGGAACGTCCTCGGTGAATCGGACCGGCCTCCAGCAAAAGAGGCATTTTTGTGTGCACCAGTTTACTGCAGGTGTCATCTGGAGGCACCGGTGGGACTGTATCCCATAGAACTTCTGCTTGTAGCAGACCCTGCCACGCATGATGCTTTCCTTGAGCCAGTGGCACAGCTTGACCGCTGAATGCTCACCTGCGAACTGGTAGCGCTGTTTCCCCAATAATTCCTTTGTCGACTCTTCCATATGCCTCACCTCTTAAAAATACTGGTAATCGTGTCCATGACTTGAGTTGAAGCCTTTTTATAATCATTGATGCCCTTTGCCCCTGCGGCAGGCGGGTGGCCTCCCCCTTCCCCGCCGCACTCGACGCCGACATCCGCCATGATTTTTGATAAGTCAACGCCTTTTTCCACCGCACGCCTGCTTGCCCGGGCGATAAGTCGCTTCCCCCGCTTCTCATTGACGATAAGCACCACATCCGCACCGATGTTGAGTATTGTCCGGGCGACAAAGGACTCGAACGCGCCGATTGACGTCTTAACGATAAGGAAGTCGTTTACCTTGACAACCTTCATGCGCTGCAGCGCCTTCATAAGCGCTGTTTTTTGTGACAGGTCGATGTCTTCTCGCAAAAGGGAGTATATTTCCTCAAAAACGATGTCATCGCCAAGGATTTCCTGAATGGCGGCGAATGTATCCCGCGTAGCGAATCTGAGATGTCCCGTATCGGTGAGGATTCCCGCAAGAAGCGCCTTTCTTACACGGACATCAGTGGGGCGGCCCAACACACGCCATACCATCTCCGCCGTTGAGGTAGCTGTGGCATTGTACATGACCGGAGCGGTAAGCAGAGGAGATGCATGGTGGTCAATGCTGCACACATTGTCGGTAAGCGACAGCAGCTCCCGACACGAGCCAAGCTGCTCGGGGGTCGCCGTGTCTACGACAAGGATGGCATCAGGGAAAAAATCCAGGGGCACAAACTCGATATCGAGAGCCGCGAGAAGATGCTTTGCGGGACGAGAAATGCCATCACAGCAGATACGCACCTCTTTGTGCAAAAAAGCTTGCTGCACCGCAAAAGCGCTTCCCACAGCATCAGGGTCCGCATTGCTGTGGCACAGTATCAAAAGCCGCTGGCTCTCATGGATGAAGAGCCGTACGGCGGATACGGGATCCATTTAGTTTCCCTTTGGAGGAGCTGACATGCCCTTTCCAAGCATTTCTTGGATTTTCTTCTGCATCTCCTGTATCTTTTCGCGAAGCCGTGATTCCTGGCGCTCCAAAGTTGTCTTTCTCAGCGTGAGTGTCTCCTTGCGCTCTGCAAGCTCAGCCTCTACGCCCGTGCGATCCCTCCTGAACAGGACGCTTCCCACACTCTTGTAGACAAGGGAGTCTGTAACATCCTTAAGCTCCTCAAGAGTGACTTCAAGTTCATTTACCTCACTGCTGATGGACTGAAGCTGGGATGTAATCATCTGGTACTGCTGTTCCAACTGCTGGAACTGTGTAATTTCCTGTTGAACATTAGGCGGAATGTTTTGCAAAATATCACCATTCAAAAGTACTTCTTATCCTTTTATAAATCTTTGTCATATGCCCGCATGGCCCGTGCTGCGCAGAAATGGGAGGATAGGCCCCCTACGTGTACACCTCTGCACCGTCCTCCGTTACGATCATTGAATGCTCAGCCTGTGACACATTGCCCCCGTTGACCTCCTTGAGCACACTAAACGCGTAGACGCATGACGCCCTGACAAGATACTTGAGGGCGAACTCCGTTTTTCTTCTTGTGTACTTTTCCGATAGCCAGCGCTGTGCAAACGGCAGCGACGAGTATTCCTTGCGAATTGTCGAAAGGACCTGGCGCGCGAGCGGAAGGCGGACCGGGCGGTCTCCGAGATACTTGAAGATAACATACCGGTCATCGTCAACGACCTTTCCGCCCCCATCGGTAGCAAAGGGTTCAATGGCGATGACATCCCCCACCTTGAGGGCAGTGCCGTGGCCGGTGTCGAAGTTTGGAATCGATGGTGGACCATGTTGAACATACTGGTCCAGGCCGTGGCCAGTAAGGTTCTCTATCGGCCTGAATCCGTATGAGCGGATTGTCTCATCGATGACCCTTCCAATCTCATTTGTCATCACACCTGGGCGGACAACAGCGATTGCGGCATCCAACGCCGCCCTGCTTGCAAGGACAAGGCCATCGTCCTCACAGTCGACCTTGACGGTGTACGCCGTATCAGCAATATACCCATCAATCTGGGCGCCAAGGTCCACTTTTACGTAGTCCCCCTCCGAGAAGACGTGCTCGTCATCTATGAGGGGCGTATAGTGCGCCGTGATGTTGTTAACAGAAATATTGACAGGGAATGCAAGCTCCCCCCCATACTCGACGATTTTTCCCTCGATGTACTTTGCCAAGTCGATATAGGGGGTGCCTGCATGCAACATTTCCCTCGATTCGGCTTTGACCTTCTTGGTTATCTCGCCGGCCAGAATATAACACTCATGTGAATCCATGTTCCCACACTGCAATGATGAAAAGAACATGTTATAAAACTTTTGAATATAGCCAGGGCACCCCGTTGGGGGCACATCCAGATAACACTTAAAAAGATAGATTCATATCACATCCCATGAACACGTTTCCACCCAAAGACACATATGTCGCGATGGCACGGGAGATGGGGGCGCTTGATGCAGTCCTCATCGGGCCTGACGAGGTGAAACTTGACCCAAGATGCTACCTCAAGTGCATGTATGGGTGCCCCGACTGGGGGACGCAATGGACCTGCCCCTCGGCGCCGGGTGCCATAACCATTGAGCAGTTTGGGCGGATGCTTGAGCGGTACCGGTACATTCTGCTTATCCGCACTTCAACCAAGCATGACAATCAAAGGATATCATATGCGATTGAGCGCCAGGCATACATAGACGGGTACTATTTCGCCTTTTCCGCATCGGACTGCGGACTCTGTGCCTCCTGTGCATATCCAGAGCCATGCAAGTATCCCCACAAGGCACGGCCCGCAATGCAAGCATTAGGCATAGATGTTTTTTTCACAGCACGTGCACAAAATCTTCCCATATCGACGCTCGCAGAGGGGGACGACGCACAGCAGAACTGGTACTCCCTTGTACTGATAGAGTAGTGGTCCCATGACGGAAAAGATCTACCTTGGGGATTCACGCCTGCTCTCTTTTGAGGCGGATGCGGTTGATGTGCGAAAAGGGGATGGGATGTCATACGTGCGCCTCAACAAGACGTGCTTTTACCCCACGTCAGGCGGGCAGCCGTGCGATACGGGAACCATCAGCGGGCGGCAGGTAACAGACGTCTTCATCGAGTCCGGCGATATTGTCCACGCCGTCGCAGGAGATGTGGCACAGGGTAAGGTGCGGTGTGAAGTTGATGCCGCCAGACGCCTTGACCACATGCAGCAGCACACAGGACAGCACATCCTTTCCCAGGCAATCTGCCGGCTCATGCACACAGGGACGGAGTCGCTCCACATAGGTGCCTCTGCCTCGACGATCGACATTCTGGTACAGGCCCTGTCTGAGGCGGATGTGCGGAAGATAGAGCACGATGCAAACGCCATCGTCTTTTCGGATGCGCCCATCAGGACGTACGAGGTGCAGGAGCTTGACGGCAGCTGCAGGAAATCCTCATCGAGGGAGGGGCCACTGCGCATCGTCGAGATAGGGGGATTTGACAAGACGCCCTGTGGCGGGACGCACTGCCAACGCACAGGGGAAGTTGGGCTCATTAAGATTACCGACTACTTTAAAAAAGGAAAGCTGTGGCGCATAGAGTTTGTCTGCGGCGGACGGGCACTTGCGCGCATGCAGCAGGATGGAAATACGCTCGGAACGCTCACTGCACTGCTCAATGTGCCACGGAAAGACGTCCCCGCCAAGATTTCGGCACTCCTCTCCAGCATAAAGGATACAGAGCGAGCATGTGATGCACTCAGGGGCACCATCGCGGCATCCGAGGTTTCTGCGTGCATCACAACGGCCCACCGCTCGAGGGGGCAAGCGGTTTGCTCCGCCATCGTGGAGGACGGCGCCATCGCCCAGAAAATGGGAAAGCTCATATCGGGCATGAGCCAGGTCGTCTGCGTCATCGGCGCACCCACGGGCAAGGGGCCACAGATAATCGTTGCCGCTGCGGCGGACAGCGGGTGCAGTGCAAAGGACATCATCGGGCCCGCCCTGGATGTTTTGGGTGGCAAAGGTGGCGGCAGCGCACAGTATGCCAGCGGAAAGGGCACGGACAACGGGCTGCTTGAAGAGGCCGTTGCATGCGCCTACCGCAGAGCAGTAGAGGGTTAGTCAGCATGGAACTTCACAAAAAGGCGCTGCTTGCATCATCGGTAACACATGCATACTGCCATGCGTGCATTCTGTCGGTACCGCCGCTCCTTCTCATCCTTACCGAAGAATTCGCACTTTCCATAGCTACAATCTCCTTGCTTATCACCTGCTCAGGGCTCCTTTTTGGACTCGGGGCGATGCCCTTTGGGGCGCTTTCTGACAAAATAGGGCCCGCACGTGTCCATCTCATCGGCATAGCCATATCATGTGCAGCATGTGCGGGGATGTACGCCTCGACAACGGCATACGAGCTTACGGGGGCGCTTCTGCTCCTAGGCATCGGTGCAAGCACCTACCACCCGTCAGCTTTCAAGCTCATATCCTGCAACTTCAAACAGTCCGTCGGGCGTGCGTTCGGCATCAACGGCATTATCGGCAATGTTGGCCAGATCGGTTCCCCTGTCCTTTCTGCATACATCGCATACACTATAGGGTGGAGGCAGGTCTTTGCCGTGCTCTTCGTATTGGGCATCGGCGTGTTCGCGGCCATGTGGGCGGTGCGCGCCATCGATAGGACCATACAGTGCCATGAAGGGAAGGCGGCACGCATAACGATTACCAGAACTGTGATGCTCCTGTTGGCAATAACAATGCTCGGGGGGCTGTCGTACCGGGGTATGACGACGATGCTCCCTGCATACGCCACACTCATATTCGGCAAGAATACCTTTGAGGCAGGGGGAATGGTGACCATCATGCTTGCCGCAGGGGGCATATCACAGGTTGTTGCAGGAGAGTTGTATGACAAGTGGGGTGCCACACGGCCGCTCTTTGCTACCAGCATCCTTGCCTTGGCAAGCATAGGGATTATCATCACGGGCCCATACAACGTGTTTGTGGCGGGTCTCGTCCTGTTCGGATTCACCTACTTCGCCATAAATCTATATATCAACTCGCTTGTGGGAAGGATGACGCCCGACAACCAGAGGGGCACATACTATGGGCTCATGTTTTTCGCCCGCTTTGGGCTTGGATTTATCGCACCCTCGATTATCGGCGCCGTGACGCAGGCGTACTCGATATCGTACCTGTTCCATATCATCGGGATATTTGTCGCCCTTTACGTCATTCTAACCGTGGTGCTCCTACGCTCACGCGGCACCCTACGTGCCATGCTGCCATGACGAGAGGTATGTGGCCTGTTCCGGGGACAGCGTGTCGATGCACAGCGCCTCCGCACGAAGCTTCATGCGCGCGACATCCTCATCGATAGCGGCGGGAACGGGATAGACGCCGGGAGGAAGATCCGCCGAAAGGAGGTACTCCGACGACCTTAGCTGCAGGGCAAAGCTCATATCCATGATTTCGGCGGGGTGGCCGTCGGCGCATGCAAGATTGACCAGCCTTCCCTCACCAAGCACGTGGATCCACGACTCGCCCACGAGGTAGCTTACGATGTTTGCTCGCGAGACCTTTTTCCTTACAGCAAGGGATGCAAGCTCCCTCACATTGACCTCGACATCGAAATGCCCCGCATTTGCAAGGACGGCGCCGTCCTTCATGAGCGGAAAATGCCGGGTCGTGATGACGTCCTTGCACCCTGTTGCCGTTATGAAAAAGTCGCCAAGTCGTGCCGCATCGGACATCTTCATGACGCGGAATCCGTCCATATGCGCCTCGATTGCCTTGACAGGGTCTATCTCGGTAACGATGACCTGTGCGCCCAAGCCCTTTGCGCGCATGGCGATGCCGCGCCCGCACCAACCGTATCCGGCAACAACTACGGTAGCCCCAGCGATGATGAGGTTGGTGGTCCGCATGACGCCTTCCATAGTGGATTGACCGGTACCGTACCGATTGTCGAAGAGATACTTGCACTTGGCGTCGTTGACCGCTACTGCAGGGAATCTAAGCACGTTGTCCCTGGCCATGGCCTCTAGGCGGAGGACGCCGGTGGTGGTCTCCTCGCAGAGCCCTCGTACGCCTCCGGCCACGTCGGTGCGTTCTGTGTGGAGAAGCTTTGCGAGGTCCCCGCCGTCGTCAATGACGATAGACGGGGCGATGTCAAGGGTCTTGTGCATGTTCTCATAGTACTCGGCATCATCGACACCGTACCGCGCGTTGACGGTGACTCCCCTTGCGGCAAGCGCCGCGGCCACATCGTCCTGTGTGGTGATGGGGTTGCTTCCGCATAGTGCCACCGTGGCCCCGCCCTCCTTGAGTACGAACGCCGTATAAGCGGTCTTTGCCTCAAGGTGGAGGCAGCATGCCACAGACTGCCCCTCAAAAGGGCGCTCCTTCCTGAATCTCCCCACAATCATGCCCACGACAGGCATGTGGGACGCAACCCAATTAATCTTCTGTTCTCCCGACTCAATCATGTCATTCATATGTATCACGCCGGGAATAACTTTGCAGCTGCCACTATAAAAACATAGAGACAGGGGTACGGACGAACGCGCGGGGTCAGTACAGAATACGAAATAAAAAGACAAAAAGATTTATAAAGCGAAATGGAAGTCCACTAGCGAAGTGTTGCCCCCTCAAATCGTTCACG
>CAYSZY010000036.1:0-13750 GCA_964435645.1 uncultured Thermococci archaeon | reverse complement strand
CCCCTTGTCTGTATAATAGTTGCTATACCCGAAATAAAAAGGGTGGCACTCACCAGGAATGCGATATCTTCGAGTGGCAGGCCCAGCACGCCCCCCACGACGAGCGGAACGGCGACGATACCGCTAAACGCGGCAAAGACATGCTGGATTGCAAGAGGTATCGCCTTGCTAAGCGGGGGCTTGTCATTGATGGTGTAGCGCAAGCCCTTGGTTACAGAACTAGAATTTTTGTTATGTGGATGTTTTGACATTGTATCACACCGATATAATGTATCCAAAGCTGGTAGGAATGCTATAAATATTTACCCAAAAAAAGTGGCACTATTTACGCCATACCTGCCTGAGAACGTAGGTCCGTATGGCCTTTTCGAAAAGCATGACACGGGAAACGGGCGCACCGACAAGCTGTGTCCGTCCTGCCAGAATATGTGCGGCGATGTCATCGCATGAGGGCATCCTGGTAACACAGCTGCCGACCTCCTTTGCCATATGCGCATCGGATCCGGCGATCATCGGGATTCCCGCCGCACGGGCTCGTGCCTCTGTTTCTGCATTTGAGTTCAGATTGTGGCCGTTTCGCGCCTCGATGGCATCAAACGGAAGAGTAAAGGCATACTCGCCTACGCCATGGCGGCGCCGGTCAAGCGGATGCGACGCTACGGCAAGGCCACCTTGTACATGGATGGCGTCAATGGTGTCTTGTGCACTCATGTCGCGGGGGACGGGTGCTGAGATAAAGTATGCGAGTATGTGGCCGTCAGCAGATGATACCTCACAACCGGGGATGATATGCACAGAGGAACTTGCCGCGCGCGCAATGGGTACGGCATCCATGGTGTCATGGTCTGTTATCGCAATGGCACAAAGACCCTTTTTCTCGGCAGCCCTGACCATATCCTCAGGGGGGGAAACGCCGTCCCCGCGGGAATAAAGGGTATGCACATGCATGTCCGCATCAGCCATGACCTACCCTTTTCCATCGCATTAATAAGCCTTGTTGCTATGGGGCAGACCGCTAGGCAATGCCACAACATTTTTATTGCATATTTTATAATTATAAAATACTTACCTGTAGAGGTGCAGACATGAGTGAAAAAATAACTGTTTCTATAATCAAGGCAGATGTCGGCGGATGGCCGGGCCACGCCCTTGTCCATCCCGAATTGATGACTATTGCTCGCAAGGAGCTGGAAAAGGAAAAAGGAAAAAGCCTCATTGATTTTCATGTCGCTAACTGCGGTGACGACCTTGAGCTTGTCATGACCCACCGGAGGGGCGTTGATGATGAGGACATCCACCGCCTCGCTTGGGACACCTTCATGACTGCGACGGAGCACGCTAAGAAGCTCAAGCTGTATGGTGCGGGCCAGGACCTGCTTGCCGACGCATTCTCTGGAAACATCAAGGGCATGGGCCCCGGTGTTGCAGAGATGGAGTTTGTAGAGAGGAAGGCCGAGCCCATAGTTACGTTCTTCATGGACAAGACAGAGCCAGGGGCATTCAACCTGCCCGTCTACAAGATGTTCGGAGACCCGTTTAACACCATTGGGCTTGTCATAGACCCCAGTGCAATTGCGGGATTCACCTTTGAGGTATGGGACATCAAGGAGCACAAGCGCGTCTTCATGAACTGTCCTGAAGAGATGTACCAGCTGCTTGCGCTCATCGGCGCCAAGTCACGCTACGTGATTAAGCGCGTTTTCCCCAAGGCGGGAGGAAAGCTCCCGGACGATGAGCCTGTCGCAGTCGTTTCAACGGAAAAGCTGTACGAGATTGCCGGTGAGTACGTGGGAAAGGACGACCCGGTAGCACTTGTCCGCGCGCAGTCTGGGCTCCCCGCCCTTGGTGAGGTGCTCGAGCCGTTCTCGTTCCCCCACCTTGTATCGGGGTGGATGAGGGGCAGCCACAACGGCCCCATCATGCCAGTAGGCATGTGCCAAGCAAAATGCACACGATTCGATGGGCCACCGCGTGTTGTCGCCCTAGGATTCCAGCTTGCAAACGGAAAGCTTATCGGCCCGGTGGACCTATTTGATGACCCCGGATTCGACAACGCCAGGCAGCAGGCCAAGGACGCGGCAGACTATATGCGCAGGCACGGGCCCTTCGAGCCGCACAGGCTCCCGCTTGCGGACATGGAATACACCACCATGCCTAAGGTCCTTGATTCGCTCAAGGACAGATTTAAGAGCGTAGAGTAGGTGTGACGATGTCAGGCGCACCGCTCATCGTGGTCAACTTCAAGGCGTATGGGGAAGTATGCGGGGACAAGGGCATCGCCCTGGCACGCACATGCGAAGATGTGGGTGCCGAGACCGGCATCGCCATAATCCCCTGCCCGCAGATGGTAGACCTCGCCCGGACAGCCTCGTCGCTTAGCGTGCCGGTATGGTCGCAGTCGGTCGATGCGGTGTCGCCGGGGGGGAGGACTGGATACTCCACCGCACAGGCGCTCAAAGGCGCGGGCGCGGCAGGGACTATCCTTAATCACAGCGAGCACAGGATGCTTGCCGCAGATATTGATGCTGCGCTGTCCGCCTGTAAGTCCGAAGGGATTGTAACCTGTGTCTGTACCAACAACACTCCGGTCTCATGTGCCATGGCCGCACTGGGCCCGGACTATGTTGCCATAGAGCCCCCAGAACTTATTGGGGGAAACGTATCAGTGACTTCGGCAGACCCCGGCATCGTTTCAAATACCGTGGAACAGGTCCTTGAAGTCAACAGAAACGTACAGGTGCTCTGTGGGGCGGGCGTCAAATCGGGCGTTGATGTCAAGGCGGCACTAGAGCTGGGTGCTAGGGGCGTACTCCTGGCTTCCGGTGTTGTCAAGGCAACGGACCCGCGCTCAGTGCTGCTTGATATGGCCGTGGCGCTGTAGCATTGCAGATATTGCCGCAGGGATGTAGCCGATTGCCGTACAGGTCTCAAAAGGCACGCCCTGCCCGGTAATATCAAGATGGTACCGCCCTTTTTTTCTTATGTTCTGCGGAAGGCCCTTGCGGCCGAGGCCTACCATGATATTTGCATTCATCCCCCCGCGGATCTTATCGATAAGCTGCTGCAGCGAGAGGGACTTGCCGTCGTCGGGCTTTGACGTGGTGATGATAAGCTCCTGCGGAAGCGAGATAACGTCGCTGTGCATAAACTCCTGACGGGAGGCAAGGATGCCGAGAAATCGGCCGCCCTCGCCGATCGTCGTGTTGCTGAGTACCTCAGCAACCGGGTCCCGAAATGGAAATCCGACAAGGCAGAGATTAAATCCGGTGGCATAGCACACAGGGGCCGCGCGGGCGATACTCCGGAGGTGGATGTCGTGCGCCCGATTCTTGTCGTATGAGTTATAGAGTGATAACGTAAGGTGTTTCATGATGTTTACCTGCAAGATGCAGCATACAAAGATATTTAAATATGCATTGCTCGCTCTTCTTTAATATAAAAGAGGGGAAGTGCGAATGGCGAATGTTAGGAACGCTGATGAGCTTTTTAAGGAATTTAAAGCCCAAAGTGTCTCGGAATTTTTCAAGAAAAATGCAGCGATGCTCGGATATACGGGCAAGATAAGAAGCCTTACCACCATTGTGCACGAGGGCGTAACGAATTCGCTTGACGCCTGTGAGGAGGCAGGAATCCTCCCGGACCTAACCATACGCATCGAAGAGCTCGGCACGGAGCACTACCGCGCTACCATGGAGGACAACGCGTCTGGCATCCCCCTCGAATACGTCCCGCAGGTCTTCGGGAGGATGCTGGCAGGCTCAAAGGCGCACCGGAACATCCAGTCCCGTGGCCAACAGGGAATCGGCGTGTCGGGTGCGGTGATGTTTTCACAGGTTACCACCGGAAAGCCTACCGTATTCCTCACATCCACAGGCGACACCCATATTATCAGGGGCATGGTACAGCTTGACGTAAAGCGCAATCTGGGTGATATTATAGAAAAGGAAAAGATTGCCAACGAGACGGGGTGGCGGGGCACCATTATCGCCCATGAGGCGAAGGGTGTCATATACAACAAGTCACGCTACTCACCATACAATTATCTGCGCATGACATCGATAGCCAATCCGCATGCGCGCATCACGTTTATCGAGCCCGACGGCACGCGTATCCTCTTTGAGCGCAGCACCAGCCTCGTCCCCACGCCACCCAATGCAATTAAACCCCACCCCTACGGCATCACGCCCGACGACCTCCTGACCATGGCATCCAACAGCGAGTCAAAAAAGATCGGGCAGTTCCTGGAAAAGGAGTTTGTGCGCATTTCTGCAGCAAAGGCCGCGAAAATAAGCAAGCTCAGCGGCGTGTCCCTTACAGGCCATCCGGGGCGGCTCAGCTGGGATGACGCCGAACGGATTGTATCTGCATTCAAGTCCATCAAATTCTTTGCACCACCGACTGAAGGGCTTCGGCCCATCGGGGAGGGGGAGATCCTCAAAAGCCTCGAGGCGACGCTGGCGCCGGAGTTCAGCCATACCACGACCAGGGCCCCGCAAACGTTTCGGGGAGGGATACTCTTTGTCATCGAGACCGGCATCGCATTCGGGGGCAAGGCAGGCAGGCAGGGTATAGAAATCATACGCTACGCAAACAGGGCGCCACTCATCTTCGACCAGGGTGGCTGCGCCATAACGGACGCGGTCAAAAGCATTGACTGGAAGCGCTACGGCGTTCGTGACGCGGAAAAGGTGCCGCTTACCATCTTTATCAACGTCGTTTCGACCCATGTGCCATACATGTCGGCAGGCAAGCAGGCACTCGCCGTCGAGGACGAGATACATGCAGAGATACGATATTCGCTCATGGACAGCGGAAGGGCGCTCTCACGATTCATGGCGGGAAAGCGCAAGCTGTATGAGCGAAAGTCCAAGATGAACACACTCCTTAAATACGTGCCCGAAACAGCCGCAGCCCTTTCGGCGCTGACCGGCACCGATGCGGCGGCGATTATACGACAGATCGAACGCATCGTGTCGGACAAGTACGACACCGCCGAAGAGCCTGAAGAGGCGGAAGAGGAAGAGGCCCCACGGGAGATGAACGACGATGAGTGAGATTGACAACAAGATACTGTCGCTTGCACAGGAAATACTCGTGCAGCTGGACCAAGAGGAATCGCCATCATTTAAGATACCGTCACGAGGGCTTTCAAACGTCTTTTTCGATGAAAAGGATCGCATCCTCAAGATGGGGGACAAGACGTCACGGCGCTCGTTTATGAACATAGCGCATACCAAGAAGTTTATGCAGACGCTGCTTGTTGCAGCGTATGCAAAACGCCTGGTTGCAGACAACAAGCATGCCGGCATAAGGGAATTGTACTATGCGCTCAAGCATTCTATTGGAAAGACTAGGGAAAACACCTTTGAGGACCAGAGCGAGTCCAATATAATAATAGAGGATATCGAGCGTACCCTCGACCTGCTGCGCGAGCAGCTAAATCTCACCGCGGACAGGAGGGGATTTATTTACGGTGACATCCAGATACACGACTCGGGCGACCGATTCAACGCTTCCAAGCTTGGCAGGGGAGGATGGGCTGTTCCCGGCAACATAGAGGACATCGCATTCAAAAAGCCCAACGTGGACTATATCCTTGCCGTGGAGACTGCAGCAATGTCAGACCGCCTTATTGAGGAAAAGTTCCCCACAAAAAACAACTGCCTCCTTGTGGCATGCCAAGGGCAGGCGCCACGCGGCATACGCAGGCTGCTCTCGCGGCTCCACCAGGAGATGAATCTTCCTGTTGTAGTGTTCACGGACGGGGACCCTTACGGGTGGTATATCTACTCCACCATCAAGCAGGGCTCCATCAATCTGGCGTACTTATCAAACACCCTTAGCGTCCCAGAAGCGACGTTTGTCGGCATGACCATGGACGACATCGAGACGTACGAGCTTAAGGGTGTTACGGAAAAGTTAAAAGACCTCGACAAAAAACGTATAGAGGAAGAACTCAAATATCCATGGTTCCAGAACAGAAAATGGCAAAAACAGCTCAACAAATGCAAAAAGATGGGCGTTAGGATCGAACAGCAGGCCCTGGCAAACAAGTCTCTTGAGTTCGTTGCCAAGGAATATCTCCCAGAAAAAATCGAAAGCAAAAATTTCTTGCCATGAGGTGAAATCATGAAACAGATTCAGGACAGCTACAACGCGGATGCGGTAGAGAAAACTATAATGCGCTTCTGGGAAGACCATGACACCATCAAGACATACTTGAACAAGGAAGGGCCAATGTGGTACTGGTGTGATGGCCCCCCCTACGTTACGGGCACCATCCACCTAGGGACCGCCTGGAACAAGATGATTAAGGACACCGTACTGCGATACAAGACCATGAACGGGTATGCCCCCCGGAAGCAACCGGGATTCGACATGCATGGGCTCCCCATCGAGGTCAAGGTAGAGGAGACGCTCAACCTTGGGACGAAAAAGGACATCGAGACAAAGGTAGGCATCGATAACTTTGTAGCGCTCTGCAAGGAATTCTCCATCAACAACATGAACAAGATGATAGGGCAGTTCAAAAATATCGGATGTTGGATGGACTGGGACCGCCCCTACATGCCGATAACGGACGAATACATTGAGTCGGGATGGTACACACTCAAGAAAGCATGGGAAAAGGGACTCTTCTTTCGTGACAAGCGGGTAACCCACTGGTGCCCGCGATGCGAGACCGCCCTAGCGGAGCACGAGGTGCGCGGGGAGTACAAGATGGTTGAGGACCCATCGATTTATGTCAAGTTCAAGCTTATCGGCAAGGACGAGGAATACCTTCTCGTCTGGACCACAACACCCTGGACGCTCCCGTCCAATCTCGCCGTATCGGTGCATCCTGACTACGACTATGTCGAGGCCATGGTCGGGGACGAGACATGGATTGTCGCCGAGCAGCTGCTTAAGCAGGTCTTTTCACAGCTTCACCTGGACTTCACCGTGGTAGGGTACCTAAAGGGCAAAGAGATGGAAGGGTGGCGATACGAGCATCCGCTGCTGGAAGAAAATTCCATGCAGAAGGAATTTTTCGGTATGAGCCCCGCGTACCATTCGGTGATACTGGGTGAGCATGTCACCCTAGAGGACGGTACAGGGTGTGTGCATACAGCGCCGGGATTCGGGGCCGAAGACTTTGAGATCGGGAAGAAATACGGCCTTGAGGCATACTCCCCCATAGACGACTTGGGAAAGCTTACCGAATCAAAGTACAAAGGCATGTTCATAAAGGATGCCGACCCGCTCATCGTCAAAGACCTTACAGCAAAGGGGTTTATGGCCAAGTCCACGACCATAACCCACAAGTACCCCTTCTGCTGGAGGTGCAAAAGCCCGCTTATCTTCAAGTCGACCAAGCAGTGGTACCTCGACATCACGAGTATCAAGGCCCAGATAATCGAAAAGAACAAAAAGGTACGATGGATTCCCGAATGGGTGCATAAGCGATATGAAAACGGCGTTGAAAACGTCGGGGACTGGTGCATATCCCGCCAGCGCTACTGGGGAATGCCCCTACCCATCTGGATGTGCGAGGACGGGCATATGCTCTGCATCGGTTCCAGGGCGGAGCTGGAGGAGCGCATGGAAACACCCGTAACCGTTCCCGAGCTCCACCGCCCCTATGTCGATGATGTGGTGTTGACCTGCCCCGACTGCGGCAAGGGGATGTGCAGGGTCAAGGACACGGTTGACGTATGGTTCGACTCTTCAATCGCCTCTTGGGCTTCGCTCCATTACCCGCACGACAAGGCACTGTTTGAGGAAATATGGCCGGCGGCATATGTTGTGGAGGGAAACGACCAGGTGACCAAGTGGTTCTATGCACAGCAGGCCTCATCGGTCATAACATTTGGCGATGTCCCATACAGGAGCGTTCAGATGCATGGATTCGTTTATGACGCAAGCGGTGATGCGATGCACAAGTCGACGGGCAACGTCATCGCACCGGAAGAGGTTGTCGAAAAGGAGGGGAGGGACATATTCAGATTCTTCACTCTCTGGCACCAGCAGCCTTCCGACGACATGAAATTCTCATGGGACGACATAGCAAATGTACACAGGATGATTGGAATCCTCTGGAACGTTTACAAGTTCTCGACGACATACATGACCCTTGACGATTACGACACTTCGACGTCGTATGAGTCGATCTCATCAGCGCTTCGCACCGAGGACCGTTGGCTGCTCTCCCGGGTAAACAGCCTGGTTACAGACGTTCGCGCCGGGATGGACGACTACATGTACCATCGCGCAACACGGCCCATAATGGACTTTATCGTCGAGGATCTCTCGCGATGGTACGTGCGCCTCATCCGCTCCCGAACGTGGAAAGAAAGCAATAACGCCGACAAGCTGGCGGCGTACTACACGCTCCATTATGCACTAAGGGAACTCTCCCTGATTGCCGCGCCATTCATTCCGTACTTGAGCGAGGAGATATACCAAAACTTCGATGGGGGCCATGAATCGGTGCATCTAGCCCCGTATCCCACCGCCGACGGCAGCCGTGTGGACATAGCACTGGAGGGGGAGATGGCCGTAGCAAGAAAACTGGTGGATGCGTGTGCCAATGCACGGCAGAAAGCAGAGATCAAGCAGCGCTGGCCCGTGGCAACTATCGTCATCGAGTCGGATGACCCCATAGTCGGACAGGCCGTAATCGACCTTCAGGACGTCCTCAAGGAACAGATAAACGCCAAGGAAATCCGCATTGGCACGGTAGGCCGCCACTATGAGGCAAAGCCAAACTACAAGAACCTCGGCCCACGATTCAAGGGCGAAGCAAAGAAGGTGGCAGAAGCCATACTGGCCGCACCGCAACCGGAGCTTGTAGCGTCATTGCAGGATACCGGTATGGCACAGGCTGGTGGATACCACCTTACCATGGATGACGTAGTGATGGAAGAGCATATCCCCGAAGGGTGGATGGACTCCACACTCGACCTGGGCACGGTCTTTGTCGATACGGTGCTGACCGACGAGCTTCGTTCCGAGGCAATGGCAAGAGAGCTTATCCGCAGGGTACAGGAAATGAGAAAGGAGCTCGACCTCAACGTGGATGACAGGATTGTTACAGTTGTCGACTGCGACTTCCGGGACATCGTTGAATCGAATGCTGGCTACGTTGCAAACGAGACACGGTCTACATCGCTTACGTTTGGGGCCCATGGTTCAGGCCACTACAAGGAATGGGCCATAGACGATTACGTAGCACATATTTGGGTGGAAAAGGCCGAATAAGCCCCCACTTTTCCACTTTTTTTTTTGCCATATCTCGCCGGTTTAAGGGCATGGGCATCATCAAACATGTAGTCCGTGGCGATGGCTCCATTGAAATTTAGGGTGCAATACCGTTATAGGTGCAGGTACCCCTCTGCGTATGAAACGGACTCCTGCTTAAGGGAGCGAATGTAGCGCTGGGACCACATATAGATTGCTACGCTGCCTATGACATTGCCGATGACGATTCCCGACCAGATTCCGGGAAGGCCGAAGCCCGCAACAATCCCAAGGATATATGCGGCGGGCAGTGTCGCGATGATTGACCTGAAGACGGTTGCAACGAGCGCTTTGGTGCCGTTACCAGTTCCCTGGAACATGGCAGATGACTGCATGCCAAAAGACGTCGTAGGATAAAAAATACAGATGATGCGCAAAAAGTCCGTTATGTCGGGTGCTAGGTGCGCTGCCGTATCGGCATGTGTAAACACCGATGCTATCTGCGGTGCGAAAATAAAGGTTAACGCCGCAAGCACGAGCTCGATCTTGAATCCCGTTGTTACCGCATATTTATGGGCGGTTTCCAGGCGCCCATAATCCTTCATGCCGAACGCGGCACCGGTAACGGAGGTAACAGACGTCGCAATGCCCAAAAGTGGCACGATTGCTAGGCTGACAACACGCCACCCCGTCGAATACACCGCCACCCCGTCGCTTCCTGCGACAACGACCACAATGCCGTTGAGCACAAGCATGGAAAGTGACATCGACATCCGCTGGACTGATGCTGGAATGCCCACCCGCAGTATCTCCCCCATGATATGGCGCGAATAGAGGAAAGACCTCACATGAATGCTCACATAGGTGTCACGCTTAAAAAACAGCCAATATACCAAGAGCAGCGCAGAGATGGATATGGAGAGCATGGTGGCGTACGCAGCCCCTATAACGCCCATGTCAAGTACATAGATGAAAATGGGGTCGAGTATTATGTTGAGCACCGAACCGAGGACCATTGCATACATTGCCCGCTTCGTGTCACCCTCGCCACGCAATATGTTATCTGCCACATTCATGAAAAAGATGATGATAGTGCCGGCAAAGAGGACGCGGGCGTATGCCACGGTATTGTCAATGACATCATCAGCGCCAAGCACATCGAAGATGAGGGGGGCGAGGACATACGTAGGTATCGTGATGAGTATTCCAACTATGAACGTGAGCATGATGGCATGGATGCTGACCGCATCGGCACCCGCCTTGTCTTTGGCGCCGATTCTCCTAGAAATAGCTGAGCTGGCACCAACCCCTATGCCCATAGAAAGCCCCATTATGAGAAACATGAACGGGAAAAAGAATCCTACGGCAGAAAGCGCGTCTGCACCTAGTCCGGAAACCCAAATTGCATCAACAAGATTATACAAGACCTCTACAGACATGGCGACTATCATGGGGATGGAAAGCTTGATAATGGCTTTTTTTGGATCCCCCATAAGCGTCCTTACACCTTTGGTCCGTCCTGCCTCAGATTCCATGGCCTTATCACTTCACGATAGTGTTTTTTGTAATGGGGCAATCCGTGTAACGTAACTTCCCCTTCAATTGTGAAATCCTGCATCAAGGCGTTTCGGGTGACGATTAAAGAATGTATCAATCCCCATGTCGACATACTGGTGCAGGTATAAATGCACATTATCCTCCGTAACCTATACAAGATTTTTTATAAACATATCTGTTATGGCAGGTTCAAGGCGGGTGGCTAATCGGTGGCGCACCGTACCGGATGTGCGGGGAATGCTAGTTACCCCCCTTATCCACTTTTTTATACTCTACGGCTTTTGCGTTCTTAAACAACCCGCCATCAACGTCAATGCCCAACCCGGGTTTGTGGGTCGGTTGCAGCACGCCTTTGCGTATCTTCAGGCCTGTTGCAGGGGTGTGCTGAAGGAACAGGAATGTATCGAGGTCGGCGTACGTGATGTTTGCGCTCGATAGAGCCAAGTGCAAAGATGCGGCGATGGATATAGGCGTTTCGCTCATGCAGCCCACCATGCATGGCACCCCATACGCTTCTGCCACACTTACCATCTTACGGGATGTTGTGATGCCCCCCATCTTGTTAATCTTGATATTGGCTACATGCATCGCACCCTTTTCAAGAAGTGCGGGGAATGAATAGAGATCGGTAATAGACTCGTCTGCCGCGATGCGTACAGGGGAATGGTGTGCAAGGTGTACAAGCCCCTCCACATCAGGCACGGGTTGCTCGATAAATTCAATATCATAGTTGGCAATCGATTCTGAAAAGGCAATCGCGGATTCCAGGCCCATCGCCCCATTGGCATCTATGCGTATTGAGGCGCCACCCCCCACCGCATCCCGAATGGCCGCAATTGCGGCAACATTGTGTTCAAGGTCCGGGCCGACCTTGACCTTAAGGGATGTAAATTTTTTACGTGCCCAGAACTTGGCATCCTTTGCCATGTCTTCCACCGAGGCGAGGCCGATTGTTATAGAAGAAGTAATTTTAGGTTTGTCAAATCCCCATAATTCATACAGCGGAGCGTTTGCGTACTTTCCTATAATATCCCAACAGGCAGTATCAAATGCTGTTAAAACAGAAGGATTGGCATAGGTTATTTCACGATAAAGAGATGTATGCTTTTCTGTTCTAAGTGGGCTTTTCCCAATTATTTCACGGGAAAATCTTTCAGAAAAAAAGAGCGAGGACTGCGCAGACTCATTTGTAAGGGATGTAGGGTATCCACACCCATACCCCCTAAGGCCACACTCCGTGGTCAATCGCACAAATAGGCAAGTTGAATTGGAAACGCCACCCGATGATGTCATGAATGCATGGTCCAGGGGGAGTTTTTTGAAAATGTACTCAATTTTTTGGATTTTCACATGAAACGGTATATTAATGGGCTTAAATATATTGTTGTATCGCCTTCTGTGTTTGAAGATTTTTATATTTATGTGTCGATTCTTTTACAAGAAATTTCGTGTCCACCTCCACAATACCATATGCGATATGTGCTTGCCAACTACCCTTCGCCCGTAAAGGGGTTTGTATACCCCGCACAGGGCCATGATTTGCTCGTCTGGCTGGCACTCCCCCACCGCTGAATAATATGCCATTCCAGATGATGAATTTTCTACGCCCTTTGATACGCCGTAGTTGGCGGCAGCCGCGAGGCTCAGCTTCCATCCCGAAAATTAATTCAAGGCATTTTTATTGTAGAAAATGCTCCTTTTGATTGTAAGCGTTTGTACAACCACGGGAAGGTGTTGCGATGGATTTTCATCTCGCCCCCGAAAAGAAGTTTCATTCCTTGCCGACAGTTGGAGCCACCACACGGCAATTAAATAAAAAAAGTATATTTTTACAATAAATAGATATCATGGTGACATTTAATTATAATTTGGGGATTCTGACAATAAAAGTGGTCCCTTCAGCCTCCATGGACTGTACAGATATAGAACCGCCAATCTTCTCAAGCATCTTTTTCACGGTGGCAAGACCTATCCCCGTGCCTTCCGCCTGCTTTTTGCTCAATCGCTCAAAAAGTAAGAATATTTTTTCCGCATATCTCATGTCGAATCCTATTCCGTTGTCCCGTACATAAAACACATGTTCATAATCCCATGTTTCGTAACGAATCAATACGCGGGAATCGGGGCCTGGCTTAGAAAACTTGATAGCGTTCGACATCAGATTGCTAAAGATAATGGATAGTACCAGTTTGGATTGGAATAATGTGGGAAAATCACCTTCGAGCAAAAGCTCGATATCCTTTTCGGGGGACATTTCGTGGGCACGCTGGAACTCATCCCTGATGAGCATCTCCATTGATACGTGCTCTTTGCGGTCAGAGCTTTTTTGTAAATTATAGTATGAAACGAGATCGCTAAGAATCTTACTCATCCTGTCTGCATTGCTGGTAATACGCTCTATAAGGTATAATGTATCCTTTGAGAGCTCAGGGCCAGCTTCCTCCTTAAGCACACCAATTAGTGCGTTAATGGAAACGAGGGGTGTCTTAAGGTCATGGGTAAGTGAGGAAATGTATGTCTGTAACTCTAAATTTTGCGCCTCAAGCTGTTTTGTCTTACGCTCTATTTCGGTAGCCAGCCGTTCGCTAAACGTTTTCTGTTGCTCAAACGCATTGGCATTATGTAGTGCTATGGAGACCTGATTGGCAAAAAGCTCAAGCATTTTTATATCATCCACCGTGGGCGCCAAACCTCCTGCAGGATTGTCGACATTAAGTATGCCAACCCACTGGCTCCTGGAGCGGATGGGGATCATAAGAAAATCATCGCCGTTCCATTTGGTGGCATCATGCTCATAGCCATCCCCCATGAGCATCCTTTCATGGAGTTCCAAGGGTACCATGTCCATGTGTCTTGACAGATTTCTTACGAAAAATGAGTTTGAAACCTTAAACTCGGGAATCTTGTACCATTCAGTCCAAGTCGATGGGGGCGAAGCCAAGATCTTTTTCCGTATTTCCTCTGGCATGCCTCT
>CAYSZY010000035.1:0-13998 GCA_964435645.1 uncultured Thermococci archaeon | reverse complement strand
TCGTTCTTTTCATCTATTTTTCAAGTGGCATGGATTTGAATTATGTCCCAATGCCTATATTCACTAAACAAATAAGCCAGCAATCCCGTGCATGTCCCGACAGTAAGGTAATATGCCGCGAAATCATACCGCTTGAGGTATATGCATTGGAGTGCCGCTGCCAACAAATAAAAAGACATGTAAAGCGATACGATCAGTACCGCCACCACCACCCAAAATATGCGCCTCATGTGCCTTCCTCCCATCTCTCCCCAACAATCGAGATTTTTGCACTATTTTTCGATGCGGAGCGAAGATACCTTTCGATGGATTCTTGGTCCTTTTCTGGTACTACAACATGTATCACGGCATGTCGGACCGTTGCGGTCAATCCAACGTCATACCCTTGCTCAATCAGGAAGTGCTGCATCCGCGGAGCCATATCGTGCGCCACCTCGATGGCCAAGATGGCTGCCTTTCCCATGGTGCATATTTGTGCCTCGCGAAGCGCCGCTGCAGCAGCAGCCCCGTATGCTCGCGTAAGGCCACCTACACCCAGTTTTATGCCACCAAAAACGCGTGATACCACGATAACGGCATTGGTAAGCCCATGCTGCGCCAATGCCCGGAGGAGCGGGGCGCCTGCCGTGCCGGCGGGTTCGCCGTCATCGTCGCTTCTCTTTTCCATGGAGTCATAGCCCACGATGCATGCCATGGCATGATGCTGTGCAGTGCGTTCACTCCGCATTGCTTTTCGCTGCATTCCGATCGCCTCATCGAGCGTCGACGCTGCAGAAACGTATGCGACAAATCGTGACTTTTTCACCACAATTGATGCGGATGCACTGCCCAATACTGTTTTGTACGTTCCCATCGTATTCACCATGACGCAAGGTACTCTTTGACATTTGCATTATTCATGCCATGACCGCGCGCGTCTGTACACATATTTCATTGGGTGCCCCAATAAATGACGAAGGGTCTGGAAAGGGCCGGTACAGGCGTGTTTTGCAACCAGGAAATATCGGGCACCGCCCCCTTTGCCGTATTACCTCACAACATAATGACCACATCAAACGTGGCGCCGCTGTGCAGTACCGCGCCAACGGCCTGTGTGCCCGTTTCCCATGGCCTATGCCGTCTTCACGCATGATGTCGACGACATAAGGATTGATTCGCCCCCCTTCCCGCCCCGCATTGTGTGTCGGAATCCGCCTCGTGAGGTAAGATCTGCTTCTGCGGTCTTGCTGCGTGCGCTGTTGTGAATACCGATACAGAGAACATTGAGGGGGCGCTGTTTTTATATTAGTATGTTCTAATACCTAATTATAACATTTTTGCTTGGACAGACGCGTATCTTTATATATGCCTTTATGAAATATATGGAACATCGGTGAGCGCATGAATCGCAAATATCTCGCAATACCTGTACTTTTAGCCTTACTTGCCATTGCTGCATTCACGTTGTCTTCGCAGTATGGCGCATCACGGGGGGATGTGGTATATGTTGCAATCACCGTCGACACCGAGCGCGACTACCCCCCGTACATGGACACATACCGCGGAATCGACGAGGGCCTGCCACGGTTGCTTGGCCTGCTCGATGCACATGACGTCTCCGCAACGTTTTTTGTAACTGGCAACGTAGCGCGGGAACGCCCCGGTGTGGTATCCGCCTTGTCACAGGGCCATGAGATCGGTTGCCACTCGATGTACCACCAGGAAGCGCTGTATGCACTTCCCGACGCGATGCTTAAGGCACGTATTCTCGTAACCACCGCCCTGCTCGAGGCGATTACGCGGGAAAACATCGTTTCGTTCCGGTCACCGTACCATTCGGGGAGCACCGCGCTCATGCATATCCTCGAGTCGCTGGGTTATACGACGGAAGGGTCTGCAACAAAGCTGTCGTCATATCCGTACCACCCCTCCCCAGATGAGTGGGTGCTGGAGGGGGATATGAAAATCCTGCGCGTTCCGGTAAGCAACGGGCCGTACCATCTCTACACCTTTTTTTATAGCGGCGGCACGCTTATCGATGCGTACGAATATGTGCTTGCCGACCAGGAAGGAAGGGATGTAAAGCTCGTTGTAGTCGGATTCCACCCGTGGGAGTTTTGTGATATGGAAACTGGCCATGAGAGGTGGGACCGCATCTGTGGTGACACCACGTACGATATGCTCTCTGAACTGCTTGACTACCTCGACACGCAGAACGTCGAGTATGTCACGTATCATGAGATACCAGCATTATTCGAGTAGCAGAGGTATTTTTTCCCACGCGCGTCGGAACCTCACCGGGTCGCTGTTGAGCGTATCCTCGACACGGGTGCGCGGCAAGCGGTCGCGTGCGAGCTTTTTTTTGTATGTGGCAAGGTCCTTTGCAAAATAGAGTGAATACGGGGTGGAGGAAAATCCCTTCGTACCCGCCTTGCTAGCATCCAGCAAACCCTCTATCTCCCCAAAAGAAAAGACATACGCTTCCTGTACCTCATCGGGGCGTTCCCTTCCGTAGACGACGGCAACTAGGTAGTCAAACGATTTATTGAATAGCGATGAGCCATTACCAAGCGACACCACACATGAACCGTTTGCCTTTCTTGTGGCATATTTGACCTCTATCCGGGCGGATGTGTTGGGAAGGTAGAGATCGGCGCCTTTGACGTCCCGTTCGGAGAGTACCTCGACGGCATGACCTCTCTTTGCAAGGTTGTATGCCGATAGGTAGTATGCGTGACGGGCCTGAAGTGAACAGTCGAGCACGCCGCGAGATGTGGCTATCACCAGTGTTTCGTCAAGGCGTACCATCATCTCGCGCAATGCGTGGGTGTCCATGTCGGCACCTCACATCTCTTCGAGCGGCTCGATACCGAGGAGGCGAAGGCCGTTGGCAAGCACGATTCTCGTTGCATCCACAAGCGCGAGACGGTCCCGCTCTGTTTCGGACCCGATGACCTGCAGCTCGTTGTAGAACGAGTTGAATCGAAGCGCGATGTCGTTTATGTATTTAGTCACAAAGTTCGGGCGCTTTTCCCGTGCGGCAGACGCAACGACTTCGGGGAACTCCGAAAGCGCCTTGAGCAGCTCACGCTCTTTCTGGTGTCCGTATCGGTATTCCTGCCGGACCGGCGCATATTCCGCTTTCCGGAGAATTGCGCAGCACCGCGCATGCGCGTACTCGATGTAGGGGCATGAGTCCCCCTCGAGATTGAGTGCGTCGTCCCACCTGAAGACGATTTTCTTCTCCGGTGCGTACTTGATGATGTTGTAGCGGATTGACCCCGTCGAGAGCGCCGATGCGATGCGGCGCTTTTCTTCGTCGGGCAGCTCTGGCCTACGACGCGTTATCTCCTCAAGCGCTTTTTTGTGCCCCGCCTCTATAACATCGTCGAGCGTGTAGCCTATCCACGTGCCCCTGCGGCCCGAGAACGAGTCCCCGGGAAGCGTGACAAATTCGTAGGCCATGTGGCACGAGTTGTCCGATTCCGTTTCATACCCGAGCAGCTTGAGCGAGCGCTTGACGACTTCTTGAGGATACGACTGTTCGGAACCGATGACATTGATGACAAGGTCCGCCTTCCCGAAGTCCATCTCTGCCCCGTTGGCGCTCGAGGTCATGGTGCCGTCCTTCCACTCGCGGTAGTGCAGCGAATTTTCTAGCAACCCGAACTTCCACATCTGCAGTGCGATGTCTTTTGCCGTGTAAGTGGGCGTTCCGTCTGAGCGTATCAGCACCTTATCGGGATTTTTCATGTTGGGAAACACCCTTCCAAGCTTCATGACCAAGCATCCTGCGAGGGGGCCGTCCTCCTCAAGCACGATGTCTTCGCTTTCCCGGAGCCTCGTGAAGGTCTCTTTGAAGAGGCCGGCGTGCACGATGTCACTTTCCCAGACCAGCAGGTCGTGGGCGATTCCCAGCGCTGCCAGCGACTCGCTTTGTGCCCTGACGCACTTTTCTACAATGGCGCGGGCGTATGGTGACTTGTCAGAGGAAGGGTCCTCAATCTCCTTGTTAAGCAGCTTGATGTCGCGCTCGATGTCGGGCGTAAGGCCTTCGTGCACCCTGATATAGAGCTTTCCGAGGAAGTGGTCGTATTTTTCCGTTGCATCATCGCCGAATTTGAGTATGCCCCAAAAGACTTCGGCAAACTGTATTCCAAGGTCGTCGATATAGTTCTCGACCTCGACGGTGTAGCCGGCGGCGCGCAGGAGCCGCGCGATGCCGTCCCCGAGGATGGAGTTTCGTGCAGCGCCCATGTGGAGCGGCTTGTTGGGATTGACAGAGGTATGCTCAACGATTGCCTGCATCCCGTTTGCAGGGAGCATTCCGTATGCGTCCGCCTCCCTTGAAATGGTGCCGAGCGCCTTTTTGGAAAAAGCGGCCATGTCAACAAAGAAATTGATGTACGGCCCTGCATTTGTGACTTTTTTGACCATGGGTGGCAGGGATTCGTTAATCTGTGTGATGATGCCGGACACGACGTCCATGGGATTTTGATGGTTTTCCTTGGCTATCTGGAACGCTACGGCGCACGAATAGTCGCCCATGGCGGGGTTCGGCGGGACATCGATGGTGATGTCCTTCCTGCCCGTAAGTCCGGAGACGTAGGCCCGCAACTGTGTCTTAATCATGTTGAACTCTCTCCTGCGTATCTTAAAATCGCTGCAATACCCCCAAACGCCATCATGAGCTGCCTGCCTTCCTCCGTTTCCGTCGAGACGATATAGGTGCCTGCATTGGTCTGCTCCGCCAGTTCCGAAAGCTCTTCCACGAGGTCGGCCTCTTCGGACACCGCCAGGCGGATGTTGCTACACTCGGGGCACTGCTGTGATGAAAGCTCCTCTTTGAGCCGGAGTATCGCCATAGAGTCCAGGGTCAGATTTTTCTCATATTCACAGTTTTGGCAGGTTACCGTGACACGCGACATGTCGAGGTCGTCCGAAAGCAGGACCATGTCGACGGCACCGAGTATCAGGTAGTGCCTGACCTCCTTTTCGCCGTAGGCGGCCAGCCCCGTCTCATGGATAAGCTCATTAAAGAATCGGGCCATGATCTTTTTCTCCTCTATTATATCGAGCTCGCTAAGGATATCTTCCGCCTTTTCCACAAGCTCTCGTAGGCCGTACTCCTCCGTATAGACCGTATCGAGGGTACCGAGGATCTTGTTTCTCAACTCGTAATGGAGAAAGTCGCCGTCCACAAAGACCTGTTTGGTCATGCCGGGTCCGCCGACAATGATGCCTCTAAGGCCCTCAAGGCCGTGGAAGTGCCTGTTGATATGGTCTCCGATACGCACGTTGAATTCCTTTGCCGCCTCTTCCCTGAGGCGGGCGAATCGGACCGATGACTGGCCGCCTGCGCGGGATTTTCCCGGTACGCCCGAGGTGAGGTGCTCCAGCATCTCGATGTGCTTGCCGCGCAGCATCCCTATGGTCGCCTCGTTCCGCTCAATGATAATGAGCGCGTAGAAGTTCTTTTCAGCAATAATGTCGTAGAGCGGTTCTAAGACGAATTCCTGGTCACACCGGTAGATACGGATAGATATGGGTTCCGGTGGCTCCATTGAAAAGAGCTGCAGGTCGGCAACTCCTTCCTTTTGCGAAATGTTTCCTGAAAACAGCACAAGCCCGTTTTCAGGGGTTCGGGGAAATAATCGTAAATGTGACAATGCTTTTTCCAGTGCGCCCAGCACGTTTTTCCTGGTCGACTTTGACTTGATGTTGGTCGCCGTTCCCTGCTCATCCCGCAGCTGCTGCACTACTTTGGATATTTCATATCCCGTGGGGATGTACACAGATACCAACTCGGTATGGCGACCCCTGATCTTTTTGAGAAAATCAAGCTGTTTCTTGAAATTGTGGCGAGTCTTGGTATCCATCATTACACCTTGTTAATGGTACATTCTAGCGGCGGTTTTTAAAGATAATGGTACTATGAGCCGCTTATTATGCGTAGTGGGCCGTGGCGGGTGGATCGGCAAAGCTGAAGCGCACCCTATACGTCGACGATGACCTCTATGGTACAACCGGTTTCTGCCTCAGAGATGCGCATCTGGTGGTAAGTAATTGCCTTGACCCCATGGGACCTGCACCAGGTGGGCCCCTCCATGGCCGTGCCCGATATCGTTGCCGAAAGCGAGACTGCTGCAGTATCCCTTCGTATGCGCACGGATGCCGAGAACCCGAAAAAGTCCTCTGTCTCAAAGAGGATAAGCAGTTCTTCCAAAAAATCATAAAGTAGCGCGCAAAGGTCCTCTGCGGAGAGGTCGACACGCCGGGATTCGCTGCAGGTGCCATCCCCGCCCGATGCCATGATGGAGAAGAGCGCCAGCCCTGCATCCGCAAACGCGTCCTCGAGTGTCGGGCAGCAAACCCTAAATCCAATGTCTGCGGGGTGCTCGATTATCTCATAGCCCATAATGATAGATTCTGCCCATCAAAAGATTAAAAAGGTTTTGAATCGGTAGGGATGTATGAAGGAACGGATCGAACGTATTTTCTCTTTTGTCGAAAGGCAGCTCGACGTTATCGTCATCTATAACGGCATAGACCCCCTGATTGACATCACATTTTTTTATGTGACGGGATATGAGACTGGGCTCTTTGAGAACAGCATCGCTTTCCTGTACCCTGACGGATCGAGTGAGGCCCTGGTATCCGCCCTTGAGGAGACCAGCGCGTCCAAGGGTTCTGTTCCCTACACGGTCTTTTCTTCACGAAAGGAGTATCACGACCTCATCGCAGAGCGCCTCTCCGGCTTTACGCGCATCGGCGTAAACAGTAGCGGGCTCCTGTACAAGGGCGCACTTCTTCTCAAGGTTTTGGCGCCTTCAGCGGAGCTTGTGGACTGCGAGGGGGCCATCAGCAAGGCGAGGGGCATCAAGGACAAGGGGGAGATTGCACGGATATCCGGTGCCTGCGATATCGCATCAAAGGTCGCATCCATGATACCCTCGTTCATACGTGACGGGGTCAGGGAGGACGAGGTCGCTGCAGAGATAGAGTATACCATGAAAAGGAATGGGGCCGACTGCCCCTCGTTTACTACCATATCATCATTTGGGAAAAATGCAGCCGAGCCGCATTACATGGCCGGACGTGACACGCTGGAAAAAAATCAATTCACGCTCTTTGACTTCGGGGCCGTTTACAAGCGCTATGTGTCTGATGTCACGAGAACCTTCTTTTTCGGAAAGGCGTCTAAACTCGACCGTGATATGTATGAGACCGTGTTTGAGGCCCAGCAAATCGGGCTTGACTCCGTCTTGCCCGGCGAACCTATGAGGGCTCCACATGAAAATGTTGCAAGATTCATCGACTCGACGCAGTTCAAGGGCAGGTTCATCCACAGCCTTGGGCACTCAATTGGATTGTCCGTGCACGAGGACCTTCGATTTTCCCCCACCGAGGAGGGCGTCATCGAGCCGGGGATGGTCATGACCGTCGAGCCGGGCGTCTACCTTCCCGGATATGGGGGTGTGAGGATCGAGGACGACATCCTTGTCACCAAGTCGGGTTACAAGATTCTCACGACGGCGCCAAAGGAGTTTATGGAGCTGTAGTCAGTGCAGGGGGGCTTTAAAGGGTCCCGGCTCGTCACCGGAACTTTGGTCCCACCCCCTTTATGTGGCATAGGTGGCGTCAAGCGCATCACGTATCCTTTCAGCTGTCTTTTGACCAATGCCCTCCACTGACGTAAGCGCTTCTGCCGATGCGCTGGCAATGGCAGCAACCGAGCCGAAGTGCTCGAGCAGTCTTCGGGCGAGCTTTGCCGAAACACCCGGAAGCCCCTCGACGATAAAGACCTGCTGCGAGCGCATGTCGCGCTCCCGCTTGTCGCCTCGTGCGCGCGGTACCGCCTTGCGCCCTTCCTGTTCCCTTCGTGCGAGGAGGATGAGGTAAGCTGCGGTCTCTTCCATGGATGACGTATGTATGATTCCTATTCCCATCTCTGTGGCTATGGTGGCTATGGCCCCCCGGATGGATGACGCATGTGCATCGTGCGCCGTGAATGTCCGCTCCCCCTCGATAACAAGCAGCGGTACTTCATAAGCCTTCTTAAGCGCCCCAAGCTGTTCGAACAGCCTGTTGTCAAAGAGCGTACGCACAAAGTCCTCTGATGATTTGCGCTCTACGCCGATGCGGTCAGACAGTACATAGTCCCCGACATCGAGCTTACGGACCTCTAGCGCTACGGAGCCAGAGAGTGCCTTGAGCATCTGGGGATTCTCACGAACGTCTGCAATGATGGCGCACGCGGCCGGTTCTGCCCTCACAAACGCATCAAGCTGTGCCTGTGATGGCAGGTCCTGCTTCGTGCGCGGGGCGGGGGACCCGTCCAGCCTGTAAAGCAGCGTCCGCATCTTTTTCTCCTTCTCTTTCGCAACGTGGTAGTATGCCTCGTCCAAAGTCCCTTCAGTGGTAAGGACGACGACCCGCCCTGCGTGGCGCCTCCCCGTTCTTCCTCGTCGCTGTATGGTGCGAATCTCGGATGGGATAGGCTCAAAGAAAATGACCATATCCACGCTGGGTATGTCAAGCCCCTCCTCCGCCACGGACGTGGCGACAAGCACGTTGTACGCGCCCGACCGGAACTGGTCAAGCAGCTCTTTCTGGCGTTTTTGGCTCAATCCCTCATCGGCACCCCTGCTTGCCTGCCCGACAAATCTGAGCGGCAGTATCCCCTCGACCCCAGTCAAAGCCTCCATTATCTGGAGCGTCGTGTCGCGAAACTGGGAAAATACGATTGCCTTCTGGCCGGGTCCCAGGCCGCCAAGCAATCCTATGACCGCCTCTATCTTTGGATGGAGCGCCTCATGCTTCCCTACATGGGTTATCGCTTCCCTGACCCGCTTGTCACCAAGCAGTTCCTGTGCAGTTTTGCTCTTCTGGGATTTCATCTTTCCGAAGTATGCGAGCATTGACTGTTCGCCCTGCGTTTCCAGGAGCTCGATGGCGTGTGAAATCTTTATGGCCGCCGCCTGTGCCTTGATGCCAGCATACACGTCTCCTGCATGGGCCCCCTTCCGGGCAACTTTCGCCCGAAGCTGTTCCCCCATGGCCAGGAGGTCGCGCTTGTTGATGTATTGGCGGGGTTTTGTCGTCAGCCTGAATTTGAGAAGGGTTGTGACCTTATCCTCGTAGACCGCCCTTAGCAGGTCTCGGGCATGCTCATGGGACTTGGGAAAGGGTACCTTGACCCACTCGACGTCGACGGGCTGTACGTACGGTAAGACATCTGGCGAGTCCTCCTGCTCGATATGGAGTGTTTCCGTGCCGAGATTGGACATTATTTCCTTGATTTTTTTCCGGTCGTACCCCGGAGATGCGGTAATCCCCAGAACAGTCCCGCCAGTGTGTGTGTGGCGGTATCTTTCGGCGATAAAGACATATGCATAGTCCCCTGTTGCGCGGTGCGCCTCATCGACGATAAGCAGCGTGATGCCAGCAAGTGATATCCTTCCCGCAATGATGTCGTTTTCTATGACCTGCGGTGTTGCGAAGATTATGGTCGCGTCACCATATCCCTTCTCCCGTTTAGCAGGTGGCGTCGCCCCTGTAAAGACGGCAAGGGTGTCTTCTGGAACGTTCATTACCCGTGCGAAGGTGTCCCTGTGCTGAAGCACCAACGGTTTTGTTGGTGCCAAAATGAGTGTCTTTCCGCCTTTTGTGGCCAGTACGTGGGCACAAAGCATGGCGGCTATTATCGTCTTTCCCAACCCAGTGGGGAGCACAACGAGTGCATTTTGCCGTGATATGGCGCCGAGGATCTTTTCCTGGTAGGCCCGCTTTTCTATGGAACCCTCTTTAATAAATGAGTGGGAGACGGTGTCCATAGCGCTTACTCCCTGCAGTTAAAGCGTTTCCAGGTATGCAGCATAGGCGGGCGCGTCCATGAGCAACGCCTCGTCGACATCACCGGTGAATCTGACCAACCAAGCCTTGTACGGTGACTCATTTACTTCCTCCGGCCGGTCTTCCAACTCGCCGTTTACCTCGGTCACTCCTGCGTCGCACGGCGCAAGCACTTCCGATACTGCTTTGACAGACTCGATTTCCACGAGGATATTTCCTTTTTTTACCGTGGCGCCCACGTCGGGAAGCTCTACGAATGCGACATCGCCCATTTCCTTCGAGGCGTAGTCTGAGACGCCAAGTTCCCATCCGTCCCCTTTTTTACGCAACCATTCGTGCTCCCTGGTGTAGTGCAAGGAGCCCATAATATCGAATTCTCCAACTTTCATGTTATCCCTCTCGGTACGCCCCGTATTCCTTTGGATTGTAGAATGGTGGCGTGATGATGTGTGCGGCATGAACTTTCCCTCG
This sequence comes from uncultured Thermococci archaeon, assembly GCA_964435645.1. GTDB lineage: Archaea > Methanobacteriota_B > Thermococci > Methanofastidiosales > NM3 > JAHKLV01. The sequence goes on along the minus strand of CAYSZY010000035.1, from coordinate 3,693 downwards.
GACCCGTATGCCTACGTCTTTCTGGACGCAGGACGAGTCAAGAAGCCCAAGTGCTATCGACTTGTGCAGGACGGGCGACTTTGTCCCGCTTGTCACGGTGCCAACGGCGGCGCCATTGCAGACAAGCTCGTCTCCGGCCCGCGCTATGACCTTGTCGTCGATAAGGAGGTGAACCAGCCGCTGGCCCACACCCCTTTGTTTCTGGAGTACCAGTGCATCCTTCCCAATAAATTCCTTTTCCATGTACAGGGCAAACGAGAGCCCCGCTTCAATCGGCGTGACATGGTCTATGTCGGTGGAAAGCGACATATGCTCGGTGGTGTCCTGCCCGTAAAGTGTATACCCTGCCTCCATGCGCAGGCTGTCGCGCGCCCCCAGGCCGCATGGCACGATGCCGTAATGCGCTCCTTTCTGGAGGATGTCTTCCCAAATCTGTAGTGCCATGGCTTTTGAACCATGCTCAAAGAACAGCTCGAATCCGTTTTCACCCGTATACCCCGATTTCGAAACGATGAGCTCGATGCCCCGGTACGCTGTTCGTTGCGCCTGGAACCACCACATGGCGTCGATGTCGATTCCAAAAAGGCCTGTGCACAGCTCCGACGCGCGCGGCCCCTGGATAGAGTAGAGGCACATCTCGTCGGTCTTGTTCTCAAGCGACACATCAGCTTTGCCGAATGTGTTTATCGTAGCTAAGACCATCCTGAGGTGGGCCATGACCTTTTCCACCGCGACCGCATCGCAGACTATCATGTATGTCCCGCTGCCCATGTTGTAGATAAGCGTCTCGTCCTTAATGGCCCCCCGCTCGTTGAGTATGAGTGCGTAGGTGCCTGAAATCGGCGGCGGTTTTTCTATGTCATTTGTGGTTACCCACTGCAGGAACCTGAGCGCATCATCCCCTGTCACGAGTATTTCCCCCATATGGGAGACGTCAAATACCCCGACCCTGTTTCGTACCGCCACGTGCTCCTGCACGGCGCTCTCGTACCATATCGGCATTTCCCATGCGCCATAGGCACCCATCTTGGCATGCTTCTTGTGCCATGACCCTGCTGGCAATAATTTCATCATATCACGTTCCCTGCTTCTTTTTACGCATCATATACCTGATATCATAAATATATAGCGTTTTTCCTGCATACACACCGAGGGTCATATTTTTATAGCTGGTGCAGGCACGTTGTGTTCGGAGCGTCTCGCCATGGAAATTGGAATTGTGGGAAAACCGAATGTGGGAAAGTCCACCTTTTTTAACGCCTGCACGCACGGTGCTGCGGAAATGGCCAATTACCCCTTTACTACAATCGCATCGAACACCGGGGTTACGTATGTTACCGCACCATGCCCCTGCAGGGACTTCGATGTGGTATGCAATCCAAAAAATGCACAGTGCATAGGTGGCACTAGGCTCGTGCCGACGACGATTATCGACGTTGCGGGAATCGTGCCCGACGCCCACTTGGGAAAGGGCCTTGGCAATCAGTTTCTCGATGATATCAGCCGTGCAAACGTTCTTATACACGTTGTCGACGCTTCAGGCGCCACGGACGAGGGTGGCAATCTTATCAGGAAGGGTACCCACGACCCTCTCGACGACATCGCATTTCTTGAGCGCGAGATAGACCTGTGGTTCAGCAACCTCTTCTCGAAACACTGGGAAAAAGTGTCGCGCAAGATTGCGCTTACCAAAAAGAACATCTATCAGATAATATCTGAGAACTTCTCGGGAATCGGCATCAGCGAGGAGGACGTGTATCGTGCATTTCGAAAAAATGACCTCGACCCTGAACAACCGAAAAAATGGTCAGCTGAGGATATCCTCAACTTTGCACTTACCATTCGGGCGCAAACACGCCCTATCATCATTGCCGCAAACAAGGCCGACGTTGCCGACAAGGAACAGATTCGCTGCATCCAGGGCGCCCACGAGCACGTTGTACCGGTTTCCGCCGGCGCGGAGCTTCTGCTCAAAAAGGCGCGGGATGCGTCGCTTATAGAGTACATTCCCGGTGCCGCGGACTTCGAGATAACAGGCACGGTGTCATCCAAGCAGGCGGAGGCGCTTGAGCGTGTGCGCTCCATCATGAAGACATGGGGTGGCACGGGCGTGCAACAGTGCATCAACACGTCCATATTTGGCATTCTTGACCGCATCGTAGTCTATCCCGTGGAAAATGAAAAGCACCTTGCCGACGGCAAGGGTGCCGTGCTCCCCGACGCGCTGCTGCTTCGCCGCGGGTCTACCCCAATGAATCTTGCAGAAAAAATCCATAGCGATATCGCAAAAAACTACATCTATGCGCTTAATGTGCGCACAGGCAGGCGCATCGCTGAGGACTACGAGCTTGCCGACGGCGACATCATAAAAATAGCATCAGCTGCCCGATAGCCCCATGGCGGCATGTATTTCTGAATCGCCCACACCAAAAGTCTTTGCCATGTCCCTGAGGCTGCTGTAGTAGAGTGACGCAAGCTGCAGGATGATGTGCGGCATGTTGGTAAGCTCACTGGGATCCTTGAAAAGCAGCACAAGCCACATCATCTTTTCAGCCGGCTCGTAGTACTTGACCCACACGTCCTTCTTCCCCTGCTGCTTTTCCATGTTTTCCACAAGCACGCCGTGCTCGCAGAGGCCCTTGAGATTTTTTAGTATGGTCTTGTTGGAGTAGGGGAGCGACAAGATAAGGTCTTTCTGGTATATCCGCGTATCCCCGCAGGCGGGTATCGCCTTGAGTATCTCTATTTTTGCCGTGCTCCCGAATACGCTGTTAAGCAGGCTTACCAGCTTTTCCCTGTTGGTGGGGAGGAAAAGCACATAGGGGAATACTTCCTGGCCCACCGACCCGAATGCGATACATTGCTCAGCCATGGTTGATGTTGTACCGTAAAATATTTATATTATTTGATGTAACTTATTACATTGAGTTGTAATTTAATACATAAAGTGATTTGTCATGAAGTTACGTGGTAGCGACGTGGCCATCATGGGAACCATGGCGGCCCTTATCATCGTTGCTGGTTATATCAAGCTTACGCCCGTTGTGGGCGCCACCAGCTACCAGTTTTCCATGGGCTCTGTAGCCTTGCAGCTCGTTGCGATCATACTGGGGCCCGTCCTCGGCGTCATTACGGCATTCGCAGGTTCCTTTGCCGGCCAGTTCCTTACAGGCCAAGGGGGGTCATTTCCGATGTTTGTACCCGCGACGGTGGGTGCGCTGGTAACGGCGCTGCTCATTTGGGGCAGGGAGCGTGAGGGCGTTCTCGTCACTCTGGCAGTCGTCGCGGTTTGGTACGCGTTCCCGGTGGGCCGCCAGGTGTGGTACTACCCCTATCTCCACGTGGCCGGGATTGTCGCTCTGCTGGCCATGCGCCCCCTTTGGGGGGGCTGGCGATCGCTTGCCCGGGGCAGGAAGACCGCAGTTCTTGTCCTATACTGTACCATGGGGCTGCTGTGTGACCAGCTTACCGGCTCGATAATAGCGATTCCCATCTTCAACCTTACCGCAGACATGTACCGGGGCGTGCTCTTTATTTACCCTGTCGAGCGCATCGTCCTTGGGACAGTGTCTGCGCTTGTTACCGTGCCCGTGCTCTCGGCGCTTGACAAAGCATCATTTCCAATCGTTGAGCGATTGGAACGGAGAAAAATGTACCCTGTTAAGGAGGATTACCGTACATAATTCTTGTAAC
>CAYSZY010000034.1:0-14043 GCA_964435645.1 uncultured Thermococci archaeon | reverse complement strand
CAGCCAAGTAATATTCCATCAGGCACCTGTTGGGATTAAAAGACATATAATCAAGCTGATTGAAAATATATGCCACATCATATCCTTCCACAGATGATATGCGGGGGCAAACCTCACCATCCGGAAATATCCGCATTTCCATAGGTATGTGCGGTATCTCCAAATCAACAGATATTTTTTCCAGCAATTCCGAATTAGGTCCCACTATTGCTCTCATCACTGCTATCAATAATCTGTAAATTTATAAACATTCCTGAGGGATGATACTGCCTCACAACAGTTTGAGCGCGCCTGTTATCTTGTCTATTTCATGTTCAGGTGCAGGCCCGATGCCACAAACTGTCGTGGTGCCAGGTGGAATTTCCGTGTGCCCGGCGTCCTGTATCATGTGCGTGGGGAGGCCAGCCGTTTTCGCAAGCATGAAATATTTTATTAGCTGCGTCTTGTCATCTACGGAAAGCACCGCCTTTTTCTGTCCTTCGTGCATCCAGTGCTTAACCCACTCTTTTTTCGATTCCTCTGCCTGGAATGTGCAGGTGACAGCGGCGTGGGCCACCTGGACCGCAAGTTTGCCTTTTGATAGATTGAGGTCCCTGCGGACAAGAATCACCATCTTGTAGTCATAATTCACTTACGCTCACCCAAATAGAGATATCTGTTCAGTTTTCGGGAATACCCGCTCCATACGGTGCTCCGCTCAACGTCCAGCTCCTGTTGAACCTTTAAAAACTCGTTGGTCTGTGAGTCGAGGTAGTCCGCATTGCTAAGGACGCTTGCCTCAGGAATCATGGGCTCGACGGGGGCGCCCCACTCCCTCTTCCCATGGTGTGACAAGATCATATGCAGCAGCCGTCGCTCGAGGTCTATCGGAAAGTCGCTGCATGACCGAATCATGTCCCTGACCGCATCGTAGCTCATCACGACATGGTCATAAAGGCCACCTTCTGGGGTAAGATCAATAAGCACACCGACATCGTATGTGGGCATTTTGCCGATGTCATGAAGGATGGCGCCACATAAAAGCAACTCCTTGTCAAGACGTGGATACTGGCGCGACATCATATTGCATATTACCATGACGGAGTAGGTATGCTCTATGAGGCCCCCCAGATAGTTGTGATGGTGAGATTTGGCACAAGGGGCGTTGATGAATCGCTCCTTGAATCTCGGATCATCAAAAAACTTGCTCATAAGCCCCTTCAAATGGCTGTTTGAAAAAGCGGATATGACACTTTGTATCTTTGCATACAGCTTTTCCACATCTGCATTGGTGCTTTTGATAAAAAAGGCGATGTCGTAATCTTCGATACGCTGCACGCCAGCGGGGGTGAAAAGAATCTGCACATGGCCATTGTACGATGTGACATTTGCCCGCAACCGTACCACGTCACCGATATTGAATCGCTCGGACGCATCCTCAGCGCCATCCCAGCACTTGCCCCATATCTCGCCAGACCGGTCTTTGAACTTGACCTGAAGGTACCGCCCGGGCTTTGACTTGAAGTCAAGAAGCTCTTTTTCCGCAACAACAACTACGGTATCGACTGCCATGCCGTCCTTCATGTCCACGATATAGAGCTTGTCATCCATGGGTAGCATTGCGGCATGCGGCATTATAATTCTATCCATCATTTTCAGGGCAGGTGCATGGGTCGAGCGAAAGCGGCCTCGATAGGTGCCTACGTGCGATGACAGGCACCTCGTACCAGCCAAGGGATAGGGAACGGCCAACATTCCTATGGATGACCTTTTCGGATGCAATCCTGGCACCGCACAGCCTGCAGCGGTATCCTTTGCCTTTTCCGACAGACTGCATCGACTTTCCGCAGCATGACGGGACAATCGGCATTTGGATACGCCCAAGGGACTGCACCTGCATCTTTTCCAGGTTGAGGGTAAGCCCATATGGTGTCGACTTGACCCCCCCGTACGCAGCAATCCTGTCACCGGGCATAAGCGCCTTAACGACAGCCCTAAATTCCTTCGTAGGCTCGTATGCGGCACATATGATTGACCCGGTGCCGTCATCCATTGAAAAGAAAAGATGACCCTTGTGCTCAAAATGGGGCTTCTCGGACACCGTGCCCTCAACTCGCACGGAGTTGTATTCTACGATGTTGGATATGGACTTCCGCTCGATATGGGCATCTGTCGCCTGGTTGGTGATAAACAGCTGGCTCATGGAAATTGATTCGGTCTGCAGCCGGGAGGCGGCATCATACAGCATTTCGGAATCTACGCCGCGCAATCCGTACAACACGGGGCACGGAGCATTCGGGGCGATGGCAACGTAATTGTTCTTCCAGTCGAATGAATCAAATATCAGCGGCGAATACGCCCGGTCCATCGCTTGTACCGCCTGCCCATCGACATGTCGGCGGGTGCCGATGGCACCAAGCTCCCTGTATGCGATAAGCTCGAATGTATGGTAGGAGAGATCTGCGCCCAGAGAAGCGAGCGCCCCGATAAGGCCCCTCCCCGTACCTGCAAAAAAGATGGATGCCCCCACGTCGTATGCCAAGGATTTTGCTTCCTCGATTTGTATTTCTTCATGGAGCGCACGACGGTAAAACGAGGAAAGCTGAGGCGGCACATCACGACCGCGCAGCAAGACCGCGCCGGGATTCGTTTCGGACCCCCCCATGGCTGTGGCGGAAATAAGGTCCATCACTATGTCCCATACCTGTCCATAGTCGCCGTGTACCTCAAAGCAGAGCGCACCGTTGCCCCGTGTCTTGTATGGGATATTGGGATTGAGCCGTATCAGGCGGGGAAGGCCGACAACCGTTGCCACGCCCCGAAGTTCCCGCAGTATCAGCGTGCAAAGATACGTTGTGCACATGCCCTCACGCGAATCTGTGTCGTCAAGCCCTATATACATAGGAATATTTTTAATGCAGCACAATTTTAAAGTTACCCATGGGCAATGAGCGTGAACTCCTCACGCAAGAAACAGCGGTCTTATTCAAAAAGGCAGGGTTTGAGACATCATTGTGCAATATCCGCGCCTGTTATGACATGATAGCCCGTGGCAAAACCTCCGTTTTTCTCATAAAGGTTTCTCCAAACGTTGACAACATGTCCCCTGAGTACGTTCAGGACCTCAAGAGCCTGTGCCACTACTTCAAGGCGCATCCCCTTATCATCAGCGACCGCACTAAAACAGATCCAATACACAGGGGTGTCATCCATTCCCGCGAAGACATACCTGTACTAAGCATCGAGACGCTCGAGGACATCATGGTCAACAATGAGCCCCCCCTAGTATACGCAGATCGGGGTGGCCTCTACGTGCATATCCAAGGCGAGATACTCAAAAAGCTCAGGGAAAACATGGGGTACTCCCTCACAGAGTTTGCCAAGGAGATTGGCATATCCCGCTCAACACTTTACGAATACGAGCGGTCGAGCCGCGGCATAGACATAACGGTCGCCTTGCGGCTAGAAGAGATGCTTGACACCCCCATCATAAAACCATTGTCCATCAAGCGGGACATCGAATGCGACGAGCAGGCCCCACGGGTTGCCCCGCGCTCAGCACTAGAAAAAGATGTTTACAAGATGTTTGATAACATAGGTCTTGCCGTACACCCGACGAATCGCACCCCGTTTGACGCCGTGGTTAAGGAACCTGAGCGCAGCCCCCGCCTCTTCATGCTAACGGGCATAAGTGACATGGACATACGGAGTGTCAAGCGCCGCATACATGTTGTACACGAACTCGCGACACTTCTGGAAAAAGACGCTATTTTTGTATTTAGCTCACCTGTCGCTAAACGGACAATCCAGGGAGTCCCCATCATTCAGCTGGACGAGATGCGAAAAGTTACGGACACGGATTCCATGCTTGAAGTCGTTCAGGAGCGCAAGGACGAGTCGGATGATGATTAAATTAACTCTTTGTATGTTTACTTATTAGTAAAACCAAAAACTTTTTATATCATGGTAAATCCCTAAAATACTGTACCCAATGGGGTAAATTCACAATGACTATTAAAATGGGTGAAAGTGAAATGGCTCAAATGAAACAACCAATGAATGTCACCGAAGAGGGCGGACAGCGCTTTATCGGTAGAGACGCACAGAGGATGAACATCCTTGCTGGACGAATTGTAGCTGAGACTGTGAAGACAACACTCGGCCCACGTGGGATGGACAAAATGCTCGTTGACTCCCTCGGGGATGTCGTTATCACCAATGACGGTGCAACGATACTTAAAGAAATGGATATTGCACACCCTGCAGCAAAAATGATTGTGGAAGTCGCAAAAACCCAGGACGATGAAGTCGGCGATGGGACAACGACCGCAGTAGTGATAGCAGGCGAGCTCCTCAAGAGGGCAGAAAACCTCCTTGACTCAAACGTGCACCCAACAGTTATCGCATCTGGTTACAAGATTGCAGCAGAGGAAGCGGACATTATCCTCAAAAGCATGGCAACAAAGATCGACATAGGCGACGTCGAGCTTCTCCTCAAGATCGCCAACACCGCTATGACCGGAAAGGGCGCAGAGAAGGCAAAGGACACCCTTGGAAAGCTTGCTGTTGATGCAGTCAGGCAGGTCGTCGAGAAGGCCAATGGCGGATCATGGGAAGTCGACACAGACAATATCAAGGTAGAAAAGAAGATCGGCGGCAGCGTCGAAGACTCAAAGCTTATCAAGGGCATAATCATCGACAAGGAACGTGTCCATTCAGGTATGCCAGAACGTGTAAAAAACGCAAAGATTGCGCTCCTCGCTACGGCAATGGAAGTCAAGGAGACTGAGACGGACGCTGAAATCAGGATTACAGACCCCGAAATGCTCCAGCGCTTCATCGAGCAGGAAGAAGGCATGCTCAAGAAGATGGTCGACAAGATCAAGTCAGTCGGCGCAACAGTCGTATTCTGTCAGAAGGGAATTGACGACCTTGCACAGCACTACCTCGCTAAGGAAGGCATCCTTGCCGTCCGACGTGTCAAAAAATCGGACATGAAGGCTCTCGCACGCGCCACCAACGCCCGCATCGCTACAAAGATTGACGACCTCGAGGAAGCAGACCTCGGAACAGCAGGACTTGTAGAAGAGCGCAGGATTGCCGGCGACGAAATGATCTTTGTAGAAGAGTGTGTCGACCCCAAGTCAGTCAGCCTTCTGCTCCGCGGTGGAACAGAGCACTTCATCGACAGTGTTGAGCGTGCGCTTGACGATGCAATCGGTGTGGTCGCTTCGGTCATCGAGGACGGAACAATCGTCCCTGGTGGAGGGGCAGTGGACATGGAGCTTTCCAAGCGCCTTGCAGAAGTCTCTGACAAGTACTCCGGAAGGGAGCAGCTCGCCATCAAGGCGTTCGCAGAGGCATTCGATATCATCCCCCGAACCTTGGCAGAAAACGCGGGTCTCGACCCGATTGACCTTCTCGTGGAGCTTAGGTCACATCATGATGCAGGCAAAAAGAACTACGGCCTCGACGTCTTTGAGGGAAAGACCGCCGACATGTTCGAAAAAGGCATCATCGAACCACTCAGAATCAAGAAGCAGGCAATCAAGTCAGCATCCGAGTCAACAATCATGATTCTCAGGATTGACGATGTCATCGCCGCATCCGACCTTAGCCACGGAGGTGGCATGGGCGGTATGCCACCTGGTGGCATGGGCGGTATGCCACCTGGCATGGACATGTAATAAGCTTTATTAATTTTCTTTTTCTTCTTTTTATTTGGAGGACCAATCATGGACATAAAGAAAGGTACAACCACCGTAGCACTCACGTGCAAGGATGGAGTCGTGCTCGTCGCGGACAAACGCGTTTCACTGGGTTACCATATAGCCCACAAGAATGCAAAGAAAGTATTGAAAATTACTGATTATATCGGTGTAACCACTGCAGGAAGCGTGGGAGACATCCAATCACTCGTTGGGTATTTGCGGGCAGAGGCAAAGCTGTATGAGATCAAGAACGGGAAGAGGATGAGGCCCAAGTCCCTGGCGAAGCTCACATCGGCAATCCTCCAGGGAAACAGGTACTACCCCATCTACGCGTGGCTCGTGCTGGGCGGATATGATGGAAAGGAAGGGTATGTATATTCCATCGACCCCATTGGTGGTGTTTCACAGGATTCCATGGTTGCAACAGGCTCTGGAATGGAACCTGCATACGGTGTGCTAGACGACCGATTCAAGGAGGATCTCTCACTTGAGGATGCCGTACAGCTCGGCGTAAGAGCCCTGCTTGCCGCAATATCACGGAATATGGCTACCGGCGACGGTGTTTCGGTCAGCGTCATCACGGCTGACGGCACGAAAGAGTATACAGACGAAGAAATCGATGCGGTTGTCGCATCCATAAAGGAGAGGGTATAAATGGTGTTTGGACCTCGAGGTGGTGGATACGACCACGCTATCACCGTATTCTCCCCAGATGGAAGCCTGTATCAGGTCAGCTACGCTGCTGAAGCGGTAAAGAAAGGTTCTACGGCACTGGGTGTCAAGTGCAAGGACGGAATTGTTATTGCAGTTGACAAGAGCTTGCCTTCAAATCTTGTTGAAGCGGAGTCATTCGAGAAAATCTTCCAGATTGACGACCATATGGCCACAGCATCATCAGGAATCATCGCCGATGCGCGTGTACTTGTTGACAAGGCACGTGTCCAGGCACAAATCCACAAGCTTACCTACGATGAGGAAATAACGGTCATGGCGCTGACAAAGAGCATCGGTGACCTTAAGCAGATGCACACCCAATATGGAGGCCTCAGGCCATTTGGCGTCTCGCTCATCATCGCTGGTGTGGATTCGGAAGGGCCCCAGATTTTTGTAACTGAACCGTCTGGTGCGTTCCTTGAGTGGAAGGCTACGGCCATCGGTGCGGGAAAACCGCATGCAATGGACATGTTCGAGAGTGAATATGACCCTGAAAAGACACTTGCCGAATCCATAGCAATGTCGCTAAAAGTGCTTCGTTCCTCCATGGACGAAGAGATGATCGCATCCAATATCGAGGTTGTTGTCATCGACTCGGAGGAAGGAAAGTTCAAGCGGCTTGGCATGGACGAGCTCACAAAGTTCATCTCCGTACTCCCTCCAGAAGAGGACGAAGAGGGGGACGAAGACGAGGAATCTGCAGAGGAAGAGGAGGAATAATCCTCCTTATACTTTTTTTTGTATAATAATTTTTAAAAGGCATGGGTAGCACAGTATAATATGCGCTACATAATTGTTACAGGCGGAGTATTGTCAGGCCTCGGAAAAGGCCTTACGACCGCATCCATCGCAAAACTGCTGCAGTCGATGGGCTATTCTGTTAACCCTATCAAAATAGACCCCTATGTCAATATAGATGCAGGAACCATGAGCCCCATAGAGCACGGCGAGGTCTTCGTGCTGGATGACGGGGGTGAAGTCGACCAGGACCTGGGCAATTATGAGAGATTCCTTGACGTTTCGCTAAGCCGCGCACACAATATTACTACGGGAAAAGTATACCATAACGTCATCCACAAGGAGCGAAAGGGTGACTATATCGGAAAGACGGTTCAGATTATCCCCCATGTCACCGAGGAGATCAAGGACCAGATACGTGCCACGGCTGGAAAAAACGATTTTGTCATTATTGAGGTCGGCGGAACAGTTGGTGATATCGAGAGCATGCCGTTTCTCGAGGCCGCCAGGCAGCTTGCCAACGAAGAAGAGGTTAAATTTGTGCACGTTGTGCCCATCATGCAGCTTACCGTCGTTGGTGAGCAAAAGACCAAACCTGCGCAGCATTCTGTCCGCGAGCTCATGGCGGCGGGAATCAAGCCCGATGTGCTCGTCTGCAGGACATCGTCTCCGCTCCAGCCAGACGTCAAGCACAAGATCGCCCAGTTCTGCAATGTCCGGGAAGACTATGTAATAGAGAATCGTGATGCATCAGATATCTACTCCATCCCGTTGCTTCTGAAAAATCAGCATATCGGAAAGCGCATCCTATCGTTGTTCGGCCTTGAAAACGAGTCAGATCTCAGCGCGTGGGAACGCAAGATAACGACACCGTCCGAGGCAACGGTCGAAATCGGGCTTGTGGGAAAATATACCAAACTGCACGATTCATATGTCTCGGTCATCGAGGCGCTCCATCATGCAGGGTACGCCAACAAGGCCAAAATCAACGTCCACTGGGTGGACTCCGACAACATTGGCAGCGGGGAGCTTGAGGCGTACGACGGCATCCTCGTCCCGGGGGGATTCGGCCCACGGGGCGCCGAAGGGAAAATACAGGCGATTCGCCAAGCAAGGGAGACAGGCATGCCATTTCTAGGACTGTGCTACGGGTTCCAGCTGGCAGTAGTAGAATTTGCACGATACTGCGGCATAAAGGACGCTGTTTCATCAGAATTTGAGATTGAGGGGACCAATGTCATTGATTTCCTCGAATCGCAAAAGCACCTTGAGAACATAGGGGCCACAATGCGCCTCGGCGCATCCAAGGTCCTTATAAAGAGCGGGACAAAGGCACATGAGCTGTATGGTTCATGCGAGATATTCGAACGCCACCGCCACCGCCTCGAAGTGGTCCATGAATACATTGCATACTACGAGGAGCAAGGGGCGGTCTTTTCCGGGACATCCCCGGACGGGCGGATTGAGGTATTCGAGCTGCCGTCTCACCCCTTCTTCCTCTGTACACAGTTCCATCCTGAATTCAGGTCGAGGGTGGAGCGCCCCGCCCCGGTATTCGATGGATTCATCAAGGCATGCGTCGACTTCCATACCTCGCAAAAGCCCTCCCCTACGTGCTGATGCCATGGCGGTGTGACAGGTTGGGGTGCTTTGTAGCCTTAAGCAGGTCAAGGGCGGACCGCGCAGTATTGTACGGCGCCCCCCGCACCATATCAGGCTGCTCGTAGCACTCCCTTTTTATCGCAATCAGGGCCTGTGCAAACTGTTCAAGGGTATCCCTCGATTCAGTTTCCGTCGGCTCTATCATCAGCGCCTCCCGCACGATTAGGGGGAAATGCACCGTTGGCGCATGAACTCCGTAGTCAAGCAGTCGATGTGCTATGTCCAAGGCGCCGCACCCCGTTTCCTTCTTGATAGACTCGCACGATATGACAAACTCGTGCTTTCGCAGCGGCGTCTGTGCAAGGTACGGCACGTCATAAGCACCCCTGAGCAGATGCATGAGGTAGTTCGCATTGCGGACCGCCTTTAGCGAAACGTCGGCCAGCAGGCCTTCGTTGGCAAGCAGGTAGGCGTATGCGCGCACCATGACAGCAAAGTTTCCATGGTATGCCCGCACCTTTCCGATAGAGCGTAGCGCATCGCAGGACAATGCAAATCGCCCACCGGTTTCCACGATGCGGGGAACGGGAAGATAGGGTTCGAGCGCAGCCTTCACCCCTATTGCACCAGCGCCGGGGCCTCCGCCGCCATGCGGCGTTGAAAAGGTCTTGTGAAAATTGAAGTGCACAATGTCAAACCCCATGTCCCCCGGGCGGGCATGGCCCATGATACCATTGAGATTGGCCCCGTCGTAATATAGGAGCCCCCCCGCTTCATGGACCAAGGAGGATATGCGTTCGATTTCAGACTCGAATATACCCAGTGTATTGGGATTTGTAAGCATCAGCCCTGCAGTGGAGTCCGACAGCGCTGCCTCCAGCGCAAGGATGTCGATTTTCCCGTCAGGGCCTGACGGGAGCTCCACGATATGGAATCCTGCCATGGCGGAACTGGCGGGATTGGTGCCGTGTGCCGTATCGGGCACGAGCATCTCGGTACGGGCATGGCCCGATACAGAATGGTGCGCGGCGATGATACGGGCGCCGAGGTACTCTGCCTGTGCCCCCGCGGCCGGCTGAAGCGTGATGGCATCCATGCCGGAAACGTCGCACAGCATGCGGGAAAGATCCCACATGAGCGCAAGATTCCCCTGTACCGAATGGTCCGGGTCAAGCGGGTGATGGTCAGTTACTTCGGAAAGGGCCGCAAGAACCTCCCCAAGCTTGGGATTATACTTCATGGTGCACGACCCGAGGGGATACATCCCCGTATCCACACCGAACGTCATCTGTGAAAGCCTGACATAATGCCGCATGATATCCGACTCGTCCAGTGATGGCAGCAGGGGTGGCGCATCCCTGGCAAGACAAGACGGTACGACCGGTTCATCGTCGCCCCAAATGGGTGGTGCCACGTAGCTTCCGGCACCATCGCGGGAGAGGGCAAAAACGTCTGGTTCGTCGTAAGATGCCTGCCGTGCCATCATATCCCCCCCACTACGGAGCACAGAAGCTCAGCGTCGGCCTTGGTATGGCGGTCGGTGACGCAGTATAGCGCATCGTGGCTCCCCACCGGTATCCCGCCCGTAATGCCCTTGGCGTTGAGATGCGATTCGACCTCGTCCACGGGAAGCGGGCTTCGCACGACAAATTCCCTAAAGTGCGCAGCGTCATGCAAAGGTGCTTCCCACCCCCTAATCGAGGAGATAGCGCGGGCAATGTACGAGGCGTTTGTCATGAGGGCCCGTGCCAGGTCACGTAGGCCCCGCTGGCCAAGATACGCCAGGTATGCCGCACATGAAAGTGCGCACAGCGACTCATTGGTGCATATGTTCGATGTAGCCCGCTCGCGGCGAATATGCTGCTCGCGGGTCTGGAGCGTCATGACATACCCAGTGCGCCCGTCCCGGTCCGTTGTCGCCCCCACAATCCGCCCCGGCAGCATGCGGAGCAGCGCGCGGTCGTCACGGATTGCAAACAGGCCCAGTAGGGGGCCGCCATATGCCAAGGGATTGCCAAGATGCCCCCCCTCGCCGACGACGATGTCTGCGCCATAGCCCCCTGGCGACCGGACAACGCCGCATGAGACGGGATCGATGCCCACGCAATACAGCGCGCCCGCCTTGTGCGCCATGTCACCTATCGCCTCCACTTGCTCTTCGAACACACCGTAGTATGTCGGATTTTCGATGTATACGCCGGCACAGCCGGAATCGGCGGCCTTGTGAAGCGCATCAAGATCCAGTAATCCCGTTTCCGGGTGGGCAGGTATGTCGATAATCGATATCCCCGCGGCATCCGCATAGGTCCTCATGGTCTGCATTCGCTCAGGGGAGATACATGAAGGCACGGCAAAGGCGTTGCGGCGAGTGACCCGCGCGCACATGAGCATGGCTTCAGCGGCGGCCGTCGACCAGTCATACATCGATGCATTGACAATCGGCAGCTCCACAAGCTCCGCCATAAGGCTCTGGTATTCATAGATCGCCTGCAGCATTCCCTGTGAAACCTCAGGTTGATAAGGTGTGTAGGAGGTATAAAACTCATTTCGGGAAGCAATGGCGCTGACGCAGGCAGGAACATAATGGGAATACGCGCCCCCGCCTTTAAAAGATATAATCTGCGTATTGCGTGAAAGCATCGCCGTGACCGCTGACCGCACGTCCTGCTCGCCCCGTGCACGGAGGCATCCGCCACGGTGTGGGGGCAGTCGCACCCCGGAAGGGATGTCTGAAAAAAGGTCGGCCTCGGTTACGGACTCCCAAGCACCGCTGGAATCTGCCTTGTTAAGATGAATAGGCATATGTTCACCATATGCTTATCGAGGCCTGTGCTTATAATCCTTGTTCACCTGAAGCGGCGCTTGACATTTGTGTCGGTGTCGGCAAGCTTCTTGAGCTCAAGCTCGATGTTGGCGTCTGGCGGCAGGAGCCGGTGAAGGTATATGCCGGTCCGCCCCACCTTGTTGCGTTTCTGGAGCACCTGCTGTCGTTCCCTGACCATGTCAAAGGGTATATTCACCGCCTTTGCCACCTCAGCCTCCCGGCCGGTTATCTCCGAGCCGATGTGCCCATCGCCGGTGGGCTCGATTAGCATGAGGCGCTTGTCTACGCCGGGAACGCGCCGATTGTCAGAAAGGTCATTAAGCGAAACAGCCCCGCCAAAATAATAGAATTCCTTTTCGAATCTCCGATAATCGACAAGGGGGAAGGTGACGGTCGCACCGTTTGAGAGAAGGATGTGCGCCTTGATAAGGTGCCAAGGCGTAGCCATGGCGATAACGCGCTCCATGACAGTAAACTGGCTAAGCGCCAGCTCAACGATATAGGATGAGATGATATCAGGTATAAAGATGTCGATGTCGCTGCCCTTGTGGATGTCACCACGTGCAACACTCCCGTATGCCACGGGCCCATACATCGCAAGCGGCTCCATAACGCGCATTGCCTCGGAGCGAAGCTGGGATAATAGCGCCCAATGCCCCTCGTCATATACGATATGCTCCCTATGGTACGAAACTGTCTTCTCCTTCATCCTCGCGCCCCACGGCCTTTAGCAGCTTCGAGATGCGCTCGTCAAGCTTGTCGATATGCCTGATATACACCTGCGTCGCCTCAAGCTCGCCCTTCTTTTTTGCAAGCTCCTCCTTAAGAAGGTCGTATTCCTCCTCCTTTCGCTTGAGTATGCGAAGGCGGTCCCGAAGCTCGAGCACCTCGTCCTCCCGATCCTTGAGTTTCGCAAGTGCCGCGTCACGCTCTTTGGCACCTTCGCGCGCCTGTATATTGAGGCCCTCGTTTTCAGCCACGATTATCTTGAATCGGTCGAGATCCTTAAGATCAGGAATTCGCCCGAATCCTATGATAATGCAGTCCTTTCCCACTGAAACGATATCCTTCGGTCGTATGGTGAGGCGCACTTTCGGGCCGAATCGAGACCGCTCCACAAGCCCGCGCTGATACATCTGATTAACCTGGTGCATTTCCAGCTGAAAAGAGATTTCACCTTCGTCAAACTGCACATCGACATCGTCGACATATCCGCGTATCGTCCCTTCTATGTCAACGGCATACTTGCCGTAGAGCTGCCCGTATAACGCCTTGTCTTCCACAATACCACCGTATATGAAATTGGTAAAAAAAGAAAAGAAAAAATTATTTGAAAACGATTTCTGCCGCCTTCTTTGCACCGAGAATCGATGCATGGAGAGGATCTTGTGAAAGGACCACATTGACCTGGTCAAGGTCGAGGTTTGCCATTTCAGCAACGCGCTTGCGAATCGTGATCTCGAGGCCGCGTATCGATGATATGCCGCCGTTGAGCAATATGGCGCCATACAGATTCTTACGTATGGTAAACGGAGACTTACCGATAAGCTCAACGATCTTTCGGGAGATGTGATCCACAATCACGGTGACAGATGATATGACATCCTTGTCGATGACAATCATTTCGGCGACGCCCTCTTCGGTAATCACGTTTTCCGCCAGCTCCGGAATCTCCTTTCCTAGCACAATATACTCATAGTACGGCCCGCAGTATTCCTCCTTGATGCGCATGCATTCCTCGAGGGGGACATCGACACCGTACTTTCGCTTTAAGTTCTGCTGGATGGCAAAGTCTATGTCGCGCCCGCCAGTGGGGATGGTGTCTGAAACGACATCGCCCATCTCATCCTTGACGGCAAGCTTTTGGTGTATAAGGGTGAAGTCGGAGGTACCATGGCCAATGTCAGCACATACTCCCGTGACCCAGTTGTGGAAAATTAGCGACCCGAGCGGTTCACTGATAATCTTGACGTCTGCGACAAACTCCTTGAGCAGCTCCTCAAGCTCCTCCTTCTGATTTTCAGCCGCAATAGACGGTGCAGCGGCGAATATCTTCATGGTCTTGGGGTCTGTCTTGTTAAATTTTCTGGCATGGTTGATAAGGTATTCCACAAGGTAATATGCATCCTTGGTCTTGACAACACCCTTGTTGACGATATACTGTAACTCACCCAAGCCTTCATACTCTAAGGCTGTGGTTCCCACAATGATGTCGGGAACCTGGGTCGAACGCTCGTATGCGGTGGACTTAAAGATCTTTCTGACAAGCGAACGGGTCCCGATAAGCTTATCGCCGGCCGTAATCGTAGAGTTCGCTGTACCTAGCTTTATGGCCCCCACATACGATGGTTGAGTTGAAGGTTCAACAACTGATTCTTCGTTAGATTTTTCTTCTTCTTTTCCAAACAATCCCACTCAATCACCTGGGCTTTTTATCAAAAAACGTTGTTTCGATATAAATAACTTTGCGTAATT
>CAYSZY010000033.1:0-14181 GCA_964435645.1 uncultured Thermococci archaeon | reverse complement strand
AAAAAAACAATTATAATACGTTACAATTGAACAAATAAGAAAGTTATAAAAAGATTGGCACGTATATATTCGTATATGAAGCGAGAGAAAGACAATAGTAATATTGCCCATTTAGACTCATTTTTTATTCCACGCCATGTAGCTATCATAGGGGCATCAAACAAAAAAGATTCCATAGGGCAAGTTACATTTGAACAATTCCTATGCGGGCCATACAAAGGAACGGTGTACCCCATCAGTATCTCGTCCCCGGAAGTGATGGGGGTTAGCGCATACAAATCAGTGCTCGATGTTGAAGGTGACATTGATATGGCGGTAATAGTAGTTCCGGCAAAAGCAGTAAACATCGTCATGAGGGAATGCGCACAAAAGGGCGTGCCGGCATGCGTCATTATCACAGGCGGCTTTTCGGAAGTCGGTGAATTTGAGCGGGAACAGGAACTCAGGGAAATTATCCAAGATAGCGACTTACGTGTCGTAGGCCCGAATTGTGTCGGGGTGTACGACCCTTACACCGGCGTTGACACCATCTTTCTCCCAACTGAAAAAATGGGGAGGCCGCGTCCGGGAAACATAGGGCTTATATCCCAATCAGGCGCATTTGTCGCTGCCATGATAGATTGGATAGCCTCAGAAAATATAGGGGTAAGCAAGGTAGTAAGCTTCGGTAACAAGATAGATGTAAACTACTCCGACCTCATTGAATATCTCGCTGCAGATGATGTTACGAAGGTTATAACTATCTACATGGAAGGGCTTGAATATGGCAGGATGTTTATGAAATCCGCCTATAATGCAAGCAAAACGACACCCATACTCATCCTCAAAGCGGGACGCTCGCGTGCGGGTGCTGCTGCTGCTGCCTCGCACACTGGCAGCCTTGCGGGGTCGGACAAGGTATTTTCAGCAGCATTCAGGCAATCGGGTGTTATACGGACCTATTCTTCGGAGGAGCTTTTCGATGTTGCCAAAGCATTTGAGTCACAGGCGTTGCCAAAGGGGAATCGCATAGCCATCGTGACTGACGGCGGCGGATCGGGCGTTATGGCGACAGACGCCCTGGAAGACTGGAATCTGGCGCTTGCACCACTTATGGACCATTCAAAAGCACGGATGAGAGAAGCATTCCCATCGTATACGACGGTAAAAAATCCAATTGACCTTACTGGTGATGCGGACGTAACAAGATACGAGATTGCTCTTGAAACTGTAATAACCGATGAAACCGTTGACGCAATATTGCTCATATTCCTATTTCAGGTCCCCACACTTGGGACTGATACTGTTGACCGCGTTGCAGCTATAGCACATAAATCGGATAAACCGATTGTAGTGGTTGCAGCGGGGGGGACGTATACAAAAGAGAGAATAAAAGAGCTGGAAGCGGCGGGACTCCCCTGCTACCAGACACCAGAGCGCGGAATCAGGGCGCTAGCGGCACTTTGCCACTACCAAGAATGGAAAGAGGAACATAAGGATTTATGATTCACCTATGGAGGAAATCTTCCATTTTCCCCCTTCCTTGACAAGCCCAAACGTCACATTAGTCGTCTCATCGCGATCATTGTCCTTGAGATTGACATCAAAGTATACGAATGCCTTGTCATCAATGATACGGACATTGAGGAATCTGACTATTTTTAAATTCAGATCTAACTGGTCAGCCAGATCCAAGACAGATGAGAGATTATCGCTAAAGGCGTCTTTTCCCCCAGCAGTATCTATGACTTCCGAAGAATAAAGGGAAACAATGGATTTGCTATCACGATTATTGTATGCAGCGTAATAGTCCCGCACAACATCTTTTGCATTGTCTTCATCACTCCCCGTGATACACCCCGACAAAAGGATGCATGTACAAAGAAACAATGCGAAACCATACTTTTTCATCGTATCACCTAGTATATTCAATATTTAAATGTTATCTAAAGATGCTAGAATTGTTGCTGGCATTTGACATGGAGGACTGGAATACTTTTCTGACAGCGGCATCAAAATCTTTTTGTGTGACATGCGCCCTGCGCTCACGTACTGCAAACATTCCCGCTTCCGTACATATCGCCTTTATTTGGGCGCCTGATGCACCCTCGGTGGATTCTACCAAGGAATTCATATCAACATGCCTAAGCTTCATCTTTTTAGCATGGATGGCAAATATAGACTTTCTCCCTTCACGCGAAGGGATTGGCACTTCGACGAGCCTATCGAATCGGCCTGGGCGCAGTAATGCGCTGTCGAGAATATCCGGTCTGTTGGTGGCCGCCAATATCTTGATATCCTCTCGTTTTTCAAATCCGTCCAGCTCATAAAGCAGCTGCATCAGCGTCCTTTGCACCTCACGGTCCCCTGAGACGCTAGACTCTGTTCTCGTTGCACCAATTGCATCGAGCTCATCGATAAAGATAACGGCAGGCGCCTTTTCCTTTGCCAGCTTGAATGTTTCCCTGACAAGCCGGGCACCTTCGCCAATATACTTGCGGACAAATTCAGATGCTACGACCTTGATAAACGTTGAGGATGTTTCACCGGCGACCGCTTTGGCTAGCTGCGTCTTGCCATTGCCGGGTGGGCCATAGAGGAGCACGCCATTTGGGGGGTCTATACCCACCGCCTCAAATAGTTCAGGATGAATAAGGGGCAATTCGACCATTTCGCGAATTTCGGCAATCTGGTCCTCTAGCCCGCCTAAATCCTTAAAATGTGTGTCTGGACAATCCACTACCTCTAATCCGGATACAGCTGGATCTTTTGATGTTGGAAGAATCTCGAGTACGGAAAGTGTCCGCTGATTAAGCGCAACAAGCGTTCCAGGCAAAATCTCTTCCATGTCGATAAGCTGCGATACGCCCACCACAAAATGGGGGCCAGAAGAACTTTTCACCACAGCTCGACCGTCGGAAAGTCTATCCATGACAGTAGCCGTGACAAGAGGTGGTGCACGCAGGCGCTCAAGCTCCTTACGCAGCGCGTCAAGCTCTCGCTGCACTCGAGCCTTTTCCGACTCTGCATTATTTTTTTGAACCTCCAAGTACTTGATTTTTTTTAGCAACGTTTGAACTTGGAGATTATCATCCGGAGTATGGTAATAGTCAATACTTGCAGATTCGCCCACACTTACACCCCATTGATAAGCAATGCTGAGATTACTTATATGTAACTCCGCGAGCGGCATATTTAAACCTTTGTATATCTTAAAATAGGGGGATTTCTGGTTAATGGGCAAAGCACAAAAGAATAGTAACCAGAACCAACATACATTTATAAAAGCAAGGGTGAGGATATGAACGATGATTGATATTACCTCCATGGACGGGTATAGGAAGGGCTCATTTGCATTTGGGGAACATATAGTGCCCATTCCAGCACACGTCTCTGTTACACGGGATTCTATAGTAATACAGGGGGTAACACTCCCCAAGCCGCTTGCATATCCCCTCCGTCGCCACATGGTGCCATCGAATATGACGGCCGTACCTTATTTTAGGATATCTAAGGGCGCACCAAGGGAGATAGCGCGACGGATACAGAAGAAGAACGCCACCATGCCCGTAGAAGGTGATGTGACAAGCGTATATCTTTCAGGTTATGATGACTATGACATGCCCTACGTGTCATCCTTGCGAAAAGTAAAAGTTTTTCTTTTCAATCTCGAACATGAGCGGTCGCTGCTTACACACTTTTTTTTCATACGGAAGAAGTATCCTGAATCACTCTGTTATTGCGAATGTGAGCCTGAAGAGGTGCCTGTGTTGGCATTCGCAGGATTTGACCTATTTCCGGACAGCCCGGAACATATTCAGGCATTGAAAACATATATGGATTCGCCGACTCCCCATTATCTTGAAATGGCCGCATGTGCCTCATTGCGGGCAAAGACACTACTTAATTTACTATATATGGACTACTATGATGATATTGAGCAGTATGTCGCCACCCCCTCCAAAAAGCAACTTTGCATTTCACGTGACGCGTTTTGGAGACCCTCAATCACCAGATGGACAAAAAAGATAATTTACACATACAGCCCCCCCTCAAATATCATCCTGCTTCTCCCCTGTTCAGCACGGAAACCATACAGCACGTCTCAGAGCCATAGGCGACTCATATCGCTCATAAAAAGTGTGTTGACAAAGCGGGTATACCCATCGCTCACGCAGCTTATCGTGACCTCTCCTTATGGGGTGGTACCACGCGAGCTTGAATCGCAAATCGACTACGATATCGTGGTAACGGGGACGTGGACAGAAGAGGAAATACAGCGGTCGAGGGATATGATACGCTCACTCATTGCCAAAGTGGAAAATCCCTTTGTAATAGCACACCTGCCAGAAAACGAACTGGCAGTTGCAAAGGGCCTCGGGGTAGAAACAGTAATCACTTCGGTGGGGCACCCACTTTCCGAAGACTCCATGAAAGCACTCAAAGATACGCTTTTTGATGTGCGTGAAAAGCTTGTTCAGCCACAGAGATCATACCTAGCGCTAAGAAAGCTGTCTGAATACCTGTATGGAGAAGACATACTGCCAGAAGAAATTTTCGTAAAAGGGCGGAGTCAGCAACAGGCGTTCGCAGGCAAGACGCCCGTGGCGTCCATCGGTGCCACCATACGCCCCCTCATACATGATGTCGCACCAAAGAAGTCATGGGTAACAGTTGACTTTGATGTCATTGGAGACATATTCTGCGCGGGAGTGCTCAATGCAGATCCGGAAATACGGATTGGAGACGATGTCATTGTGATGCGCAAAGAAAAGGCAGTAGCTGTGGGGACGGCACTGCTACCGGGGCATCTCATGTGTGCACTCCCCCATGGAAAGGCCGTCAAGGTACGGAAAAAAATCAAGTAGCTGTCCGCATCTTTGCATTAATGTGGCGATACTGGTTATGATGCATACGCCCCCAAAAAGGGGCATGGTATCAAGCATTCATAAAGGGCAATACAAACGATGGTCATGAATAACACGCCGTACACAGAAGATACATACGGCATAAGCGCCATCCTTTTTTTCATGGTATATACTACCACCAGATAACAGACACGCCCCGCCGCACCAACTGCTGCCAAAACGAATCCCAATACCCCCCATATAATACCATATCGCTGTGCAAAATGATAGCGGCACCACATATAGAGAAACAAACGCCGAATATTGTCTTCCACAAAATATTTTCCCCTAAAAAAGGCGGAGATGCGTGTAACGAGAGGGGTGAGACCCAGCACCACGTATGAGGATACTGGAATAAAGCAAAAAATCCCAATGATAAGGAAAAAAGTATGATTTATTATAAAAAAGAGAAAAAAAGCATTAGATGCGCTTTTCGCGCACCCGCCGCCTCATGGCCGTAATCTCTTCAACAAGGCTCTCGTCCTTCTGGAATCGGTGAACATACAGGCCAAGATTCTCTATTGCCACTACGTCTTTTTCTGAATATATTGGTACATATATCTTGACCGGTTCCCTAAGGGGATTGCCCACAATTATATCGCGGTACCCCAGTTTTGCAACATTTTCCAAAATGTACCCACCAAGATTTAGGACCTCTTTTTCCGGAACGATGAATTTAGGCATCTTTTTTACCTCCTACAATATAGCAAGGACTATCCCTACGATGCCCAATGCGGTAAATCCAAGAGATATTGGGTATATCTGCTTAAATGTTAGCACGGGCGTAAATGCCGAGAGTATTGCAGCAGCCACGGGCAGTACTAGGCAAAGCAGCAGGTGCGGTATGAGCGCCCACCCTACCATCGGCGGAATCCCGATATACAACGTCACAAAGATGCTGGACATGACAATAATTGTGGCCTCGCGCATCAGGTAGTATGCTGCCCGGGCGCGTGATGCATATTCCAGCGTCGGCCCCTCAATGACATCTGCCTTGGTGTGCATTATGGAGAAGGGGTATTCGTTAAGAATCACCATGTATCCCGCAAAGTACGTGATAGCACCCACAATCCCCGGTGCTGTGAAGAGCAACGGTGATAAATTGAGTATATCACTGAGTGCAAATGAAGCAGAGTCGAATCCCTGATATGTTACAATTGACATAATCCCGATACTGCTCGCAATGACAGCGGGTATGAACAGTCCGATATACAACGGAAATGAGCCGATTGACACAAGCTTAAACGTCCTGATGGCAGCGACCTGCTCAAAGTAACGTCTTCGCTTCCCCTTCATGATGGCACCCTTAATCATGTCGGGGTACGGCATACGAACCGACATTATCGACTTTGACAGATTCCCCATGAAGATATACAGCATTTCCTCGACCTTAACCAGACCGGCGATTGCGACAAGTGTAGTAAGCCCCAATACCTCGTCCCATGCGGGTGTTGTCAGGAGCAGGACAAAGAACATGAGGAATATCCCGATTACCGGTAGCGAGTGGTACAGGCGCGGCATGGGGGATTCAGGGTCTATGCGCTCCTTGAAAATGAACTTGAATATGGCCCAAAATCCAGGGGTAAGTATCGGTGGACCGATCCTCAGCTGTATGCGTGCCTGTATCTTTCTCATAAGCCCCGGTATATATGTAGAGGATGCAAAGAAAATTATTGGTATCACGATAGTAGCGATGATAAATGACTGCCATTCCATCAAATACGCCTCCTTGCCATCCGGTGAATCTCCTCCGGTTCTAGGATATACTCCCTGCCTTTGGATGAATCAACAACAGTCATTCTGTTGGTACAGGTAAGACACGGGTCACACGATGCAATGGTTATTGTTGCATCTGTGAGGTGGTCTCCGATGCAGGATACTTCCATTGCAGACAGGCTCGACATGGTGGGGGTCCTGTTCTGGTAGCTACGGATTCGCCCTTTTTCATCAAGCGCACACGAGTCGTATATTTCTCCGCGGGCCGCCTCATTATATGAGACGTTATAATCCATCGCGGCAAGTTCGAAGTCTACGTTTACCGGGTCTTCATCAGGAAGCGTTTCAAGTGCCTGTTTAATGATTCGAACAGATTCGAGACACTCGCTTATGCGTACAGCGACACGGTCCAGGACGGCCCCGCCATCCCTCACACAGATTTCGAAGTCGAAGTTTTCAGTATACTCGGGCACGTCGAGACGCCAGTCATAGGCAACGCCTGAGGCACGCATGTTTGGGCCAAGGGCACCATACTTTATCGCATCCTCTTTTGAGAGCAACCCGATGTCACGGATACGTGAAGCGATGAGCGAATCCTTAAGGACCCTGTCCTCGAACTTGCGAAGATTCTCATCAAGCGACTCCACCATGGCAAGCAGTGTCTGCTTCTTGTCCTTGTCAATGTCGCAACGCGGCCGTATGCCGCCCAATACGGGTATAGTGTAGTGTACCCTGTTGCCTGATATAAGGAAAAGGATATTTTGGACCGGTTCACGGATCATAAAGGCACGCATGGAAAACGTTTCATGCCCCAGTACTTCAAATGCATGGCCAAAGTACAGCAGGTGGGAGTGAAGCCGCTCAAGCTCCCCCCCTATGACACGGATATAATGGGCACGAAGCGGCACATCGATGCCAAGCCCGCGCTCCACCATTCGTGAGCCGTTCCATATGTGTATATGGGAACAAATCCCGCATATGCGCTCAGTCAGGATCAGGCCTTTTTGTACCGGCATTCCCTCCATGATACGCTCGATGCCACGGTGGGCAGTGTCATATGTTATTTCTGCGTCGACAACAACTTCATCATCTACAAAAAGCCGTGTCCTAAACGGCTCAAGCAGCGCAGAGTGCACCGGTCCAATCGGAACCTCAACTTCGGCACGGTCTTTTCTGTCAGTGTCAGCCATTGTATTCACCTTTTCTCCGCAAGCAGTGGTATTACAGAAGCAACAGCCTGAAGGATATCCTCAGGGCGCGGCGGGCATCCCGGGATGTTTGCATCAACGGGAATGACCTTTGAAACCCCGCCTACTATCTGGTCGGAGCTTCCCAGGTCACCGCCAAGGTTTGCATAGGGGCCGCCCGTTATGGCGCAGGTCCCCACCGCGGCGACAAGTTTAGGTTCAGGTATCGCCTCATATATTTCCTTGAGGGCGGCTTCAAACTTTTTTGTGACAGGCCCTGTCACTGCAAGGATATCCGCCTCTCGGGGGTTCCATGTAAGCATTACCTTGTACTGTTCCATGTCGTAAAACGGGGACATGACCGCATTGACGACTTCGATGTCGCAGCCATTGCAGCCCCCTGTGTAAACAAGCATGATGTGGACAGCATTCTTTCGTGAGATTTCCTTAAGCATTATTGTCCCTCCTTGATAAAGGACTTGGCCTTTTCATCCAGTAAAGCAACAACGGCATCAAATTCCTTGCTGTCCCGCATGGTAATCGGTTGCTGCAAAAGCTCAGCCAAATTGACTTCAAACTCACCAACACATCGCGGATGGATGGCACCCGGTTTCCCATAAAAAGCAAATATGGGGCAGTTGTCGTGGCATTGGAAACAGAACATGCACTTCATAGTGTCGAGCACAGGCTTTTTTTCCTTGTAATACCCTGCTATAATCTCCTTAGGGGTGTCAAGCGGCACCATGGTGATGGCTTTGACAGGACACGTGTTCGCACACGCACCGCAGCCGATGCACGCATCGTCGTTTACGGTCTTCGGGTATTCAACCTGCCCTGATACGATCATCTTTCTCATAGGTATGGATGTCTTTCTGTCAACGGCAAAAAGGATGCGCA
Organism: uncultured Thermococci archaeon; assembly: GCA_964435645.1. GTDB lineage: Archaea > Methanobacteriota_B > Thermococci > Methanofastidiosales > NM3 > JAHKLV01. The sequence goes on along the minus strand of CAYSZY010000033.1, from coordinate 5,495 downwards.
CAATATTATCATACGCCCCCTTAACCATGAATATGAACATATTCTTCATTTGCTCACCCCTTTTGTGCGGCCGTCGACAATGATATCCCCCAACTCCGTCCGGACCTTGACCGCGTGGCCGGGGCATATGTTGTCGCAGGCGCCGCAGAGCATACACTTGTCCATATCCCACTCAAGCGTATCGGATATGGCGGAAACAGGGCAGAGCGCCGCGCATTGCATACATTTGACACATAGCGACGGGTCGTAATCCACCGTACCCCCTGTGATCTCTATCTTGTCGTATGCCGCATAGGTAAGCGCATCAAAAGGGCATACCATGGCGCACACACCGCACAGGTCGCACTGTGAAAGGTCAACGCTAAATCCGTCCTTGTCGACACGGATGCACTGGCGAGGGCACAGCTCCTGGCAGAGCCCGCACTTTACACATGCATCGGTGACGTCACCGGCCCATTTGACCTTTTTGATTGATATGGCCTTTTCAGGGCATTCCTTTACGCAGCGGCCGCATAGGATGCAATGCCCCTGGTAGATGCCGCAGTCATTCTGGCGCACATCATAGGGGCAGACCATCAGGCAGAGATTGCATCCCGTGCACAGGTCGTCCCGGTACGCAATACGCAATCCCTTTCGGGAAAGCGCACCATAGTTGCATGCATCGATGCAGTTGTCGCAGTTGACACAATACCGGATACGCGCCTCGTGCTCCCCAGTATTGATGGTAATCTTCCCGTCGACCATGGATATTGCGTCAACGGGGCATTCACGGACACAGCGGTAACACTTTATACACCGCTTGTCGCTGACATCGGGGAGCGTTATGGCCTTGGTAGGGCACAGCTCCTGGCAGAGCCCGCACTCGGTGCAAACGCCCGGCTCGGTATCAAGGACCATGGCTTTTGCGGGGCATATGTTACGGCATCGGCCGCAGTTTGTGCATAATTCCCGATCGATGTATATGGAAGACTTTGAGACCTCTTTCTTTACTAAAGAGTCATCTTCAGGTCCATCATATTCAATATCCTCAAAACATTTATGTTCCACATTGTAGCGTATTTTATCGGTCAGATCCTGCTTAGCGGCTACAGGGCACACCTGCGCGCATACGCCGCACATGGAACACTCACCCACGGAGGTGTTATCGACTATCTCGATAAACCCAAACGGACAGTTCTTGGCGCAGATGCCGCACCCGGTGCAAAGCTCCTTGTCAACGACATACCCGCCGTACTGATTCTTGAATATGGCCTTCGAAGGGCACACTTCGGCACATTTTCCGCATGTGACGCAGTTAAACGCCTTGTTTTCCCGCTTGATAATGGCTTTTGTGGGGCATTCCTCGATACATTTCATGCAGAGTATGCATGCGTCAGTGGTATAGTACATATTTATCGACCCCCAAGGGCCTTGCCGACAAGCAACCCCACAATCGATGTGAGGTAAATGCCGGACACGGGAAGCTCATATGCAACATCCCATGTGTAAAAGGGAAAGCTACCCATGAATACGTCAATAAAAAGTGCTAGGAAAAAGACCGTGGCGTAGGTCTTCTTGTTGAAGAACTCGCCCCGCACCGAATATCCCAGCACGCACCCGATGATACATCCTATTACCAGTATCCCTATTGGATTGGTCATCTCTTCTCAGCCCCCATAAGTACAGTGATTATAGTACAAAAGCCACTAAGCACCTTAAGGGCGATACCGATATTGAGATATGGTATGATACCGGCATTGGTGGCATCTGGATAGGTGAACAGCTCGACAACCGTTTTGGCAACGCCGTAGTCCGGATAGATGTTTGCCCCCACGTTGTAGAGATAAAATCCCGAACATGCGAGACCAACAAGCCCGAGGCACAGGTATATAAGCGCTCCGACCCCCTCAAATGACTCGAGGGACCGGTGTGAAAGATTGAATACATTCTTTCGGACGCCAAACACCACCACTGATAGGAAAAATGCAGTGGCTATGACCGACCCGCCCTGGAATCCCCCACCGGGCGTTATGTGGCCGCCAAGTGTTATGACAATACCAAACGCCACGATAATAAATACGAGCGGTGCGGAAAACACTTTCTGCACCACTGTCGGTGGACGGGAGGACGTGGTGTCCTTGGACGATATGTCTCCCCCGAGGACGCCCCTTCCGAAGAGGATACCGGTAGTAAGCACCGCAGTAATAAGGATAAATGCCTCACCCAGCGTATCGTAACCTCTCCAGTCGAACAGGATTACGGTAATCATGTTGGGAGCAATAAGCGGCCCCTGCAGATTGTATATGTAGCTGATACCGGGGATTATCTCCATCGAGGTCAGCGCCTTGAGAATAAAGAATGAGAATATTCCCAAAAAGACCGCTGCTACGACATTGCGCATCTCTTGTGATTCCTGAAATTTCATTTAGAATCCCCCCACCATTAGGAAAAGGACAAGCCCCATAACAATGGCAACATAAAATGCAGCCACATTATAATGGTCCGAATTCTCCCCCGAGACCTTTACTATCAAGGGGAGGGAAAACGATACCAGGGCGGTCACGAGAATTGCCAGCACAGCTGCAGTGAGGCTGTTAAGCCCCCTGAGCATCGCCACGAAGGCAAGTGGGAAAAATGCCAAGAGCATGAACTCGGCGGTAAATCCGCTGCCGACATGCACCCCGCCCACGTTCTTGAGTTTTTCATGAATAATATCATAAAAAGAGCCTGCCATCAGATCACCCCTGTAATCGTAGCTGCGACATTAGCAAATCTGTCGTACAACGGCGCGGGAAGCACCCCTATGCCGAAGCAGACGACTGCCAGTACCACCATGGTAACAAGTGTCACGAGGGGCACAGCATTGGATATTTGTATACGATCCATGGCCGCCACTATCGTGGTTTCCTCCTTAAGGAATGTCAGGTAGAATCCCTTCATAAGCGCAACAAACGTTATGATGGTGCCAAGTATCACCAGCACCCCGAGCTCGGGGTATCCCGCCTGCATGGTGGCATCGATAATACGGTATTCGCTTTGGTATGCATTAAACGGCGGCACACCGGAAACCGCAAGTATCCCAATTATCTGCAGAAGCGCAAGACGGGGTGCCTTGGTAAGGAGCCCGCCGAGGCGGCTGAACTCTGTGGTATTTGCACATTCATACACCACGTATACCGTGATAAATAGCAATGACATAGCGATGGCATCGTTGACCGCATGGAACATGCTGGCGGAAATGCCGTCAGGCGTGCCAAGACTGAGCCCTATGCCCACAAGCCCCGCTTGGCCCACTGCCGCAAATGCCAAGAGCCGGCGGTAGTCGGACTGCATAAGAGCCATGACAGAACCAAAGGCAAGGGTGATGACTGAAAGGCCCACCATAATCGCGGACATATTCGAAAATCCGCCAAATAGCCTAAGGAGGATGATTGCCACTGCCACGAGCACGAGCTTAGTCTCGGTCTGGAGCAATGCGCCAACATCTGCTTTCGCACTGCTGTAGATATGTGACTTGATGGTGTGGAACGGAAACAGCCCCGACTCGAAGAGCCACCCAATAACAAGCAGCCCGATTGCGATAAGAACCACCGGGTTGGACGTATTGCCTGCGATGGCGTTATGAAGGTCGGATATATTGAGTACACCGTACGTTCCGAGGAGCAAGGCAATGCCAAGAAGGATACACCCTCCTGCGACCCCCCCGAATATGAGATACTTGAGGGCAGCCTTATATCCCCCTATATCACCCTTGGAAACGACGATTGCAGCCTGTGATATGGTAAGGATTTCCAAGAACACGAACATATTGAATATGTCGTTTGCCATGACAACTGCGCTCACGGCAGCTATACTCAGCATTATCATCGCGAGATAGACACCGGATACCTTCTTTTCGTTTGCAGTGTGTGAAAGCACGACAGCCGTGGCAATTGCCGCAAGCAGGAATATGAGCGCACGCTGAAGGAATCCAAACGAGTACTCGATGGATAGATTGATTTGCGGAAGCGAGATGCCAGTCCCCGAAAGCGCATCGGTCGCCGGATGGCCCCCAAAAAGGTGTGGGCCATAGACGGTAACGAGCGGCACAAAGAGCACGACAAGCATGGCGATGCTCCCGTAGGTACGGACTGCCCGGTCCTTGCCGTGCATAAGATTAAGCAATATTGCAGAAATAAGCGGAAAAATCACCATGAGGGGTATCAGTTCTGAATTCATGACCCTTCCTCCTTGAAAATCTTTGTCACCGAAAGCGAGTGGTAATGCTGGTACAGCTTTATTGATATGCCAAGCAGCACCGCAAGTGTGGACGCACCGATGACGATGTTGGTAAGCACCAGGGCAAATGGAAGCGAGTAAGATGCATCCTGGGCGAATGTCTCAAACGCGCCCTGATTGAACAGCTTTTCGGATATGATCGGAACTATGCCACCCGGCTTGAATCCCTCTGAGATAAGCACGAGGTTTGCACCGTCACCGATGAGCATGACCCCTATTATCTTCTTTATGAGATTATCCATAAAGACAATTGCGTATAGGCCAATGACAACTAAAAGCCCAGCCACAATAAATGACCAGAGCTGTACGTCCGTATTCATTCCTGGCCCCTCCTCGTTTTAATTACCGTAATGGCCATGAGGCCTGGTATAAGCGCAGAACCGAGTATGGCCTGGGTAATGGCAACGTCTGCTGCCAAGAGCCGCTGATACATAAGGGCCAGCCCGATGCCCTGGAATCCGATGATGATGACCGCGCGCATGAGGTCTTTTTGGACCAATGCAAGAAGTGACGCGGCCACTATAACAAACATTATTACAAACTCAATAATCATCTCCAGCACCCCCGTCGTAATGCGCCTTGGCGATTGAATGGACCGCGACAGGCGTCAAAATGAAGTACAGTACCGCCACAAGCGCCACTGATGGTTTCCCTACAGCAATAAGGGCAATGATACAGGCAAAATCAACAACACCGAGAATATGGAGCCGGGCATAAAGTATCTTTGGGATCTTTGCAAACCGCATAAAGCCCAATGAAGCGATAAAGAGCAGCGCCCCGCAGAATATGAATACGGCCGCTTGCACAATGGATATGTCAGCGTTCACTGGAATCCACCGCCGGAAAGCATCTTAGCGATGATGATGGTGCCCACTGGACCCAATACAAGCAGGTACAGTGCAATATCGGGAGAAAAGCTAATCGGCGTAAACTCGCCGACAAGCACCAGCCCCGTGGCAGTTGCGATTGTGACACCTGATATGCCCACCAATGCGGTAGTGGCACCTTTTCTCGATGCCACGCGCAGGCTTGAGATAATGGTTGCGGCAAGCGCAAGAAGCAAAAAGTATATGCTAAAATCGTAAATATTCACTCGAACATCCCCTTAATATATTTTTCAAAAGGAATGATTGCAGCCTGGTCGCGTGGTGTCAGGACCGTAACAGTCAGTTTCTGAGCCTTGCTGTCTACATCCACCGTAAGCGTACCGGGAGTAAGCGTGATGGAGTTAGCCAGGA
>CAYSZY010000032.1:0-14642 GCA_964435645.1 uncultured Thermococci archaeon | reverse complement strand
ATGAATTCAGCCATTAGGGAAATAACCGAAGGGAAAAAAATACTCATTCTCGGTGTCGACAGAGACAATGATATTGGAGAGAAAACGGGCATTGGCGGGCCAGTAATCGGCAAGGACGCCCTGGAAAAAACAGCCTTGAGGCTAGGCATTGCAGACCCTACCGAATCCGACACCAACGTGCTGTTTCACTGTATCAAGCTGTATAATCAACTGGTTGAAGAGGGAAAGGACGTATACGTGGCGTGCGTGACCGGCAACAGGAATGTCGGCATGAAGTCGGACATGATAATCACTGATCAGCTTGACAGCATCATAGAGCAGCTGCATACCAACGAGGTCATCCTGGTGTCCGATGGCAAGGAGGACGAAAACATCATCCCCGTGCTGCAGTCGCGCATGCACATCATGTCCATAGAGCGCGTTACGGTGCAGCAGAACGAAAGATTGGAAGATACCTACTTTATCCTTCACCGCTATGTGAAAAAACTGCTTGAGGACCGAAAAGTCTCTGGCATATTTGTGGGTCTGCCAGGCATCATACTCTTCATCTACGCCATGACATACCTGTTTCCGGAATATACCCGATACGGGTGGTTTGCCATATTTACTTTTGCAGGCCTGTACCTCTTTACCAAGGGATTCGGCCTGGACGACTACTTTGGGGAACAGTTCTCCCCGAAGCGCGTCAGGGTAATAGCATACAGCGTCGCGCTGGGCATTACCGTATATGGTGCCTACAATGGATTCCAGAACATACAATGGAGCATGGTGCCCTACGTCAACTGGGAATCGGCGCGGTATGTGGTCACCGTCTTTTTCGATGGGTCGTTTCCCTGGCTCTTTATAGGAATAATAGCCGCCCTTGGCGGAAACGTTACCAGTGCTTACCTAAGGGACTACAAGTACATGTGGAACAACCTGTCCATATTTTTCTTCGCATGCGCCGTGTTTGCCTCCGTTTACCAATACACAGCCTATACGCAAAATGAGATAACACGAAACGAGATGGTGTTCTCGTTCATACTCATATGCTTCCTCACCATCATGGGCATCGGGATTGCGCTGCTCCAAAAGTCCCGGCTCGTTGACAACGTGCGAAAGTCAAGCATGGTGCCCATTACGAGAAAGAAGATAGTAACAATCTTTGTTTTGGGATTTATTCTCTTGTCCATGGTGCTTTACGTACGGGACATGCAGGAGACGCAGGTCTCCGCCGACCCCACGTTCGCTATAACAAAGAACCTTGCAGACCAGCTGAATCCCGCCATAGGGTGTACCATCGATGAGCGGCCGTTTATCATCTGGCAGGACAACAGAAACGGAAACTGGGACATCTACCTCAAATATCTCGATACGAACGAGGTTGTCAATGTCAGCAATCACCCATCCGACCAGAAGAATCCCCGCGTCTGGCGCGACCGGGTGGTGTGGCAGGACAACAGGAACGGGAATCTCGACATATATCTCTATTATGTGTCCAGTGAAAATCTCCGGCAGATAACATCTGACACCGAGGATCAGATGAATCCTGATATTTATGATACGCGCATCGTATGGGAGGACGACCGGAACGGGAACTCGGACATCTACCTGTACAACCTCATCAGCAATGAGGAGACACGCATTACCGTCGAGGACCCCGGACTCCAACCGTTCCAGACATCCCCACGTATCCATGAGGACACCATCGTATGGCTTGACAACAGATTCGGCGAGTTCAACATTTTCAGCTATAACATCGCCACAGGTGCAGAAATGACCGTGACCAGCGGGCGTTCCATCAAGTTCAAACCGGAAATATACGGCAACTACATCGCATGGGAGGACAACAGGAACGGAAACTGGGACATCTACTTGTACAACCTTTCTTCAGATGATGAGATGCAGGTCACCACAGCCTCAAACAATCAGGTCAACCCGGCAATATACGGTACTTACATGACATGGGAAGACGATGCCAACGGCAACAAGGACATCTATCTCCATGATATCGAGACCGGTGTAACACTGCAGATAACAGACCAGATATCGGACCAGGAAAACGCCTGTATCAACGACAAGTACATCGTATGGGTAGACTGGAGGAACGACCTTGACGGCATTCAGACGGATACGTCCAACGACAATCCAGATATCTACGGAATTCTGCTCGAGGATGCACTGATTATAGCACAATCGGAATAAGAGGGTGCGAAATGGAATCAAAAAAAATATTCAAATTGATAAAAGACAACGATGTGCTCTTTCTGCTTATCATATACGGATTTGGCGTCTTCATACGACTTGGCCCAAAGTTGGATGTTGACAGCCACCTCCCGGTGTTTCTCGGAGACGTCTGGTACCGCATCTGCATGTCACAGTACATGCTGGACTTCCATGCGCTCCCCATACCGGACATACGCTACCTCCCGTACGGGGATGTGCCGCTCTGGTATCCGCCCCTGTCAATGACGGCCTTTGCGGGCCTATCTGCAATCAGCAACTTGGACCTCCCCACGGTCATGACCCGCATCATACCATTCTTTGAGGCACTTACGCCCATACCGTTCTACTTCCTCGCAAAGGAATGGTTCGACCGCAGCGTGGGAACGATTGCGGTGCTCATACTGGCCATAACACCATCGTTTATACTCTACAGCTCGATAGCCGACCCCCAGGTGTTCACGCTCATGGTCATCCCCGTTGTGCTGGTATACCTTTCACGCCAGCAGTACGAGTATTCGCGTAACACGTCGATCTGGATGGGGATACTCCTCGGCATTACCTTTATGACCCATCTTTCATATTTCATCGTGGTAGGGCTTATGGCACTCTATGTCATAGCACGGAAGGTAGACAGGCACCCGGTGGGCAACGAACTGCGATTTACCGTTGTGTCCGTGGGCATAAGCCTGCTCATATCAGCATGGTGGTGGGTACCGGACATGCTGTTCTACTGGTGGATATTCATCATTACCACGTCAACGCTGCTCCAGACCTTTGGCTCGCACCTCACGTCATACGGGGCGCCGTTTATGATACTCGGATTCATTGGATTCGGATACGTCCTCGTAAACAGGCTTTCGTACTTCAATGACCGCAGTAATAAAAACGTGCCCTTCGTCCTGGCCTTGGCACTCATATTTTCCGCACTCTGCGGGATATTTATGGGAAAGACGGTCACCATCCCGGTCATAGCGATCATGGGGCTGCTGTACGGCATCATAGTGGTGCTTACCGCCAAGTCGTCATTGAAGCTGGGGATAGCCGCCGGTATAGCATCTTCTGGGATAATCACCGCAATCGGTACGTATTTTGCACACAATGCCGGTAACGTTGGTGCGTGGACGAACACGTTTATCAGGGTCCAGACCGGCTTTGGAAGCACCGTTATGGCAGTAGGGCTCCTCTTTGGCTCGCTGTTCGCATTCTTCCTGCTAGCAGTGGCATTGACGCCCATCATGCGCCAGTCTCCTGAATCCACCCCAATATTTGCTCTGCTTTCTTGCCTTATGGTGATAGGCATGACATATTACGGCGCCGGGTCTTCGACTGCAGGATTTGTCTCGACACTCAGGACATTTGCCACGCGGGGGCAAATGCTTACCATCATCTCGCTTATCAGCATCCCCACGCTCTTTGTCTATCAATACAATGGCAAAGTTTCCAAATACATCAGCAATAACAAATATCAGACTTTTTTGGTATTCTGGACCATATTCATGCTCTATGAGGTCTTTAGTGAGAACATACTCTCCATCGTCAAGGAGTACGGCCTGATGTGGGAAACAACGGTACGCCCTCTTGAGGGGTACCGATTCTACATATTCCTCGCCCAACCATTCGCGCTGCTGGGGGCCCTGGTGCTCACCGAGATACGAAAGCATCGGTCGGCATATACCATGGGATTTATCGTTTTTATTGCTTTTATGGGATATTTCAGCCTATACGGGCAGAGCATGCCAGACTATGACATGGACTTTAAGATAACGAACTCGGGGGTCTTTATAGAGGACTACAATGCGGCAGTATGGTTCAAGGGGCATTCGACGACAGATGACCTCATCGTTGCAGACTACTACACGGGGCAAATGTTTAGCGGCGTATGCGCCGGAAGGTCACTGATAGGGGGGTTGTTTCCCCTGCGGAACATAGACTTCAACGAGTACATCAAGGCACCAGCACAGGTGCAGGACGACATCTATGAGCTCTACAGTTCCGACGACCTAGCGTACACCCTGCTCATTGCAGAAAGGTACGGGATAACGCATGTCTACGTATCGGACAACATGCTCAGCAGGGGATGGCTTGGCGCCTACCAGTATTCGGGATTCGGGGTCCCCATCGACTGGAACAAGTTCTTTACCACCGGCGCATTTGACGTGATATATGAAGACAAGACCAATCCGTACAACAAGGTCTATATCCTTGAGATAACGGGGCAGTAGTACGAAATCAATAATAATCAGCGGCAAGAAGGGATAGTATGGACATCACTCCTCTAATAGAGATGGCGTACCGAGATATCGGGCAAGGAGACATTACATCGGAACTCCTGCCAGCCAAGCATGTATCGGCACGCATCATAGCCAAAGAGCAGGGGCATGTCTCAGGGGTTGCTGTTGCAACAGGGCTCCTTAACGCATTCTCAATAACATGTGAGGCGCACATGCCGGACGGGGACGCCGTTGCCCAGGGGGACGTGATTATCACCCTCGAAGGTGACATCCGCACGATGCTTAGCATTGAGCGTACGGTGCTCAATATCCTCCAGCGCATGTGCGGCATCACAACCGCCGTCAAAGCATGCACAGCGGCAGCACCGGGCATACGCATAGCGGCGACAAGAAAAACGCTTATGCCCCCATTTGACAAGATGGCGGTCATGGCAGGCGGGGGAGACCCGCACCGGTGGAGGCTTGATGACATGTATCTGCTCAAGGACAATCACCTAGCAGTGCTTGGAATTACTGAAGCCGTACAAAAGGCAAAAAAGACGCTCTTTTCAAAAAAGGTAGAAGTCGAGGTGGAAACGCTTGTGCAAGCGCGGGAAGCGGCCCAGGCAGGTGCGGATATCGTGATGCTCGACAATATGGGGCCAGACCAAATCAAGGCAACGATTGATACGCTGCGGCAAGAGGGGTACGGCAGGGTGCTCTTTGAAGCTTCGGGGATGATAACACCTGAAACGCTGCCCGCATATGCCTCGGCCGGCGTTGACATCATCTCCATGGGATGGATTACACATTCGGTACGGGCCTTGGACATTTCCATGGAAATAGTATAAAGGGGTATCGGCGTGGGCACCAGATTCATCACCTTAACGGACATGGCGCTCTACGGGGCCTGCCCCTACAAGTACCATCTCCACAGCATGCAAAAAATCCCGATTCCACCCTCTCCCTTGGCACTTCAAGGTCTCCTGGCACAGGCATTCGGGGCGATACAGGAGCTCGCCCCGGGATTCGTCACCCCGGCAAGGGACAAGGGCTGCCCTGCAGCCGCACGTGACCTGCTGGACACGGCGATTGCAAGAAGCATATCATCCCATGCGCAGGGCATCATGGGCATCGACTACGCATTCATTCTTGAAACAGCCTATGCACTCCTCACGAATGAGGCGGAACGGAGGATATGCGAACATATGCAAGGCAGGGAATCCGCTTTACTCATCACGAAGGGGGCATATGTCTGTGATTTTGCGCATCGGTTAAAAGGCACCATCCCCGGCATTGTACGGGCGGACGGGCGTATGTCCCCAGTCGTTATCCCGACGGGGACATCCGGCACCTCCGCACAGGTTGGCGAGACATGGTGCGCCATGGGAATGGGGCTGCTATGCAGGTACGCGTTTAAGGACGAGGTCAGGGACGCCATCCGATATGACCCACAAACTGGGGAGTCATACGCCATGGCCATGGGGGATGATAACAAGGAAAAAACGAAGGAGCTTCTCGCCATCACGCGTGCCACAACGGTATTTTTGGCGCATGAAGCAGCATGCGGTTCATGCGAATACCGCCCCATTTGTGATCACAATACTCACCGAAAATGACCTTTGCGGATATATGTGGTGCCAGCATTGCCTTTTTCTGATGAATGCCAGGCGCATTAGGCCCCCAACTGGGGCAATGGCGCAGGGAATAATACCGCATTAGTGCACGAGCGCTGCAACATGGCCGAGTTGGCGCTTGCTGAGAAGGAATTCTTTGGAACCTAGGTTTAACATGAGAAAGACCGCCTCAAGCCCGATCTTTTCTGGAAAAATAGTCCACGAGGCACAGCGTGCCGACAGAAAAAGTTATATTGTCGTTTGGCTCAATTGGTAATGCCCTTGTTTTGTGTAGATTAGACATATTTAACAATTCAAAGACACTTCTTTTAATCGCCAACTGTTAAAGTCAGGTTGTCCGCTTCATGGCAGCAACAGTAGCTATGCTTAATAAAAATGAAGAGAGGTGGTAATTAAATGATGGCTGCGTTTGGGGATGATAGTGCCCCCTGGTATCTTACCATTGGTGTTTTCATAGCAATCATAGTGCTTTATGTCTGGAAATCCAGGAAGCTTAACGCTGAGTCACAGTCGGATTATGAAAGCAGTGTACAATAGGATAAATTATTACGCCTATTTATTCTTAAAAGCCTTTTATTTTATTTATTGTATAATGATTATTGCAAAAGACCACTATTGTTGTTGAATGTCTCTTCTTCATACAAAAAAGGAATCAGAGAAAAAAGAGAAAAAAAAATGCAGTGGCTGCATATATGCGCCGTACTGCACTTAACCCTGTGGATTGGTGTAATCTGCAGCCTTCGGCGGTTCAGGCTTGAGGCCCTTGCGCTGCCGGATCTGTCGGACTACGTTATCCTGCAACTCGCGCGGAAGCGGTTCGAATCCAAGCTGCTCTGTGGTCCAAAGGGCACGGCCCTCTGTTGCACCACGGATATCGCCAGTAAACCCGAACATTTCTGACACCGGTGTCTTTGAGACAACAGTGGTAAGCTCCCCTTCCTGGGACATGTCAAGGATTTGCCCACGTCGTGACTGGACAAGCTTGGTGATAGAACCCATGAAGTCCTGCGGTGCAGTGACATAGAGTTTCTGCATCGGCTCTTCGAGAACCGGTTCTGCGGACAGGATGGCTGCGTACAGGCCCTGGCGCATTGCGGGGATGACCTGTGAAGGACCACGGTGGATGGCATCCTCGTGAAGCTTTGTGTCCATGAGCTTTACTATTACCTTGGTCGTTGGTTCCCCTGCGACGATACCCTTGTCCATGACGGAGTGGAATGCCTCCAAGACCAGCTCGCGGACTTCGCCGATGTGGACCACACCGCGGGTCATGTTGATGTACATGTTCCCATGATATATGTCCTCGATGCCCTTTACGGCATCCCTGCCGAATCCAAGTTCCTTAAACGTCGCCTGAAGCTCCTTTCCCTTAATGCGGCCTTCGGGTATTGTACCCTCCCTGATTGCCCCATACACCGGTTCAGGCATCGGTTCGACGATGATGTAGAACTTGTTGTGCTTGTTGGGGGACTTACCTTCCACCTGGGGCGATCCCCTGCTGATGGACTCGCGATAGACAACGATTGGCTCGGAGGTCTTGATAGCGACGTTCTTGCCCTTCCTAATACGGTATTCCACAACCTCAAGATGCAGTTCACCCATACCTGAAAGCAGGTATTCGCCCGTCTCCTCGTCTATCTTTGCCTGAAGCGTCGGATCCTCCTTCGCAACCTGGCGAAGCACCTCGATGAGCTTCGGGAGGTCTTTGGCATTCTCGGGCTCTACGGCAACGGTAACCACCGGTTCACTGTAGTGCTTGATTGCCTCAAACGGCTCCATCGGTTCAGGGCCAGTGGAGATGGTCTCTCCAGCAACGGCGTCCTTAAGGCCGGTGACGGCCACGATATTGCCGGCGGGAACCGCTTCCATGGATTCCCTGTCGGGGCCCATGTAGATGCCAAGCTGCTGGATACGCTTCTTCTGCCTCGTTCCGGAAAGCCATACTTCCTGGCCTGTTCGAAGCGTTCCGGAAAAGATACGCCCGGTGGCGATTTCCCCTGCATGCTTGTCAACGTTGATCTTCGTTACGACCATGGCGACATTGCCATCCTCGTTTGCGTGTATCATGTCCAGGCCAAGCGTTGACTCGAGGTCATGCTTCCAGAGCTGGGGAATCCTATACTTCTGTGCAGTCTCCGGATCCGGGAGGTGGTCGATAACCATGTCAAGCATGATCTGGTGGATAGGCGCCTTTCGGGCAAGCTCGCGTGCCTTGCCGTCGTTGGTCATGTCGATGATATCCTTAAACGTAATGCCTGTTTCCTTCATGAAGGGAACATTGATTGCCCAGTTTGCATATGCGGAACCGAATGCAACGCTCCCGTCTGTGACGGAAACCTGCCATTCTTCCTTATACTCCTTGGGGGCAACCTGGCGGATAAGCTTGTTGATCTCGGAGATCGACTTCATGAATCGTGCCTGCATGTCCTCGGGGGACAGCTTGAGCTCCTTGATAAGCCTGTCAACCTTGTTGATAAAAAGAACAGGTCTTACGCGCTCCTTGAGGGCCTGCCTGACAACGGTCTCGGTCTGCGGCATCTTTCCTTCCACTGCACAAACAACGATGATTGCGCCGTCAATGGCACGCATGGCGCGTGTGACGTCGCCACCGAAGTCGACGTGGCCGGGGGTGTCGATGAGATTGATAAGGTAGTCAGTTTCCTCATAATTGTGGACCATGGAGATGTTCGCGGCATCAATGGTGATACCGCGTGCCTGCTCCTGCTCGTCGAAGTCGAGGGCAAGCTGTTTTCCTGCAAGCTCCTCGGCCATAAGGCCTGCGCCAAAGAGCAGGTTGTCCGAAAGCGTGGTCTTCCCGTGGTCGATATGCGCTGCAATACCAATGTTCCTAATCTGCTTGGGCTTGTGCATAAGCTCCTGGGCGGCTTTTGCCATCTTTTCCTTTCTTCCCATAATACTCACCTAGCAGATTTCGCAATACGCTCGATTTCTTCCTTCTTGCCTACTGCAAAGCTTTTCATGTCCCTGTCATGTGCTGAGATGATTTCCTCTGCGAGGGCTGAACCATAGCTGAGCTTGGACTTGAACGCACGAGCGCTGGCACCGAGGGTAATGTTCTTGAGCGCGACGTCAATCCTTCGCTGTGGTGATATATCGACTGCCTGGTGGTACTTGACGCCACCGTATGCAATAGTCGTCGTCTCCTCCCGAGGGGAAGAGTTCTCTATAGCAGTGATAAGGACAGCGAGCGGATTTTTCTTCGTTTTCCTGTTAATGATATCAAACGCTTCTTTGACTGCACTGTATGCCTTGTGCTTCTTTCCCGTAAGGCCTCCGGCCCTGCGGATATATCGGCCGCTTACCTTGCGCTTTACGGCGCCGGATCGCATTGCCTTGTTCACAAGTCGTTCTACAATGTTCTGTTTAACCTTCCAGAAGCGGTGTGCCCCGTGGCGCCCGCCAGAGTGGGGGATGAGAATGTGAGATAGTGTGATATACCTCTTCAACCCTTCGTCTCGAATCTCGACATCATAGTCCCACTTGCCAAACATTTTAACTTCAAGGGGTTCTTCCATGTCATCACCTAATTGGCTTTTCCTTCCTTCCGTGGACCATTTCGTTCAATGAAACGCGATTTACCTTGGTGACCTTGTACTTGACACCAGGGATATCACCCATTGAACCACCTTTTCGTCCGCCTATGCTTTCGATGACCACTTCATCGTGCTCATCGATAAAGTTGATTGCGCCATCTCCAGGGCAGAATGCAGTAAGTTGTCTTCCATTTTTAATAAGCTGGACTCTTACACATTTACGGATAGCGGAGTTAGGTTGCTTTGCTTCCACAGGGACCTTTTCCAAAACAATGCCTCGTCCCATGGGTGCACCCTCCAATGGGTCGGACTTTGTGCTCAGATTAAGGACTCTGCGCTTGTAATCGATGTCCTTCCACCTCATCTCCTGCCGCTTCTTGCGCAAGTTTCTCGCAGCGAATTCGCCTCTTGGACTTTCCATAGTCTCACCTTATAATCAAGATATGCATTTTTTGCACAGTTAACTTATAAATCTTTACATTATCGAAACATCATCAACGCCATGATGGCGCTTAAGAAGAACTTTTGCACGATTTATCGTCTTTCCAGAGCGGCCGATAGCTATGCCACGATCCTTCCTTACTACATCGACAACCGCGGCTTTCCGCCCGTCCTGCCGGTCGCTGATGGTGATGTTGTTTATTTTTGCGGGTCTCATTATGTTTTCAATGAACTTCTTTGGGTCATCGGAATACTCTACGATATCGATGCCTTTGTTAATCATCTCGCGGACGCGGGCAAGGTTGGCGCCCTTCTTGCCGATTGCCAATCCCATCTCGCCCTCTTTTACCACATAAACAATGATGTTTTCGCTTTCATCCACAAGGCAGTCCCGTACCGTTGCCCCGGTAATGCCTTCAAAAAGGCTGATGTATCGTATCTCGTCAGAACCCAGCCGAACGCCCATCATGCTCCCTCCGCAGACAAGATCAGGGACTCGCCGGGAGATATAATGGTAAGCATTGAAACGATAAACGGTTTACCACAGACCATTCCAAGATCCATACCTGTGCCCTTGTACTTCATCGTGGAAATACTGGCAAGGGAAGCATAGTGCAAAAGGTCCTCGACGGCGTCCTTCTTGCTGTTTGCTGCATAGATGACAAGCTTGGCTTCCCCGGATTTCAACGCACCCATTGATTTGTCAGTTCCTAAGATGACTTTTCCCGTATCAATAGCTTTCCTGATTTCTCGAGCTATATCCATATGACTAAACCTCCTTAACGTCCTTTGCGGACGCTTTCATAATCAGCTCAACGATACCAGTCCCCATGGGGATTGGCTGGCCAACGATAACATTCTCGGTGACGCCGTTGAGTCTGTCCTTCTCTCCTTCGCGTGCCGCTATCAGAAGATGGCCTGTGGTAACCTCAAACGATGCTCTGGCAAGCACACTTGCCTTCTCGCCGGTGATACCATGTCGCCCTATCTGCTGTATGTCCCCTTCAAGGCACATTGCGTCAGCTAGTATCATGATGTGGCGCCTGTCAACTTCCAGGCCCTGCTCATCAAGTACTTTTTGTATCTCACTCATGATGGCATTGCGTGCGGCCTCGATTCCAAGGACCTCGAATATCTCATAGATATTATTTGTTTTGGTCCGAACGGTATCGACGCCGTCAATGGTCAAGACTTCGGCAAGGTTGGAACCCTCCGTATAAACGAAGTACTCTTCACCTTCCTTCTTGATCATCGCACGATTGATGCCTTTAATCCCTTTAAGGGAAGTGCCCTTTATCTTTTGTGAAAAGCGCCTGAGCTTTAAGAGATTAACGTTACCGGGTGATAAGATTATTTGGCCTGCATCGGCGTCGTGGCGAATACGCTCCACCGCCTTGGCCTTTTTAAGCTTCTTAATGACACCGTCAAATGACAGCCCCGCATCTTCCATGCGCTCACTGTCGAGATCTATTGAAAATTCCGTGTTGATAACATCGATGGCCATGCTCCGGGCCACGTTTTCCACTGTAGTCCCCTCTATCCTCCGTGCTGCGTCGAACGCACCGTCCCTTGAGTAGCGGTGCTCTTCGTCGAGCGCGACTTCCATGACAGGGGTCGATGGGTCCTTGCGCACATCGACAATCTCGATAATACGGGGCAGGCCGAGCGTTACGTTGATTTCAGCCACGCCAGCGTAGTGGAAGGTGTTAAGCGTCATCTGGGTGCCGGGCTCGCCGATACTCTGTGCCGCAACGGTCCCCACGGGTTCTCCGGGGTCGACCTTTGCCTTTCGGTATTCAAGGATAATGTCCTTGAGTATAATGCCAAGGTCCTCCTCGGACATGCCGATTGTCTCGTTGTAGTCGAGAATCTTTTGGCGTGCCTCGTCCTTCACTACACGGGACACGGAAGCGGAAAGGACCGCTTCGACCTGCTCAAGGATATACTCCTGGGATGTCATGTGCTTCAAATCCCCCTGTTAGCATTTATATTCTTATGGATTATCCAGTCGATATCCACCGCGCGGCCGTATGTCGACTTAGCGGGGTCGATGCCATCCTCCCCATACTCGAACTGGACGATTACATTGTCATTGGTCCTGACGGTCCCGTCGTACCTGACGCTCATGTCCTGCAAGGCATTCATAAGCCTGCGCTGCATGTACCCGCTCTGCGCAGTTCTCACCGCGGTGTCAACGAGGCCTTCCCTTCCGCCCATCGCATGGAAAAAGAATTCCTTGGGATTGAGCCCTTTCTTGTACGATGAGGAGACAAATCCGCGCGCCTCTGCACTCAGGTCGTTTTCCTTAAATGACGAGAGTGACCGATTGATATATCCCCTGTGAAGCCTGTTGCCACGCACGGACATCTGCCCAAGGGATGCGCTCATCTGCGTGATGTCGAGCATGTTTCCCTTTGCGCCGGTCTTTGCCATGATGACGGCGCCGCGGTCAAGCCCGAGGTATCGTTCCGCCGAATCCCCCGCCTTGTTACGCGCCTCTGCAAGCGCTTGCATGATCCTGGACTCGAGCGTTTCTTCCACGGTCCGACCGGGAAGCGGTTCGAGGTAACCCTCATCGAAGGCCTTGATAAGGTCATCGACCTTCTTTTTCCCTTCCCGGAGATTTTTCTCGATAAGGTCGAGCCCCGGCTTGGGAAGATCCTCGTCGTCGATACCGGTGGTAAATCCGATTATTGCGTTGCTCTGGAGTATAAGCCTCGTCACCGAGTCGAGGAACTTTCGCCCCGTGTCCGTGCCGTAGTCCTTTACCAGCTTATCGAGCAGTTTGCAGGTGGAACGCGCCTTGAAGGTCGCCCCATCGATGACACCGGTGATAAGCTGCCCGTTTTCTATATGGACGAACGCATCGTACTTGCAGTTGTCCTTTTCGCAGTAATCGCATTTATGGCAGACATGTGACTTGTACTCTATATTGAGGTCCTTTGGGAGCATCAGCGAGAACAGCTGCTTGCCGTTCCAGTATTTCACGCCGTCGCACTCTCCTGCAGAAGCAGGGAACTCGTTGGCATCGAGGTCTGCCACCAGCATCATCTGCGCAACCTGATCCCGCGTGAATCGCGCCGATTTCTTAGTAAGCAGGTATGCGCCTGAAAGGTAGTCCTGGCTGCCACCTATGACAGGTTCCCCGAATCTGGGCGAGATAATCTGTTCCTGCACCCGCATGAGGATACGCGCCTCGGCCTGAGCCTCTTCGGTCTGGGGAATGTGCATGTTCATCTCGTCGCCGTCGAAGTCTGCGTTGTATGGAGGGCAGACGCAAAGATTGAGCCTGAATGTCCTGTACGGCATGACCCTGACCTCATGTGCCATGATGGAAAGCCGGTGAAGGGACGGTTGCCTGTTGAAGAGGACGATGTCCCCGTCCATGAGGTGGCGCTCCACCGTGTACCCTACTTCGAGCTCCTCGGCAAGGATATCCTTGGTAATCTCGGTGACACGCTTTCGCATGCCATCGTGGCGTATGATGTAGTTAGCCCCCGGATACGCCTCGGAACCATTGAGAACGATGCAGCGGAGCCGCTCGACGTTTCGCTGCGTCGCACGCTCGGGGATGGTAAGCTCCTTTGCGATAAAGACGGGGACGCCCACCTCGTTTATCGATATGTTTGGGTCAGGGGAGATGACCGTACGCGCGGAAAAGTCCACGCGCTTGCCGGACAGATTGTTCCTGAATCTGCCTTCCTTTCCCTTGAGCCGCTGTGTAAGCGTCTTGAGCACCCTGCCAGACCGGTGCCGTGCGGGCGGCACGCCAGAGACCTCGTTGTCAAAGTAAGTCGTAACGTGGTACTGGAGCAGTTCCCACAGGTCCTCCACGATAAGCTGGGGGGCACCTGCGTCAAGATTCTCCTTGAGGCGTTGATTGATTCGTATGATGTCCACGAGCTTGTGGGTAAGGTCGTCTTCAGACCGTATGCCCGACTCGAGGGTTATTGATGGCCGCACGGTAACGGGAGCCACGGGAAGAACGGTGAGGATTGACCATTCCGGGCGCGAAAATTCGGGGTTCCATCCGAGGAGATACGAGTCATCGTCCAAGATCTTTTCGAATCGTTCCCTGATGTCAGAGGCGGTAAGCTTCTTGTCCCCCTCTTTGTAAGCAGTGGGTTTGTCGAACTTTATCTTGCTTTGTTCGGTGCCGCAATGCGGGCAGGATGTATCCTTGAGAACCCCTTTTTTCTTTGCCGCCTCGGTAAGCAGTTCGGAGATGATGCTCTGCCTGATTCCACCCCTGACACCCTCCTCCTCGAGGCGGTGCCGGTATTGGGCAAGCTTTTCCTCGCTAAGCAGGATGCGCGAGCATTCCTTGCATGTTGCCTTTAGGACATCATATATCTCCTTTGAGTACCCGACGTGTATGACGGGGCGGGAGAGGTCTATATGCCCGAAGTGGCCTTGGCACTCGCCGAACTTGGAACCGCAGGTGCGGCATTTGAGGCCCGGGTCGATGACACCGAGCTTGGCGTCCATAAGCCCCCCATTGATGGGGTATCCCTCATCATCATACGTATCGGCGTATTATATGGACGTAACAAACATCTTTCTGATGTTTTCTGTAGACAACACGCCGAAAATAA
>CAYSZY010000031.1:0-14930 GCA_964435645.1 uncultured Thermococci archaeon | reverse complement strand
GATGGAATTGATGGCTCAGCTTGGGGAATTGGCATAATCCCCTTTTTTCTTTTATATGTAGAAATACATAAATTCGGGATATAATTTAACTATCTCTATTTACATAATTCATTAATTATAACCTATGGTGTTGACATGCCCCTTTTTCACAAGACTGGTTAGGAAATAAAACTGATAAAACCTAAGAATTTTGCTAACGAAAAAGAACTTCAAACTCTGGTTGAATCAAATCTCAGGGAGATATTTAATTGTAGATTTGTAGCAACCGAGTTTTCTACGGGTTCTGTGCATGGGGGCAGGATTGATACGCTAGCACTCTCAGAAGATGATAATCCTGTTATCATCGAATACAAAATTATAGAATCTTCCCAGCTAACAAATCAGAGTTTATATTACCTATATTGGTTGTATGACCATAGGGGGGACTATGAGATTGCTGTTCGGAAAGCACTATCTGAAAACAATATTGCCATAGACTGGTCATCAATAAGGGTAATCTGCATAGCACCTGAATACAAGAAGTACGATTTGCATGCTGTGGAAGTTATGGATTCCAATATAGAACTTTGGCAATATAGATACTTTGACAATGGCTTGTTGCTTTTTGAGGAAGTATTCAAGAAATCCCTTGTATCCACAAATATTGGAGATAGTACAGATATAAAAAATCCTAAAATGGTGGAAGCAGGGAACAAAGCAGCCATAACTAGACAAACAGGAGTATACTCGGTCGATGAACACAAGAAAAAGATTGACAAGAAAAAGATTCATCTAGTACACGAACTGGAAGAATACATACTTGGATTGGATGAATCTGTGGAAGAATCTCCAAAGAAATTTTATATTGCTTTTAAAGTATCTCAGAACTTTGTGTGTATGGAGATACATAAATCACATATTTTTCTTTATCTGAAGATAAATCCAAAAGATTTACCTATTATTCCTGATATCGGCAGAGATACCTCAAATATTGGACATTGTGGAACGGGAGATCTTGAATTGAGAATACAAAATGAAAATGATGTCGAAACAGCTAAAGAATACATACAGATGGCTTTTACTAACATTGGTGGAATTTGATTATTACATCAATGAAAATGTGATTATTATGAAAGAACAAGAGTTTAGCTATGTTAACTATATTGTCACAACATTATCAAAGTTATTAACATCTTATCCATCTGATATTCGTATTTATTTAGCTCATTTTTTTCAATCCAAAAATACCGTTGACAATTAGTCCATTATTATATCTTTTTTTACCAAATAGTGTATAATTATCGTTTTAATCATCGTATACCAACCATATGGTTATCTTTTTTCGCACAAGGTTTATATTTCCCTAATACCATATATTTGTATGGAATCCGACCCGGAAAACGTGCTATCCTTGCCGTACTGGCGCTGGCTTGAGGGACAGCTCACAGAGCTGTCCGCCGAGCTTGGGCGCGTCACGGATGAGCGTGACCATGTCGCTGAGGCACTTGAGGGCACGACATAAAAGCTTGATGCAGCGGTGCAGGAGCTCGAATGCCTTGACACAAAAAGGCGTCTTGAGGCGCCGTTTCGTGACATCAACACGGAAAGGATGCCAACATCGATTTCAAAAAGTTCTGCACGTACCAGCGTAACGGCATCGGGAATGGTTTACGCGCCTGGTTCAAACAGGCGTGCCGGCGACAAACAACCTCGCAAAGCAGGATATCCGATAGCACGTGGTGCAGCGCAAGGTAATCGGTGCCTTTCGCTCCGAGCGCGGGCAGAGAAGCTACGCCTGCATAGTGCTCCTTGAGGCATGGCCCTACCGGGGATGGGCCCGTACGAGGAGCTTGACGCGCTGCTACGCCGCGAGCTGTGCCTCAGGGAGTAGGCACAGCCATGGCGGCAGGCATGCTGCCACAATAAAAAAGGCGTTGCTATTCTATCGAGCCAAACAAATACAAAAACTCTATGATGATATTTTAGATTCACGATCCGTTTCGGAACGTCACACGTGGTTTAGGGTGGCTTTATAGGTACCTGGAAGAAAAAGAGGGTTGGTGCGCTGTGTTAGTCCTATATGCATTGGACCAGGCTATAGGAATATCTCATTATAAAGGCCTCTTTATTGGCCACTACGTGCCAAAGTCGGGCTAAAAAGAGATGACACGTGCGTTCCGATCTTCGGCCGGCCGAAGCGCGTTCTTCGTCTTTCTGGCAACTCCTGCCGCGATAAGCAGCGGATCCCAGACAGGGGAGTACGGCGGCGAGTAGCACATGTCCACATGATACAAGCCCTCTGGAGTCATCTTCTGGGCGATTGCCGTGGCAAGCACGTTGATGCGCCCAGAAACGCCTTCGCGGCCCACCATCTGCCCCCCTATGATAGCCTCGTTCTCGTTGTTGATGATAAGCTTGGTGTAGATGCTCGACCCGCCCGGATAGTAGTGGGCCCTGCTGGTGTGCCTGCTTACAGACTGGCTTGCGTCGATTCCCAGCATCTCGGCATGATCAGCGGTGAACCCCGTGCGTGCAACCGCCAAGTCGAAGACCTTTACTATGGCGCTGCCCATACACCCTCCGTAATGTGCTGTTCCCCCCGCCATGTTCTCACCGGCGATCTTTCCCATCCTGTTGGCTGTGTCACCAAGGGGAAAGTAGCACGGGTCCCCCGTGATGATACTGTATCCCTGGGTGTTGTCACCCCCCGCGTAGATACCTTTTACCGTTGTTTCCATGTGCTTGTTCGTCAGAATGGCGCCGCTGATGCCGATTGCCACCCCAGCCTTGCGCGCAATGCCGACATTGGGCGTTACGCCGATGGCGACGATGACGGCGTCAACAGGGTACGCACCTTCCTCCGTAACCACCTTTTCCACGAGCGTGTCGCTGCCCTCAAATGCAATCATGCGCTGATTCTTGTGCAGTGTTACCCCGTTTTTGGCAAGCTCGTCCTCTATGGGCGCGGTCATGTCCGCGTCGAGGCTTTTCATGATGTGGCTTGAGCGCTGGAACACGTGCGTATGGATGCCTAGGGCCCGCAGCGCCTCGCACATCTCCAAGGCTATGAATCCTGCGCCTATAACTGCCACGTTCTTGGCTGATGACAGCGCCGCCTTGAGCCGCATGCCTTCCTCGAGATTGTGGAGGCAGTACATGTTGCGGTAGCGGTCTTGTTCGGGCAGCCGTTTTGGGGAAGCCCCTGTCGCCAGCATGAGCTTGTCGTAGGGTTCGTCCCATTCTTTTCCCGATTCGAGATCCACTACGCGCACCGTCTTTCCCGCCGGGTCCACGCCGCGTACCTCGTGGCGTACCCTGACATCTATGCCCCTGTGGTCAGAAAAGTACTCGGGCGTATAGGCGATAAGCGACTCAAGCGCAGGTATGGTACCGGAAATATAGTACGGCAGCCCGCAGGCGCCGTATGATACATGCGGCGAGCGCTCAAAGACAGTGATATCAAGCGTGCTGTCTATTCGCTTCGCTTTTGCTGCCGCGCTCATCCCTGCGGCAACGCCCCCCACTATGACGATGCGGTCCCCCATGAAAATCGGTCACTCAGTAATTACTCTTCCCCGCCGTGCGGGCGCATGTCCTCGACAACGGACGCATACGCCCCGAGGTCGCGCGCGAGCATCTCGACCCATTGCCGCAGCGATGACTCGAGCGCAGGGCGAATGGCACTGCAGTCAAAGGGGTCCGTGTGTGCGGCATTACCTACCGTTGCGTCAAGGATTGCCTGCATGCGTTGCTGCGTGTTGTACTCCCTCAGTTCAATGGTGGCCTCCACATGGCCCTCGTCCACGGTGGCAAACGCCCAGTCGTGGCCCCATTTTGCTTCTACCGTCTCCTCCCCGTCTTTGATGGTTTTGCATGCCCAGTACCAGACGTACCCAATCATCGACTCCTGGCCGACAATCCCCTTGCCGCCGTCATCGGCATAGATATCCGCGACGGTCTCGCCGTCGAATCTGATGGTAAGGTGGTCGCCAAGGGTGCACTCGCTTGCCGTGGCGTATGCGTCCTGAATCGAAACGAGGTCCTCTCTGGGCGTAAGGAGCTCCGAACCGTCACGGCGCATGCGTGCGCTGACCGTGTTGTTGGCACGGTTGCTCGAGCTGCCGACTTCTACCCGTATGCTTGCCTGTGACCCGACCTCAATCTCGTACTTGGTGGTAGCGTCTTTGATGGAATCGAGTATTGACGTTATCCATTCCTGTTTGATGGCCTCCTTCGACTGTTCATAAAGGCCTTCAAAGAATCTGAATCCCCCCTCGGTGCCCTCAAGGGGGTCATACGCCATGGCGGCCGCGCCCACTATCCCAACTGCGGCCGCGCCCACTATGGTCTCGTAGCGGCAGCCCTCGTGGTCTTCATGGGTCACCGTGATGTCGATGGTGTTGCTTCCCCGTGCCGATGCCCTCAGGCGCTCGGTCCTGTTGAGGTAATGGGCGCCGTAGAATGAGCCAGGGCGCTCGATGAAGAGATATGCGGCTCGGGCGTCCCCGTAGGCCCCTACCGCGGCCCCGCTTTGGGAAAATGCGCACACTGTGGACGGGGTGACCTGTGTACCCCCTTCTGAGAGCCCCTCGACGATGTCGGCCCGTATGCGCGCCCTGTCATCCTCGGATCGGTAATGTTCTGATATCTTGACGTCCGGTTCCGACTGCTCGGCGTCCGGTGTTACCGTTCCCCTGCAGGCGCACGGCCGGTCCTTAGCCCCCGCTACGGGCGGTGCACCTGCGCCGGGCGTTTCTTTGACGGTCAGGTCGATGTCGTCGAACAGCAGGGCCACGCCTCGCTCGACCTCCTCTGCGGGAGGTGCGCGCTTTCTACCGCTCAGCTGGGTGAAAATGATTTTTTTCGCCTGTTCCTTGTTAAACGTCTCCGGATTCGCACGCCTCCACAGCGTCCACTGTATGAGTGTCTGGCGGGCCTTGTCCTCTTTCATGAGCCGCTTGGCGTTATATGCGCCTTTTTGGATATTTCGCTCCACCGTGGAGATGATACCCTGTTCGGGGTCCGACTCATCGGTAAATCCTATGGTGGAACCGGCCAAGGCACCCGATGGGGGCGGCTTGGTGTAATCGTCATTGCAGTACCCGTCGTCTATCGGTACCACACGTTCTTCCTTCGGCCCCAGTCGAACAGGTATGGGCGTCCCGTTGAGCATGGTCTGCGTATCGGCGCTGGCAGGGCGTATTACCATGCCGCGCGGTACGGTGAACGTCTGTGGTGAGGTGGTTGTGTTTTTTACCGTCAGGGCCCCTATCTGCCCGGTTGGCTTTCCCGTGCCGTTAAATGTGGCCTGTATGGTTCCGCTTTTGAGCAGCTCATACATCTTTTTTTGTTCCATAAAGTACACCTTATACGTCTTTTCTGACAAGATCGAGGCCCTCAAACGTGCTTTTGGGGCCATATTTCACAATATACATAAGCAGGGCCGCCATGATGCCCAGGAGGGGGAGCACGTATATGAGGTAATTGGTGCGTTTGTTGCCGACGGAAATGGATGAAAATGCTGTAGAGGTGTGGGTGCCGTCCGAGACGGTGAGCACCACGGTGTAGGTTCCGACCGCATCATATGCGTATGGCACAATGCCACCCACTGCGGTGCCGCCGTCCCCGAAGTCCCATACAAAGGCAAGCTCGTCACCGTCGGGGTCTGACGACCCTGTGGCGTCGAAGATAAGCTCGCTTCCCTTCTTGTGTGCCCCTTTGACGGCAATGGTGGCAACAGGCGGCGTATCGCCCGCGACCACTGCCTCGAGATGCGCCGTGCCTGTGGCATGTCCGTCTGAAACGGTAAGCCATATGGCATATGTGCCCGGGGCACCGTACTCATGGGACACGAGCTCGCCAACTGCGGTGCCGCCGTCCCCGAAGTCCCATACAAAGGCAAGCTCGTCACCGTCGGGGTCTGACGACCCCGATGCGTCGAACAGGCGCGCATTTCCTTCCTTCCGTATTTCAAATGCCGCCACCGGTGCCGCATTCTCCGATATGGCAATCGTGATTGTCGAATCTATTGCATGCCCCCCCTGCAGGAGGGTGGCCACCGTGACATCGTATGTGCCCGGGGCACCGTACTCATGGGACACGAGCTCGCCAACTGCGGTGCCGCCGTCCCCGAAGCACCAGTGGTAGATTGCCCCTGAAAGGGGCGTGGTAAATAGTCCTGATGCGTCAAACGCCATCTCGTGGTATTGCACCGGCTTACCACTTGTGCGTATGCCCCCGGAGGGGGTGAGGTCTTTTGATATCACCCGTACTTTTCCGAATGCGTATGCCACCGCGCCGCGGTCGTCCCACATTTTGAAAAAGACAAGGTAGGTACCCGCCTGGTCGTAGGTGTGCGCCACTTCGGAGGTGGGCCCCTCGCCATAATAATGCGCCCCGTCCCCGAAGTCCCACTCCCACGTGACTACTTCCCCTTCGGCGTCCTGGCCGGCACCGGCCGCGCTTACGTCAAGGGGTGCCAGCCCGGTAAGGGGATAGAGCGTGGTAATATCCACCGTCGGGGGCGTGTTGGCCTCCTGCCCGTGCAGGGGGGTCGCAGACATGATGTCCACTGCAATGGAGTCAAGCGTGGGGGTGCCGTAGCACATCTCCGGGGCGGAAGGGGGAAGGATGGGGATTGATACCCATATCGTGCCCAGCTCGGCGTGGTGGACCTCCGTGGTGCTTGTATGCTGCTCAGGCCCCGTTTCGCATGCATACGTGTACGTCACCGTTATGGATGCATTCACGTCGAATCCGTGATTTTCCAGTTCGATGACAAAAAAGCCGTCAGCAGGCTGGGAATATTCGCCCGTATAGGTGAGTTCCATGCCGTCGGCCAGGGAAAAAATAGGGGTTGAGGATAACAGTATCAGCGACAGCGCAATCGATGCGGCGCACGCCAGTGACCTCACATGTACCATACTAGTACTTCTTCTGCACGGTATTTATACTTTTTTAAAAAGAATAGGGGCGTTAACCCCTAAAAAAGTCGTTTCGTGCCCGTACCATGGCCCTGCAGTTTTCAATGGGGGTCATCGGGGCAAGCCCGCATCCTGGCGCAAGCACGTCGGTGCCCGCCTCGAGTGCTGCGATAGACTCGGTATACGCCTCTTCCGGTGTCCCGGAAAAGAGCGTTGACGAGGTGGAAACATTTCCCACGACGCGCATCTTGTCGCCAAAGACCTCCTTGGCATCGCTGATGCTCGTCTTTTCCTCGATGCTTATCGCGGAAAATCCCGTTTCAGCAAGCCCGGGGAGGATTTGTGTCACATCGCCGCAGATGTGGAGCACGACATCTCCCTCAATCCGGGTTGCAAGCTCCTGGTACATGGGAAGGAGCAGGTCATCGAAGTCGCGGGGATTGAGCAGTTCTGGTGATGCGACGGGGTCAAGCAGCGCAAAAGCGTCGGCGCCTGCGTCAAGCAGTGCCTGTGCGTAGGCCAGCACCGCCTCGCAGGCATAGGATAGGTATCCTGATACCGCCTCCCGCTGCTTTATGGTCCACTTCATAAACGTTGTTACCTCGAGCAGGTCGCTTGCAACGGTCGCGGGGCCTTCTGCGCCTGCTATGAGCGGAACGTCGGGTCCTACGGACTCACGGGCCTTCCGCAGGGAATCGCACACCACAGGGATCCTGCCGTTTGAAAGGAACCCATCATCCAGTTCTGGTACGGGCAGGGGGGTTCTCGACTGGTAGGGGTGGGTCGCGATTGACGGCTGGCGCGTCTCCTCCCCATTGAGGATGCCGCATCCCAGTGCCTCGTTGAGCACGGTAAGGCAGTAGGGTACCCGTACGGCCTCAAAGCCGATTGCCCGGTATCCCTCGACTGCAAGGGACGCCATCTGCCTCGAGTCGAAATGCGCCCCTGGCCAGGGGCACCCGCTGCGTTCCATAAGCGCTTTTGTCCCGGTCTGCGTTGTCGCAAGCACGGGTGTCATGTCCACCGGCATGCCGTTGAGCGCCCTGTGGAGTCGCTCTCGCTGTGTAAGCTGTGTCATGGTAGCACCAAAAAAGAAAGAAAGAAAAGATTGGAAAGATTAGTCGTACCTTCCAAACTGTTCTGCTGCGTCAAGGAATGCCATCATCTTGTTGGGGGATGCACCCGGCGGGAACTCGCATCCGGGCGCGAGGATGAATCCATTGGGGGAGTCCTTGCCTTGCTCGATGTTTTCTTTGCACAGATTGAGCACTTCCTCGTACGAGCGTGTCTGTATTGACGGCGGGTCGACGTTGCCGCAGATGATGTCATGGTCGCCAAACGCCTTGATCTGGTCTGCGATGGGCGTTTCTGGGCCGAAGAGCCAGATATACCGCCCGTACCACTTCTGCTTTTCGCGAAGCTCGATGTAGTATGGTATATTCAGATTCTGGTCTGCACAGGGATGCATGAGCACCGCGCCGTAGCCGAGCTCCTTGATTTTCATATGAAGCTTTTCCATGTACGGGTAAGCGAACTCCTTGAACTTTGTCGGCGAGAGCACCGTGTTAGCCTCCACCGGCCCCCCGTCAAAGGGCATGCACTTTTCCGCGCCGTAGCGGTCAGCGAAATACTCAAGCGCCCCAATGAACATGTCGCTTACCTTGTCGAGCAGCAGATGGACCGTCTTGGGCTCCTTAAATGCCCACTTGAGGAAGAGCGACGTCTCTGCGACGAGCGATGCGGCGGTAAAGGTGCTTCCCGACTGGAACGTCACCGGCATTCCGTATTTGGCCGCGCGGTCACCAACTTTTATGGACTCGGCATAGCTACCTGGAAGCTCCCTGCTAAAGTCCGGGACCTCGAGATTCTCGACATCCTCGATGGACATGACGGGGTGGCGCTTTACGTATGGCGCACTGTGCCCCGGTCCGTAGGGAAATCCCACCTCTCCCCCGAATTCCCACGCACCAAGCGATGCGTAACCGTACAGGGGTGTCTGCTCGTATCCGTGCAATCGCATGGACATGAACTGTGCCTCAAAGCACTTGTCCCCATCTGAATAATAATCTCCAAGCGGTATTCCCGTTATGTTTGCCGCATATCCCATTACAAACGGTACGACGGGGATGCGATCTGGTTTTTGGCCCATCATGACCGCTTGCATTCGTTCTGGCCCTGTCATTTGTGCCATAATTATGCCTCCGTAAGCTTTTTGGCGATACGTACTGCCGCAACGGCGTCTTTTCCGTAACCGTCAGCGCCAATCTTCTGCGCAAAATCCTCGTTGATGGGTGCGCCGCCAACAATGACCTTTGTTGACATGCCCTTTGACTTGAGTCCCTTGATGACCGGTTCCATATTCATCATGCTGGTGGTCATCAGGGCAGATATCGCCACTATCTCTGCATTCAATTCCTCTGCCTTAGCTATAAACGACTCGATGGGCACGTCACGTCCGACGTCTGTCACCTCAAACCCCGCTACATCAAGCATCATGTTGACAAGATTCTTGCCGATGTCATGGATGTCTCCCGTGGCTACGCCAATAATCACCTTCGCTGGCTTCGCCGCCGTGGCATCGATCTTGAGGTGTGGGCGCAACACGTCTAGCGCCGCGTACATCGCGTCTGCAGAGAGTAGGATCTCTGGGACAAACATGATTTTTTTCTCATATTTGTCACTTACTTCCTTCATGCCGACATTGCACCCCTGCATTATGGCCTCGTAGGGGTCGACGCCCTGCTCGAGGGCCTGGTGTGCAAGTGATGCACTGAGATCCTCGTCTCCCGCAATTACCGCGTTGGCAAGTCCTTTCAGAATGTCTTCTTTATTTGTCAAGTAATTCCACCTCCCTAGAAAAAATAGGGATACTATATACATGGATTATACTCATAAATATGTTGTCGTGGGTATAATATCCATGTTTGCTACCGTGTTCAAAGCGGATTCGTTATTCATTCTCTTATTATATATTATCCCGTATATGTTATCTCTGCAGTATTAAATGCGAATTATGTAATATTGGCATTATAGTTATACGGCACGGGAACACTTTTGTCCCAACGCCATACCTACCAAAAGGTTTATAAATTATCAAAATTCCTTACCTCTCATGCAGTTCGCACAGGCACAAAGAAGGGATGTATTTCCGGGCTGCTAATTATATGTTCTTTGTAGCCCCGCGGACGGTAGTAACACTTATTTTTGGTGATTCTCATGAGTGAGGACGAGGGCATTACTGTAAAGAAGAGCGAGAATTTTTCCGAATGGTACAATCAGGTTGTGCTTCGGGCAGAGCTAGCAGACTTTTCCCCTGTGAAGGGCTGCATGGTCATCAGGCCATACGGATTCCAGATATGGGAAAAGATCAAGGCGTACCTTGACGGCCGCATCCAGGAGACCGGCCACCGAAACGCGTATTTCCCCATATTCATCCCCGAAGGGCTGCTCCAGAAGGAGGCAGACCATGTGGAGGGATTCAGCCCCGAGGTTGCATGGGTCACTCATGGCGGCACGACGCCCCTCGAAGAGAAGCTTGCAGTTAGGCCGACGTCCGAGACCATCATGTACACCATGTACTCCAAGTGGGTGCGGTCCTACCGAGACCTCCCGCTGCTTATCAATCAGTGGGCAAACGTCGTGCGGTGGGAGACGAAGATGACCAAGCTCTTCATGCGCACCCGCGAGTTCCTCTGGCAGGAAGGCCACACGGTCCACGCCACCGAGGCCGAGGCGGACGAAGAGGTGCTCAAGATGCTCCACGTCTACCGCGACGTCTACCAGGACCTGCTGGCCATACCGGTCATCGAGGGAAGGAAAACCGACAATGAGAAGTTTGCCGGCGCGCTCTACACCACCACGGTGGAGCTGCTCATGCCGGACGGGAAGGCGGTGCAGGGCGGCACCTCGCACAACCTCGGCCAGCACTTCTCGAAGGTGTTTGACATCACGTTTACGGACCGCGACGAGGAAAAGAAGTTCGCCTGGCAGACATCATGGGGCCTGACCACGCGTACCATCGCCACGCTCATAATGGTACACGGGGACGACAAGGGCCTTGTACTGCCACCTGCGGTCGCGCCCTTGCAGGCGGTTATCGTGCCAATCCTCTTCAAGAAGAACAAGGAAGAGGTCATCGAGGCTGCCCGCGCGCTCCACAGCCAGTTCGGGCGCCGCGACATCGAGCTTGACGACCGTGAGGAGTACTCCGCCGGCTATAAGTTCAACCACTGGGAACTCATGGGCGTCCCGGTGCGAATCGAGATGGGCCCCCGGGACGTTGCTGCGGGCCAGGTCGTCATGGTGCGAAGGGATACCGGTGAAAAGTCTATCGTGCCCCTTGCGGACGCCTCTACTGCGCTCGAGTCGCTTCTTGCCGATATCCAGGTGTCGCTCTTTGACCGTGCCAAGGCGTTCCTCGGCGAGCGTACGGTGGCGCTCGACGACTATGGCGACTTCATGGACAATGTCAACTCGGGCACGCCCGGTATGGTAAAGGTCAACTGGTGCGGCTGCACCGGGTGCGAGGAGGCCATCAAGGAGGAGACCGGCGCGACATCAGCCTGCATCCCCTTCAATGAGTCTGCCAGCGGCACGTGCATCTACTGCGGCAAGCCGGCCACCACCGTGGTCTACTTTGCCAAGCATTACTAGGTG
Organism: uncultured Thermococci archaeon; assembly: GCA_964435645.1. Taxonomy (GTDB): domain Archaea; phylum Methanobacteriota_B; class Thermococci; order Methanofastidiosales; family NM3; genus JAHKLV01. The sequence continues at coordinate 3,372 of CAYSZY010000031.1, read as the reverse complement.
GGCGCATGACTTCCCCTCCAATAACACCTGAAACAAGCGTCCACCTCGGCGCTGTGGGATTCATCGGCGCCGGAAACATGGCGGAGGCGATACTGTCCTGCATAGCCGACCGAAGCTACGTTGTCGCATCCCGCCGCTCGGTTAACGCCCTGAGGTCGCTCGAGGGCCGCTACGGCATCAAGACCACTACGGACAATCGCGAACTGGTAAAGCAGACCGATACCGTCTTTATCTGCGTCAAACCCCAAGGGCTCGACGCGCTCCTTGCGGAGATCGGCGACATCGACTTTTCACAAAAGCTCGTCATAAGCATTCTTGCGGGAAAGCCTCTTGCAGCGTTTACGTCCTCCCTCAAGAACTGCACGAGGGTCGTGCGTGCCATGCCGAATCTTGGCCTGCTTGTCGGCAAGGGGGCAACAGCATACGCGCTGTCCGAGGGGTGCCTTCCAGAGGATGCAGCGCTTGCCCACACACTGCTTAATTCCGGTGCCCTTGCCATGCGTGTCGACGAGGGTGACATCGATATCATCACTGCCCTAAGCGGGTGCGGGCCTGCGTTCCTGAGCTTTTTCCTTGGGGCTATGCAGTCCACGGCTATCAGCAGGGGGCTCGACCCGTCCGTCGCAAAGGCGTTGCTGTCCCAGACCGTTGCGGGGACCTACGAGTACCTGCAGGTGCATGATGCGGCATACGAGGACTTTATCACCATGGTCGCCTCAAAGGGCGGCGCCACCCAAGCGGGCCTCGACGCGGGTGCGGATGCACACGTCTGCGAGTCCATAGCCGCCATGATGGATGCGGCAATCAAGCGATCAAAGGAATTGGCGAAATAACGCCATTTTTCCATTATTCTTTTTATTTAAAGTTTTAAAAATCGCATTGGGCACCATAAGAAACGGGTGGTGCCGCCACACTGTGGGCATGTGCCAGTGATTCGGCATATCGTACAAACTGACGTACTCCCGCCACTAAAACAGTGGTCGGCATGCTTCCTCTGCCATATCCATTCCTATGGCAGATTGATTTACGGCCCGTGCCAACGCAAGGTTGAAGGCGGCGTTGGGCTGGTGTACACGCATGAGCGCTTCATGCGAAAGGTGTACCCGTACAGCCGCGGGGCCGGATGCCCTTGCCCGTAGGGTCGTGTCATGTTCTCGTATGCATATTGCGTCGCAGATAATGTGATTGAGCGGCGTCTTTGTAGATTCGTCGTCCGCATGCCTCATGAGGCGGTATGGCGCCCGCTTTCGCATGATATATCTGCTACTGCCCCCATAAAATCATGCTGGCGGCTCATGTCCCGAGCATGTCGCGCCCCCTGCGGTCGAGAAGTGCCGCAAGCCCGCTGTCAGCACCCAGCGCCTCTGCAATCATGATAGTGCGCACCACACCCCCAATGGATCGTGTCGCGGCAGATTTTCCCTCTTCTATCCCCAACTGCCGTGGTATGTCGCGCACGAGGTGCGCCCCAGCTGCGATAAGCACCGGAATACAGACAACAGTAATCACGGCCCGGTCGGTGCATGCGTGCGCAAGGCCTTTTGATATTGGCGGGTCTGCGTATTCGAGAAAGCAGCATGATACGGACTTCCACCCCCCTTTTTCCCTAATAATGCGGGCGAGTCCCTCCACGACGTCCTTGTTGTGCGGCATCCTGCTTCCATGGCCGATAAGTAGCAGCGCGGATTCATCTGGTCTGTCCATACGGCACATAATCAATACCGGTATTAAATCCCTTTCTTTCTGCGGTACTCCCGCTTTAGTAAATCTTATATATGGCGAGGTTGCCCCTCCTATAAGGTGTACCAATGAAGGTTGACGAGATTATGGACGTGGCACTTCGCCGCGGGTTTATCTATCCTGCCGCCGAGGTCTACGGCGGCGTATCGGGGTTCTGGGAATATGGGCATCTTGGCACCATGCTCAGGAGAAGCTGGGAGGACGCATGGAGGCGCCACTTTTTGGGGCTTGACCAGAACTTTCATGAGATTACCACGACTAACATCATGCCGAAAGGCGTTTTCGAGGGTTCCGGGCATTTGGAAAACTTCAATGATCCCCTTACCTCGTGCAACAAGTGCAATCAGCGATTCAGGGCTGACGACCTTGTACAGGAAGCTATCGGGAGGAATGTGGAGGACCTCTCCCCCGAGGAACTCTATGAGTGCATCAAGTCAGAAGGCATCGTTTGCCCCCGCTGCAAGGGGGAGCTTGGCGAGGTCAACTGGTTCAACATGATGTTCAAGGTGGACATCGGCGCCGCAGGCGGCGTCACAGGTTATCTCCGGCCTGAGACCGCACAGGGATCGTTTGTGTCGTTTAAGCGCATGTTCGAGGTCATGCGCAACAGGTTGCCATTGGGCCTTGCCATCGTGGGGCGCGTTTACCGCAACGAGATTTCCCCTCGCCAGGGATTTTTCCGCCTCAGGGAGTTCAATCAGGCCGAGCTGCAGATCTTTTTTGACCCCGATACCTTCGGTGAGCACCCCGGCTTCGAGTCGGTGCGTGATGTCACGCTGCGCGTAAAGCCGTTCGGGTCAGATGAAATTGTTTCCATGACCTGTGGTGAGTTTTCTGAGCGCATGGGCATCGGAAAGTTTTACGTCTACCACTTGGCGCGGGTACAGGAGTTCTATCTCGAAAAGCTTAAGGTGCCTGCTGAAAAGTTCCGATTCAGGGAGCTTGGCGGCAAGGAAAAGGCATTTTACAACAAGGTCCACTGGGACGTTGAGGTCTACATGGAGACCCTCGGCGGCTTCAAGGAGGTCGGCGGTATCCACTACCGCACGGACCACGACCTCGGCGGCCACGAGAAGGCGAGCAAGCAGAAGATGCAGGTCAACATCGACGGCAAGAGATTCGTGCCCCACGTGCTTGAGCTTTCGTTCGGCGTGGACCGCAACTTCTGGGCGATTATGGACCTAGCATACGAGAAGGAGGGCGAGCGCACGGTCTTCCATTTCCCCCCATCGCTTGCGCCGTACAAGGTGGCGGTGTTCCCGCTGCTCAACAAGCCGCAGCTTATTGAGGCGGCACAATCGCTTTTTGCTACTATGGGTGCCGTACTCTCCGCGGATTACGACCGTGGCGGTTCCATAGGCAGAAGATACCGCCGGCACGACGAAGTTGGGACACCGTTTTGCGTGACCGTTGACTTTGACACCCTGGAACAGGGAACGGTGACGCTGCGCGACCGGGATTCGATGGAACAGGAGACCATACCCATTGATTCTGTCCTTTCGGTAATTGCTTCCAGAACGGCGCAATAACCGAAATCTTTTTCTGTTATCCCTTTCTTTGTTTCCTGAAGTGAGCTTATGATGACCATACTATGCGGCAACTGTCCCGGATGTTTCTGTTTTGGAGGGTCAT
>CAYSZY010000030.1:0-15799 GCA_964435645.1 uncultured Thermococci archaeon | reverse complement strand
ATAAATAGATTATCATTAGGTGGGATGGATTATATGATTCTTATTACCACTTTCACCGGGTATGCGCTCTTTTCGCCCGAAGGCGCATTCGAGCGGTACATCGCCCTGGAGCAGCACGCAGACACGCTGGCAGAAGCCAAGGACGAGCTCGACCACGGCATCGTCCCCGAGGCGATAGCCGGAATAGGGGAAATAACGTATACGGACAGCGAGCCGCTGGCCACCGCGCTGGGATGCAGGGTGCTTGCCCTCGCCAGGCGCCAGGAGCTTGTGGATGCGGCACGCGGCAGTATCGGGGCGCCCGACCCGGCGCTGGTACGCAACGGTGCGCTGCAGCTCGTTGAGCGCCGGCTCAGGACCGCGGCATCTTCAAAGGACCTGTCGATATCCCAGGCAACCAACGCCATCGACGAGCTTGACCAAAACATCAATCTCTTTACCGAACGGCTTGTCGAATGGTACGGGATCCACTTCCCCGAGCTTGAGGGGCTGGTGCCCGACAACGTCGCCTACTGCACCCACATCGCCGAAACGGGATGGAGGGCAGACTACGAGGACGAGCGCCTTGCAAAATCCGCCGAAAAGAGCGTCGGCGTCGATGTCTCGGCACATGACATGGAGATGATGCAGAGCTTTGCGCGCATGGCCGTGGAGCTTTCAAAGGTGCGCCAGTCGCTCCTCGAGTATGTCGAGGAGGGCGCGTACGCCGTGGCACCGAACATGAGCGCCATCGTGGGGCCGCTTATCACCGCTCGGCTCATCTCGCTTGCGGGGGGGCTGGCGACTCTGGCCCAGAAACCCGCCTCCACCGTGCAGGTGCTCGGTGCGGAAAAGGCACTCTTCCGGCACCTCAAGACCGGTGCCAAACCACCCAAGCACGGCATCATCTTCCAGCACCCCGCGGTGCACAACGCCAAGCAGTGGCACCGGGGGAAGATAGCGAGGACCCTCGCGGCCAAGCTCGCCATCGCCGCCCGGGTAGACTACCGGTCCGGCAATATGATGGCCGACGACCTCAACAAGAATCTTGAGGCGCGCATCGCGTCTATCAAGGAGCGGTACCCCTATCCGCCGCGGAAAAAGAGCAAGGGCAGCGCAAGGAGGCGAAAGAATTGAACGAAATATTTCCCCATGTGTTCCGCGACGAGGCGGGGCTCCTTACCAAGAACTACGTGCCCGGCGTCCGCGTCTACGGAGAGAAGCTTGTCAGCGTTGGCGGCGTTGAGTACCGCACGTGGAATCCTTACCGGTCCAAGCTCGCGTCGGCCGTAATGTCCGGCCTCTCTGCATTTCCCATCGGGCCCGCGACCTCCGTGCTCTACCTCGGGTCGGCCACGGGCACCACAGTGTCCCACATCTCCGACATCGCAACGGGCGGGCGCATCGTATGCGTGGAGTTTGCCCCCCGGTCCATGCGTGACTTCCTGGCCGTCGCACGGGCGCGGGACAACATCATCCCGTTCCTCGGCGACGCAAAGGCGCCCATCGACTACGCCGCGCTCGTTGGCGAGGCCGACCTGCTCTACCAGGACGTGGCGCAGTCGGAGCAGGCTGATATCGTCATCCGGAACCTCCCGCTCCTTCGTACCGGCGGCACCGTCATGCTCTGCATCAAGGCACGCAGCATCGATGTCACCAAGGACCCTGAAGAGGTCTTCAGGCGCGAGATAACACTGCTCAAGCCGCACATTGACATCACCCAGGTCATCAACATCGGTGCCTACGAGAAGGACCACTCATTCGTAGTAGGCGTCAAGCGATGACTGCGAAAGCGCCGCTACGGTCTTCCAGCTGCGGCGCACAAAATCAGGGAGGGGCCCGTCCCCCCCTACTGTTCTGAGAAACGCCTTTGTCTTCGGGTCGCCGGGGTACCCGCTTCCGACGCCGATGCCCCACTGCTCCCGCGCGCTCCGGTCGATGTCCTCGACAGCACGGTCGCGCTCCACCTTCGCAATTATCGATGCCGCGGAGACAACGGGGTGCGTGTCATCTGCCCTGTGCAAAGCGCAAACGTCATATCCTGTATCTTTCGTTAAAAGAGAGCTGAATCTACCTTCGTTTGTATCACAGCAGTCAACGACGATGACATCATCGATGTTACTGAACATCAGGATGACATCGGCAAACAGGCGGCGCTCGATGTCATTGAGGGTCATCGAACCGCGCTGCAGGTCTATGCCCCCTGCGGAGATGGAAACGGTGCGTACCTCGCAGGCAGCGCGTATTTTCATGTCAAGCTCTTCCCGCCGAGCGGGGGAAAGCGCCTTTGAGTCCTTGACGCCTGATGATGCCAGTGACGCCAGCGTCGCATCATCGGCGCGCACGCCCGCAACGACGAGCGGCCCGATGACGGGGCCCCGCCCTGCCTCGTCAACGCCGATCATGCGGATTGCCCCATGAAAGCTCATCGAGGGATGAGACGACGATGTCGACCTGCCCTGCGTACGCCCGCACATCCTCCCGCGTGGAGATGCCGGTGGTCACTAGTATCGAGTGGAGCCCCGCCGCCTCCGCTCCCGCAATGTCCGTGTCGAGCCGGTCGCCGATGACAAAGACGTCACGCTTGGGAAGTCCGAGCGTTTTGATCCCGTAGGAAAAGAGGGGCGCATGCGGCTTGCCGATAAATGTGGGTGCAACGCCGGTGGCCGCCTGCACGGCCGCGGCTATGGAGCCGGCGCCCGGTATGATGCCGTCCTTGGAAGGGAATGTCAAGTCGGGATTTGTCGCCACAAACGCTGCGCCGGACCGGATGAATCGCGTCGCCATCCGCAGCTTGTCGTAGGTCAGGTGATAGTCCAGGCCCACCACGACATGGGTGGGGCCGTCACCCGTGACGGCGATGCCTGCGGACGTGAGCGTGTCGGAAAGCCCCTGTTCGCCGATGACATAGGCCCGCGCGCCGAGGCCGCGTGACGAGATGTGCCAGGCGGTGGCAAGGCCCGACGTGACGATTGACGCGGCGGGGACATCCATCCCCAGCGACGCGAGCATCCTGCGATTGCCGTCGACAGTGCGTGTTGAGTTGTTGGTAAGAAAAAGGAACGGCACGCCGTGTGCCGCGAGTGACTGCACGAACCTGACGCCGGACGGGATAGGCTCGTCATCGAGGCGGACCACGCCGTCAATGTCGATAAGGTACCCATATCCCATGGCTCAGCCCCCAGGCTACTTGTCCTCCAGGCCGCGCTCTGTCACCATGAAGAGCGCCTCGCCCTCAGGCAGTGACGGGGAGTCTACAAGCCGGGCAATGCGCTGGCCCTGCTTGCTCTTCCGGAGATAAAGCCGAAGCGTTGCTGAGTGGCCCAGGATATGCCCGCCGATTGGTCGTGTCGGGTCCCCGAAGAACGCGTCGGGCTTGGACGAGACCTGGTTTGTCACATAGATGCAGGAATCGTACTCGTTGGCTATCTTGTGGAGCTGGCGCAGGTGCATGCCAAGCTTCTGCTGCCGCTCGGCAAGCGTGCCGCGCCCGATGTACTCCGCGCGGAACATGGCGGTGAGCGAGTCGACGATAAGCAGGCGCACCTGTCCCTTCTCGAACAGCTCCTCCGCACGCTCGGCAAGGAGGATCTGATGGCTCGAGTTAAACGCCCTGGCAACGTAGATGTTGCGCAGCGCATCGTGGGGGTCGATGCCCTGATGCTCGGCTATCTGTATGATACGCTCAGGGCGAAAGGTGTTTTCCGTGTCGATGTAGACGACACCGGCCCCAAGCCCCCCCTTCTCCACAGGAAGCTGGACCGTGACCGCAAGCTGGTGGGCTATCTGCGACTTGCCGCTCCCGAACTCACCGAACGCCTCGATGATGGCCTGGGTCTCGAATCCGCCCCCGATAAGCTCATCGAGGCGCTTGCTTCCCGAGGCAATCCGGCCGATTGCAAGGCGGCGCTCGTAGAGCTCCTCGCCCGTGAGGAATCCCCCGATGTCCGCCGCCTTTCGTGCGGCGGCGATGACCTTGGCGCCGGTGGCCTCGGTGAGCTCCGCCACCTCGCGAAGCTCCGACGGGGATGAGACCGCTATGGCCTCGACCGTCCCGAATCCGGCGGCCCGTAACTTTTCTGCGGTGACCGGCCCGACTCCGGGCAAGTCCTCGATGTCTTTTATCGCATCACTCAATGTTATCCTCTCCAATGCATGCTAGTAATCGGTATGCTTCCTGCTCCATGTCAAGCGGGGTGATATCCCTGGTGACAAACTCCAGCGCGCCGCCGCTGTCAAAGGCGTATGCCCGGGCTCTATACTCGGACCCCGGTTCCACCGCCTGAGGGGCGTATCCGGTCATGACCCCCGTCCCGTCGTCAAGGCGCAGCAAATTGCAATCCTGCACTGACGACGATACCCGGACAAGCCCGCGCACCATTGCCACGTCCCCTGCCGACAGCTCGGCAAGGGTTCGCTCCGGCGGCTCGAGCAAGTCCTCAAGGGAAGGGTACTGCTCGGAAGAGGGCGACACTTCGGCCCCCTCGACCGTTTGGCCGCTTACGGAGCCCGTGTACGACACGAGGTCTCCGGGGACGACGTCAGTCACGCCCGAGACGAGGGTGATGTCACCTTCGCGGGTCAGCGCCTTGATGGCCCCGTCCTTTGCCTCAAGCACCCGTGCCAGGCCTTCGGGGCGCAGTGCGCACGCCGCCTCGTCGGGTATGCAGAACGTAATGCGGCCCTGCCGCCCCAGGCTGATCTCGATGCCCTCAAGCCCCTCGCGGGCGCTGCATCCCTCAAGCGAGATGCTCACGCCGGGGGCAAGCGTTGAAAGCATGTCTGCCTTCTCGTCCCAGAGCGTGACGCGGCAGCTGCCGGTGTCATCGCGAAGCTCGAGCGAGCCCACGGCCCCAGATGTCCCGTCGTCGCGCTGGAACGTTCTCGGCTCAAAGACGGCGACGACAACGCCATGGACGTTGAAGAACTGGTGCTCGGCAGTGACATCCCCCAGCGCCACCTCGCTGTCGATGGTCGGAAGCGTAAGCCCTAGCGTATCGGGATTGGTGTCTATCCGCGTGTAGGCGTTGGTCTGTATCTCGACGCCGCTAAATCCCATGCGGGAGTAGCAGCCGGACAGCTTGATGGCGTCGCCCACGCCCATGCTCTTGGTCGCCTCCGCATGCGCGTTCCAGAGCGAGACCCGGGTCTGCCCCGTCCCGTCGTTGAGAAAGAGCGAACAGACCTTAAACGACCGGCCGTCACGCTCGTACTCGCGCACGTCGGACACGCCGGCGACAACGCCGATAATCGTGATGTTGGACATGCCCTCCTGGATGTCCACGATGGAGCAGAGCTCCTCCTTGGCGATGGGAACGTCGATCTCCGCCTCGGACTTCTCGATGCTGCCGCGCCTCGTAACAGAAAGCTCGATGGCGTCGTTGAATCCCTTCTTTGCAAATCCGCCGGTGACGCGAAGCACGTCGCCTGGTGCGAGGGGCATCTCCGTCTGCTCGTCCCACAGCGAGATGCGAAGCGTCCCGGTCTCATCGGCAAGCACCACGTTCATGACGCGGCCGACATCACCGGTCGCCTTGCGGGTGAACTGCTTGACGTCGGAGATGCGCGTTACCTTCCCCACCATGTCTATGTTGGACATGCCTTCCTGGATATCGGATATCTTGATGGTGACATCCCGCGGCCTCTTTGCCTGGGTGATGCCAAGCTCGGAGGCGATGATGGACACCGCGCCCTCCCTGGTGAGGAGCCCCTGGAACTCCTTGACCTTCTCCAATACCCTGCGCTCAAACTCGTCCCTCGATATCTTTTCCGCTACCTTGTCATAGTCGTCATCCATGGTCACTCACCTTTTATCGCGTTAAATGGGCACACCTGCGCGCAGACCCCGCACGCAGTGCAGAGCAGCGGGTCGATGCGTGCCTTCTTCTCATCCACATCGAATACGATGGCAGGGCAGCCGAGCTGCTTGATGCAGAGCCTGCAGCCGTTGCAGGCCTCGGGATCGACAACAAGCGCCGGCTCGGAAGACTTGAGAAGCAGCGCGCACGGGCTCTTGGTGACGACCACCGCAGGGCCCTCGTGCGCCGTTGCCTGCCTCAGCGCGTCAATCGTCGCCGGCAGGTCGAAGGGGTCCACCACCTGCGTATAGGCGCCCATCGCCGTGCAGACCTTGGCGATGTCTATCATTGGGGCTGTGCCACCAAGCGCGTTGGATCCCGTCCCGGGGTGGGGCTGGTGGCCGGTCATGGCGGTTGTCCTGTTGTCCATGACGATAATGGTAATGTTGTGCTGATTGTACACGGCGTTTGCCAGGCCAGGCATGCCGGTGTGGAAAAAGGTCGAGTCACCGATTGTCGCGACGACCTCCGGATTGCCGGCGGCAGCAAGCCCGCAGGCGATGCCGATGCTTGCGCCCATGCAGACCGTGGTGTCCACTGCCGACAGCGGCGGTACGACGCCGAGCGTGTAACAGCCGATGTCACTGGTCTTGATGGCCTTCTTCGACGCCTTGTTGATGCAGTAGAACGTTGCACGGTGCGGGCAGCCGGGGCAGAGCACCGGCGGGCGCGGCGGCAGGGCGACCAGTTCCGGCTCGCACGCCTCGGGGGCTGTGCCGGTATCGATGCCGAACGCCTGCGACACGCAGCGCGATACGATTGTTGTATTAAGCTCGCCGACACGGGGGACGGTGTCCTTGCCGTGAATCGTGAGGGGGATTCCCCGCTCAAAGGCGAGCGCCTTGACCTGGCACTCGACGACAGGCTCCATCTCCTCGACAATGAGGACCTCGTCCTTGCCGGAGATAAAGGATCCGATAAGCTTAGTGGGGAGCGGGTGGACAGTGCCGAGCTTGAGCACGGCGATGTCCGTCCTGCCCGCAATCGCCTCTGCCACATACGCGTAGGCGATGCCCGATGCGATGATGCCCCGCCTTCCCTCGCCCTCGATGGCGTTAAAGGGGCTGGCCTCGAATCGCTCTCTGACCTCCGCAATGCGCTCAAGGAGCTTCGGGTGGAGCAGCCTTGCGTGGGCAGGGATGGTCACTTTCTGGCGCACGTCGTGCACAAAGGCAAGCCCCTTGTTCTGTGCCCCGACCCCACCGGTCTCGACGTCCGCCCTGCAGTGGCAGGACCGGGTCGTTGGGCGGAGCATCACGGGGAGGCTGACGCCCTCCGAAAGCTCAAATGCCGCCTTGGTCATCTCCAAGGCCTCCTGGGGCGACGACGGCTCCATGGCGGGGATGTTCGCGATCATCGCGTAGTAGCGATTGTCCTGCTCGTTTTGCGACGAGTGGCACGAGGGGTCGTCCGCCGACACGATGACAAGCCCGCCGTCGACACCCGTGTAAGTGAGGGAAAGCAGCGGGTCGGCCGCCACATTGACGCCAACGTGCTTCATGGTCACAATCGTGCGAAGCCCGGACCAGCTGGCGCCTATGGCCACCTCAAGGGCGACCTTCTCGTTGGCAGAGTATTCCACGTAATAGGAAAATTCCTTGGCATGGTGCGCAAGGTAGGCTGGAATTTCGGAGGACGGCGTGCCGGGATAAGCCGCCACGACGCTGACGCCGGCCTCGATGGCGCCTCTGCCAATCGCCTCGTTGCCCATCATAAGCTGTTTCATCTATACACCCAATACTATCGATATTTTCTCGTTGATAATAACTTTTTCATGCCCTCTCGTTATAAGGATGCGCCCCGCTCACCCAACGTAGCCAAGCATCCTGAGCAGCGCCTTGCGCTCCCCCTTCTCTTCCTCAGACTCCATCTTCGTCGCCGCGGTGCCGTCGACGACTCCGAGTACCGCCTTGCCAAGCGGCGTTTCGCCGACAATGGCCTCGAGGGGGTTTTCCGACGCGCCGAATATGGTGCAGACTCCGGGAGTGCCCTTGAGCGCACCGAGGACGTTTATGGGGTAGGCCCCTGTCATCATGGCTACGAACGCATGCCCTGCGCCTATGTCAAGCGCGGCCTGGGCTGCAGCGACCCTGAGCTTTTCACTATTTCCCTCGGAGCGCACGAGCCTCGGCTTCGCCTCGTTCATGGCGACACCAAACGATATTCCCGGAGCTGCCGCAAGCAGCGCCGATGCAAGCGTTTCCACGGTCAGCACTGAAAAGTTACCCTGCCCGATGATACACTCCACACCCTGGTCCTTCCTTATAGGCACAACAAAAAATTGCATATGTAGCGTATGGATTCATGTTATATATTGTTTATTGTGCCGTTCCTGGCAAACCGATAAATACGGCAGGGCAGATTGGTACGCATGAGCATCCTTTCCTCAGACGCGTATGCAACCGCGTGCAGATTTGTTGAAGTGCTCGCGCCCCCCGTCGACCGCGCGCTCTTCGAGTACCACGTGCGCGGGGGGCCCGATTCGGATATCGTTGCCGCACTGTCGAGGTACCAGAACCCCGACGGGGGGATCGGAAACGGCCTCGAGATGGACTTCACCTATCCCGGCTCGTCACCGATGTCGACATCGGTGGCGTTCCAGACGATCGTGCGCCACGACGGGGCGCCCGGGGCGCTTGAGATGGTCGAGCAGGGCGTACGGTACCTCGAGTCGACGTTCGATCCGGCACGAGCCGGCTGGCTCGCGCTGCCGAAGGAGTCAAAAACGTGCCCCCACGCTCCATGGTGGGATGTCGACAGCGAGACGGGAATGTGCGCCATAGACAGATTTTGGGGTAATCCGTCGGCGGAGATCATCGGCTACCTGTACCGATACCGCGACATGCTCAAAACGCTTGACGCAGAGGAGCTCGTCGATGCTGCGCTTGCGCGGCTTGACTCGATCACCGAGTACGAGTCATTCCACGAGATATACTGCTTCATACGCATGGCAGGGCAGATGCCCCCGTCCGTTGCGGCCGCTATGCACGGGCCCATAAGCAGGGCGGTGTCAGAGCTTGTGAGCACCGCCCCCGCCGAGTGGGATGCCTATGCCGCCAGGCCGCTGGACTTCGCGCCGCGCCCTGGCAGCGAACGGTATGGCATCGGTGACGGCGCCGTGGACGCGCATCTTGACCATCTTGCCACCCAGCTTGGGCGCAGGGGTTACATCCGCCCCACATGGGAATGGGCAGACTACAGGGACGTGTGGATGGAGCAGAAGGTGAAATGGGTAGGCGCGCTTACGGCACGGGCGCTTGTCACGCTCAAGGTGTTCGGAAGGCTGGACCCATAGCGTCAACACACACCACATCTGAGCATATTTCATTGCGGAGCGGCCCATGCACGTTTCCGTCACGAACACGAATCGGCCGCCGATGGCAACGGGCCACGCAAGGCCTGGCCCTCGGCATTGCCATCGCGTGCGCCGGTGTCCCCGGGGGCGCTGGCACAGGAAGCATACGGCCCCTAGTGCCCCGCTACGTTAGTGGAGGGAGCACGCCGGATGCGATGATTGCAGTTGATGGCCGTTTTGACGAATCTGATAATCATGGATACACATAAATAGTATATTTTAGAATAATCCTAGGGGGATTGTTATGAAAATAGGGCTTGTAATATCTAGCAATGACGCTGAAACATGCTGGAACGCTTTGAGATACGCAAATTACTGTATTGGGCAAGGGGATGGGATTAAGGTCTTTTTTATGGGGAAGGGCGTAGAATACCAAAAGATCAGCGAAAATAGATTTAACACCGTTAAAGAGGCACAGAACCTAATAGAAGCAGGTGGACAAATCTACGCCTGCGGCACGTGCATGCTGTCCAGGAAGCAGGACGGGTCTGAGATGTGCCCGCTATCCACCATGAAGGACATGTATGAGATAGTCAAAGATAGTGATAGGGTCGTAACTTTTTAGCGCTTATCTGTAGGCCTTGGCAGGTTCCTTCAATAATCAACGAAATATGGGTCTGGTAGCTTTTCATAACCCTAACGCATAAAACATGTCGAGATATGTGAATATTCGGGCGTAGTGGCGTCTTTGGGGGGACGAGCAACATGAGGGGGCCGTATAGCGGAAATAGCCTCTGGCCTTTTCATGCCTTTTTATGATATCCTTTTTCCCAGCTCGGAGTGGGATAAGCTAAAGTACCATAATGACGTAATGGGATGTATGCCGTACGAATCCATGGAACCCCGTCCCGGGGCATTCCGCGGGGCACGTCCTGCCGTGTGCAGGATACTACCGTACGGCCTTCATCCGCGCGTGGGGCTCCCAGGAGCTCCGGACATCGCCCGGGCACAGCAAAAAGCCTATGAAAAACTGGCCAATGGAAGCCCCCGGGCGCCCTGTGCGGTGCGCGCCCCCCGGAAGTGATACCTATGAAAAAAAAGCTGAAATCCAATGTCCATTGGGTAGGAAAGGTTGACTGGGAACTTGAAACATTCCACGGAAACGAGTATTCCACCCACCGCGGCTCGACATACAACTCTTACCTCGTCCAAGAGGAAAAGACCGTGCTCATCGACACGGTGTGGGCCCCTTTTGCTAAAGAATTCGTTGAAAACCTCTCCCGCGAGGTGGGTCTGGAATCCATCGACTATATCATCGCGAATCACGGCGAAGCTGACCACAGCGGGGCCATTCCCACCCTCATGGAGCATATCCCCGATACGCCTATCTACTGCACGGCCAACGCCGTGAAGTCCCTCAAGGGACAGTACCACAAGGACTGGGACTTCCATGTCGTCAAGACGGGCGACACCCTAGACATCGGCAACGGCAAGAGCCTCGTATTTTTAGAGATGGCGATGCTCCACTGGCCGGACAGCATGGCGACCTACCTTACGGGGGATGGCATCCTCTTTAGCAACGACGCTTTCGGGCAGCATTATGCCTCCGAAAGCCTGTTCAATGACACTGTGGACCCTTGTGCGCTTGCCGAAGAGTCCATCAAGTACTACGCCAACATCCTCACACCATTTAGCGCCGTGCTGAAAAGGAAGCTTGCCGAGGTGGAGGCGCTCGGCTTGCATATTGACATGATAGCCACGAGCCACGGTGTCGTGTGGCGCGACAATCCCACACAGATCATCTCCCAGTATGCCCAATGGGCACAGGACTACCAGGAAAATCAGATAACGATCGTATACGATACCATGTGGAACGGCACAAAGGTACTGGCCGAGTCAATCGCCGAAGGCATACGGCAGGCCGACCCCGGCGTGGTCGTGAAGATATACAATCTTGCAAAAAGCGACGAGACCGACGTGGTGACCGAGGTCTTTAAGTCAAAGACGGTGGTCATTGGCTCACCTACAATCGGAGGAAGCATCCTGCACTCCGTAGCGGGATTCATCCACCTGCTCAAGGCACTCAGATTCAAGAACAAGAAGGCGGCGGCGTTCGGCTGCTACGGATGGAGCGGGGAATCGACGGCGGTGCTGTGCGAAAGTATGGGGCAAGCCGGCTTTTCCGTGATAGACGAGGGATTTCTGGCACAGTGGCACCCTGCGGCCGATGTCAGGGAACAGGCCGTAGCCTATGGGAAGGCCATCGCGACTGGGTAAAAAATAAATGGGGATGGGCCATATCTCCCCTTCTCTCTTTTCATCATGAGGGAAAAATAGTTGCAGCCCAGAAATGACTGAAGATTTGCTGCCCCTCTTCGCTCGCAAATCCCATATCTGTACATCGCCTCGTGGATGCAACATTATGAAATCCCCTTTTCCCGGGTACCGCTTGTGCGCATCTGCATTGGCGCTGTACCTCAACGCCGTTACCGTCTTCCCCGCCCCATGAGGCGCCACTACGCGCTGGAGCGAGTGTATGCCGGAGAGCCTGCCTATGACGCGCATGGCATTCCTCGGCACACCGCACGCAAGTGTGCGGCAATCCTGCCCCCGTTATCGCAATATTTATATATTGTATGCCACGTTGGGGAAAAGCATGGACAAAGAACATGAGAAACAGGCACGATGGGAAATCATCATAGACAAGCTCGAGAAGGGCGAGATCAATGAGGATCAGGCACAGGAAGAGATCATGCGCGCCTACGGGACAGGTGACACCAATCGTGTCAATCCGTGCAACTAATCCCATCCCTTTTTTTAGTTAGTTTACAACAGGCAAGAGTGATGCTCCGACTCGCCGGCAGTGGAGCAGGAACGGCCAGAGCAGGGCATGCAGCAAGTTATCCCCTTTGTACAGGTCGGCCTTTTTCAGCACGATACCGAATAGGGGCATTGTATTTTCGTTGGGGAATCGGGATATCGCCCCCGCATCGCGGTAATAGGATAAAACGAACTACTCCCTGGTAGCAGATGCCCTGCCGCCATGGCCGCGCCTGCGCCCTGGTGCACAGCTCGCAGCGCGCATGCGCATGGCGCGGGAAATGATGTAGACATCGTTTTCAAACGAGACGAGCCCCAAGGCCACCTCGGGTGAAACGAAGAGGTGGCGATCGAACAATCGCTCAAGCACTACATCGCGCGACGGCGTCTCGCACAGGTAATAGTACACGTCCTTGGTGTAGGTAGAGCCCCGCGAGCGGAACGTATAGCGCGACGAACCGATAAGGTCTCCCACCGCAACGCCGCGCAGCCCCGCCTCCTCAAAGACCTCACGTGCGGCAGCTTCACGAAACAGCTCCCGTGGCTCGACCTTGCCCTTGGGCAGGACCCATATACCGTCATCGCTTCTCCTTATGACAAGGATGTCGCCGCCGCTAAAGACAGCCCCGCCGGCGGAGAGGAGATGACGTGCCCGAAGACGCTTTGGGGCGACGCCGAAGTTGGCAAACGCCTCGCGCTCGAGCACGCGTCCATAGGCCTCGCACGGGCACAGGTTTACGAGCTCGCCTGAGTCCTCCAGGGGGTCGCCGCTCACGATGACCCTAAATCCCTGATTGGCATAATATGAAAATGCATATACGACATCGCCGCAGTCGCGGACCATCATGGCGGGAAGCCCGTTGCATGCGTACTCGTTAAGTATGGAAAGGTACTGCCCGGCGTTCTCGTTGTCCTGCACGATAAGGTGTATGGGGCATCCCCTCCGCATGAAGAGCAATGCCGCCAAAAGGTCACGCTCCGACGCAATGTACGCGACGCCGCGCTGCTGCACACCGAGGGGAAGCCCGCCGACACCATGGTGGGCATCGGAAAAGATAAATGCGCGCTTGTTGATTATCTCAATGCGGATGTTGAGCTCGTACTCGGTGAGGCTTACCCTGCCGCCGGCCTCGTACACAGCCTCGCCCACCTGCTCGTTTATCTGCTGGGAGGTAAGCGGGAACCCCTTCGTGATACGCTGCGACGTGACACGAAACGTCCTCGGATTGCGCTCCCGGTACATGGCAAGCGCCGCTTCCTTGAGCACGCTGATGTCGGCGGGAAGCTCGATTGCGTGGGAGACGGACGAGACGCCAAAGACATGCCGAAGGCAGCGATATGCCTCAGGGTCATCGCAGAAAACGAGCAGCCGTCCT
This sequence comes from uncultured Thermococci archaeon, assembly GCA_964435645.1. Taxonomy (GTDB): domain Archaea; phylum Methanobacteriota_B; class Thermococci; order Methanofastidiosales; family NM3; genus JAHKLV01. Next base: position 2,471 of record CAYSZY010000030.1, on the reverse strand, counting down.
TGGACTATGCGGACACCCCGGTAGGACACCTCATGCCAGTCAAGGCACCGCATGATGTTCACCTGCAACTGCCTTAGCCAGACGCGGCGGGTCTGGTCGGATTTGATTCCAAGCTCAGCATATCGCACAAGATAGCAATTCACGGGAAAAACTTACATTGTTACATTAAAAGATTTGCTATAAGTTTAAATATTGGAAAAATAGTGATTTTTTATATCAAAGAAGGGTTGAGTCGCCATGAGAAAGGAAGAAATCTTCGCGCTGCTTTCAGAGAAGGGGGTAAGCAGCCAGGAAGTCGAGCAAATGATTCTCGAAAAGAGGGAGCAGATTGGCCCCCATATAACAGAGGAAGGCATCATTGCAATTATTGCCGCCCACTACGGCATCACCTCGCAGCACGAAGAAAGCGAGCTCACCATATCAGGTATCGTGGACGGGCTCTCAAGCATCAACATCGTGGCCAAGGTGCTGCGCATCTTTGAGGAAAAGGAGTTCCACCGGGAGGACGGGCCTTCAGGCAAGCTCCAGACACTGCTTTTGGCCGACAAGACCGGAAAGATTTACCTCACGCTTTGGGACAGGGAAGTGGAAGCCCATAAGGGAAAGGTGCACAACGGAAACGTCGTACGGCTTATCAATGCCTCATCTGGAAAAGGGCCCTCTGGCCCCCAGCTTCGGCTCGGGTACAAGGGGCGCCTCATTGTAGAAGACGAGGGCAAGTTCCCGGACCTCACGCTGACCCAGGAGCGCCGCACTTCCCGAAAGGGGCTCGGCGAGCTTAAGGCTGGGGACCGCTATATAGAGAGCAGGGCCACTGTGTCTAACATTTACCGGCTCACCATCTACGACGCATGCCCCACCTGCCAGAAGCGCGCCACCAAGACCAAGGACGGCCACTACTGCGAGAACTGCCGCACGCGTGTCACCCCCCACAAGACCATGGTCATGGAAATAGGCATCGATGACGGGAGCGCCCATATGCATGCGACACTCTTTGGGGACAGTGCCTCGGAGTTCCTGTCCGAGGACGCCGAAACCGTCGCGCGCACTTTCCAGGAGTATATCGACGCAGGGTACCAGCCAAAGACCGTTGGGCTTGAGTACGTCATTGAGAAAAAACCGTTTTTGCTCGGGAAAGAGATTGTCGTTTCCGGAAGCGTGGCGGAAAATGATTTTACCGGGACGATCTTTAACGTTTACGACATCAAGCCGCTCGACGCCGAAAAGGAGACCGAGCGCATTCTAAAGGAACTGGAGGGTAGATTCGATGAGTAGGGCACCCGCATATGAAAAAAGGATTACTGACATCAGCGACGAGGACCAGTATGTAACGGTCATCGGAACGGTCATCGCTCAGAATCGCAACGAATACACCATGACGCTAGACGATGGAAGCGGCCAGACAACGGTCTTTGGCGACAAGCTCTTTTCCATAGGCAGTGTCGCGCGCGTCATCGGAAAACCGTTTGAAGGCGGCAGCGGCATCAACGCAGAGGTCATACAAGATTTTTCAGGAATCAATCTCGGGATGCTTCACCGCATACGGGACCTGGAGGCTTTGCTATGAAAGCCAGATTCCCTTCTAAGCGTATTTATATCTCGGAGCTTGAGCTTGGCCACTACATCGAGCGGGAAGGCGACTTCGACCCCAACTATATCCTTACACAGGACGGGGAAAAGCTCTTTCGCGCAAAGGTCGTGGCAACGATTGTTGCCGGGCCGTACTTTAGCGACGACAACTCATACGCCCGGATCCTTCTGGACGACACCACGGGGACCGTATGGGCCTCGGCATTTCGCGAACAGGCGCAGCTGCTAAAAAATCTCCATCACGGGGACATCGTGCAGCTTATCGCACGGCCGCGGGAATGGCAAGGCATCAAGCAGCTGACCATCGAGGTCGTGTCGATGGTGTCCCCCGCGTTTGTGCTGCTCGCGCGAGCGGAGATACTGAAACGCAAGCTTACACAGAAAAGCAACATCGCACAGGCCAAGGCATTGCTGGAGGAAGCGGGGTCGCTGCACCAGGCGCGGGAACTTGCCGGTGAGCGCGGCCTTGATCCGGCTGTCGTGGAGGGCCTTGACGAGCTCGAGTACTATCAGGACCGGCAGAAGGACGAGATGGTCGACAACAACAAGCTTGACCTGGTAAAAAATAAAATAGTAGAAAAGCTCCAGGACCTGCAAGGGGAAGAGGATGGTGTCGAGCTCGATGTGCTTATCGCCGAGCTTGACCCCGAGTTTACCGCCGCGGAGGTCGAGGAGGGGGTTAAGTCTCTTTTGGCATTAGGTGATCTTTTCGAGCCTAAAGTCGGGTATTATATGCTTGCTTAAAGACAGGTTATTAAATGATAACTCAACATAATTCACTTTCTTTAATAGAGAAAAATGATACACTAAATATATCTCAAATGAAAATATTAGATATATTAGGACATTATCCTAATATGACAGACGTAGAAATAGCAAAG
>CAYSZY010000029.1:0-15804 GCA_964435645.1 uncultured Thermococci archaeon | reverse complement strand
CTTGCAGAAAAAAAGCGTGAAAAGGCAAAACGCGCCCTGGCGTGGCGGGCGTCATACGGGCTGTTAAATCCATTTGTCAAATAAGGTGGCAGGAATTCTTTCCCACATTGATGCAAAAAGGAATAATAGAAGCATATACCCCGAACAATAGATAATTTTGCCTTCCGATGAGTCATCGGTAGCCTTCATTTTTTTTCTTTTAGATTAATATATTTAATTATTTACGCTAGTTTTGCCAGAAAGCCCACGGTCTTCAGCCGGGGGATGGATTGATCCTGTTTATTTTATTGCAGATACCCACTCTTCGTTATTTATGAGTCGTATGGGAACGAACGATTGGCATAGAAGGGACAGGCTATTGGATAGATGCCATGACGCCCGCAATAGCATGCGAAAAAATAATCGTAGCAATGGGGGCAATCCCCAATTGCTACGGGTAGAACGAATTGCTCGATTAGTCTGTGCCGATCATCACGTTTGTCGCCTTAATGATGGCATAGACTTCCTTTCCTTCTTTTACGCCGAGAGATGTTGCGGATTCCTTTGTGATGATGGATACGATCTCCTCACCACCGGGCAGTACGAGGGTAATCTCCGTATTGACTACACCCACTGCAATATGTTTGACCGTTCCCTTAAGCGTGTTTCGTGCACTTATCTTCATGGTAACACCATACTAATATGCGGTCCATGCCATATAGTTTTTTCCGAACGCTGTGGCTTTGCACGTAAAGTATCCTATCTTTATGTCAAAGCCGAACGCTATACGTCGAATGTGATGGTAATGTCTTTGACCAACCGGCAAAGCGATTCTGCCATCATCCCCGTCTCAAGCCAACACGCGTTCATGATGGCACAGGGGACAAGACAGGTGGCACTGCAACCAGACTCCTGGGCTCGTTCCATGATGGGATTGTCTTTAATGTTGCCAATATCCATAACGGATATCGTAAGCCCGTCAAGCCCCTGAACATTCGGGCAGTCGGATGTGACAGACGCCACGAGCATATTGCCATGTTTTCTTACGGTCACGGCATGGACATAGTCACATACCCTTGAATGCACGGTTACCGAACTCATAGTATCAAAATCCCATAATCGTGCAAGTACAAAAGCTTTATGTAGAGAAAAGATGGTACAATATAAACTGTGTATACATGGCATTAAAATCATAATGAGTACTTTTTTTATAATGGGAAACACTACATCAGCACATTGTGCAATCCCACTACGGGAAGATGAGGGTATTATCCCATTCATGGGATTGAACTGGAAAATAATAAGCCCAATAATATCATTTTTTGGCAATAAACTTATTATTCCCCCGTACAGAACGCATATGTTGATATAATGGCTCGTGTGGGATGGGAAACGAACAGGGCATTCATACTCGCTACAATAGGCGCGACAGCTGGATTAGGAAACGTATGGCGATTCCCCTTCATGACGTACAGCAATGGGGGTGGGGCGTTCCTCGTACCGTATCTGGTGGCATTCCTTACCATCGGGATACCGCTCTTCATCCTTGAGATGGCAATCGGCCAGCGGCAACAGAGCAATGCGCCGGGCGCATGGGGCGCTATGCGCACCAGGTTCACGGGCATTGGGTGGTGGGGTCTCGGCGTCTCTTCTGTATTGGTCTTATATTTTTCAGCCATCGTGGCATGGATTTATGACTACATATATTATGCGTTCACCGTTGCATGGAGGGGAAGGGCGGAATCCTTTTTCTTTCAAGATGTGCTTAATGCATCGTCAGGCCCGGGAGATATAACAGGGGTAAGCGTGCCAGTCGCCATAGCAGTCCTGGTGACGTGGGCCCTGATCTATCTTACGCTCTTTAAGGGAACGAAACTTATGTCAAAAATCATCAAGGTAATCGTTCCCCTGCCCATAATACTGCTTATTGTGCTCATAGTGCGCGGCATCACCCTCGATGGCGGATTAATGGGCATCTCATATTTTTTGCAACCCGATTTTTCTGCCTTGCTCAGCGCCGACGTGTGGATATCCGCATACACGCAAGTGTTTTTCTCGGTGGGGGTAGGCATGTCAATACTCATATCGTATGCATCATACCGCTACGTCCACTCAGAAATCACCAAGACGACCGTGTTTGTGGCGATATCAGAGATGGCAATCTCCTTTATGGCGGGATTTGCAGTATTTTCCACACTCGGGTACCTGGCCCTTGAACAGGGTGTCGGCGTGCAGGACGTGGCGCGCGGTGGTGCCGAGCTCGTCTTTATAGCCTTTCCCACTGCCATCGAGCTCATGCCGACCGGTTCAGTGGCCATGGGTGTCCTCTTTTTTATAACCATACTAGCCCTCGCCCACAGCAGCGCCATATCGTTCATTAAGGCGATAGCAGGCGCCATGTCGGATGAGTGGGGTTGGTCGAACATGCGCGCATCAGGTTTGGTCTGCATTGCGTTATGCGCATGCAGCCTGCTCTTTGCCACCAATGCGGGGTTTTACTGGGTTGAGATTGTCGACCACTTCGCAAACAACTACGGTGTTACGGCTGTATGCCTCGCGGAAGTACTCGCAATCGGATGGGCGCATGATTTGGAAGAAACACGGCGATGGATATGTTCGATATCCGCCTGGCGCATCGGAATCTGGTGGACGTACCTCATCAAGTATGCAGCTCCGTTGATTATCGGATCCATCATCGTACTGAGCGCCTGGGCCGATTTCGTTGCACGTTCATCAGCTGTGATGCAGTACCCCCTCTGGACAATAGCGTTCGTGATGGGCATCATAGCGGTGGCGGTACCCGTCCTGTCGTGGATCGTGCTGCCGAGAAAGGCATCTGGCGATGCATCCGCGGATTCTAGCGAAAACCAGGGCCAGGACCTGTAAAGAATATCTATCGCAGGCATGTGGGTAGACGCGAGATATGCAGGGTGACCGCAACGGCGACGACTGCAAGCAGGATGCGGACGGGATAAGCAGTGGCGTAGAACGCGGCGGTGATGCCGATGGTAGCCCACAACATAAGCAAGGAACCGGCCTTTACCCGCAGCGGGACACCGAGCCCGGACTCGTAGCCGGCTAGGAATTGCCCACAGAGCCTGTTGGTGTGAAGCCTGATGTGGAATTGCTTCGAGCTCGAGGCAAAACATGCTGAAGCGAGCAAGAGAAACGGTGTCGTAGGCAACAGCGGCACTACAATACCGATTACGCCTGTACCCGTGCTAAATACGCCTACCGCCAACAGCAGGCCTTTGCGAATATTCCTTCCGTTCGAATCGAATCCGGAATCCACATATAAGATTAAGGTGCTGCAATAAAAACACTGTGATGCCGCCGCGCAACACCGATATGGAACACCGTAACAGCATGGCTTATCATGGGGATGAGGTATTTAGGAAAATAACAGAAAAGTTTTTAAATGAAATGAATACTATTCAATATGATAAGTATGAAAATCACATCACAGACCCAAATTGGCGACTGGCATGATTTTCGTAGCTTTGACTGGTTTTATTTTGTCTATTGAATAATCCGCACTTTTTAGGTGTCATATCTAACATGGTGTGGGTTGTGAAGGTCTTTTGAACAAGGCAGTGGCAATAAACCAGAAATATTTCATTGGTGAACTACAATGAACACGAACAACTGTACAAGGGGGGAACGCCTTTATCTCGGTCGCAGTCTTAGGACGTCCGGGCGACAGGTTTTCCTCAACAACGTCTAAAGTAGGCAACAATCTGACACACAGATTGGATACAAAACTAGCTCTTTTACTACAGATCCCGCCTCGCGAGGCACACGGGGTACTTATAGCAGGGGTTGATGGCATATGAACGGCAAGGACATTCGCCTTAACAGGATACTGTCCCACGGCAAGGCTGTCATCATACCCATGGACCACGGGACGACGGTAGGGCCCATACCGGGGCTTATCGACATGAATCACACCGTCTCGGAAGTGGACAAGGGCGGCGCGACGGCTGTTGTGCTCCACAAGGGCATCATGCGCCATATAAGCGCCCCCACAAACTGCGGCATAATCATGCACCTGTCAGCGAGTACTATGGTTGCAAGCGACCCTGACAACAAGGTTCTTGTAGGCACTGTGCAGGAAGCAGCACGACGGGGGGCCGATGCGGTATCCGTCCATGTGAACATCGGCGGAACGCCCGGTGAGCCTTCCATGCTCGAGGCAATCGGCTCTGTTGCAGACCAATGCGACGCATTGCAGATGCCGCTTCTGGCGATGATGTACCCGCGCGGTCCGAACATACCCGCGGCGCTGCATGCAGAGTCCGTGGCGCTGGCGGCGCGTGTCGGCGCAGAACTTGGCGCTGATATCGTCAAAACAGTCTACACGGGCGATATCGACACATTCCGGGCTGTTGTGCGCTCATGCCCCGTCCCCATAGTCATAGCAGGGGGGCCCAAGTGCACGACAGACATGGAGCTGTTCCAGATGGTGGAGGATGCCATGGCAGCGGGCGCAGCGGGCGTTTCCCTCGGGAGGAATGCATTCCAGCATGAGAATCCACGGGAGCTCGTGCATGCGCTCAGACATATTATCGTAGATGGTTCCACAGCCTTAGAGGCCATGGAACTAATGGGGTGTCCCCTTGAAACAGCTCATTGTCTCGTCCCGTGACGAGGACGTGCGAAAGGAAGCACGATTCCTGGGAATGGAGCTACTTGACGAGATGGGCGAGATGCCATCCGTCACCATCAGCTGCAAAGAGGACGAGCAGAAAGCCTTGGCACTGGCAACAAAAGGCAATCTGATCATATCCTTTGCAGACCAGGAGATAATCCCACTGGAAAATCTTATCGCAGGCAAAGCCCAAGGGGCGACGCTGCTGGTGAGGGTACCGTCCGCTGCCAAAGGAAAAACAGCCCTCGAGACGCTGGAGATAGGCGCAGACGGAATAATCCTTGAGACCGACGACCCCACCGAAGTGATGCGGCTCTCGGGCCTGCTCAACGACACGGCTGCCGTCGGGCTCACTCCCGCCACGGTAACGTGTGTGCGTGAGCTCGGCCTTGGCGCCAGGGCGTGCATAGACACCTGTTCCATGCTTTCGGAAGGGGAGGGCATGCTAGTCGGGTCATCGTCCCAGGGTATGATGCTTGTGCAGGCAGAGGTCGCTCAAAACGAGTTCGTCGCCCCGCGCCCTTTCCGGGTAAATGCTGGAGCACTCTCGCTTTACACCATGCGCCCAGGGGATAAGACAGCGTACCTTGAGGAGCTTTCCGCAGGTGACGCGACTACCGTGGTCTCCCGCGACGGGCAGACCAGGACGGCATACGTCGCCCGGTCCAAAATTGAGCTCCGCCCGCTGGTACTGGTCATGGCAGAACACGACGGCACGATGGCAAAGGCGGTCCTGCAGCTGGCCGAAACGGTCAGGATTGTTACAAAGGACGGAAGCATTCCCGTTACCGAGCTACGAGAAGGTGACTCCATACTGGTACGATTCCAGGAAGGCGGGCGGCATTTCGGCATGCGGGTTGACAAGGAGGAGATGATTGAGAAATGATGCTGTGCAGCTGTATAGCGGAGCCGACGATTGCGGCATGCATGCGAAGGGCAAAGGACGCACATACCGCGCTCATCGAGCACCGTATCGACCATCTCAATCAAATTGAAGGCCTTGAAGCATTCTACAACACCATCCCCCAACCGGTCATCGCCACGATGCGCCCGACGTGGGAAGGAGGGCGAAGCACGCTTGGCGATGATGGTCGGATGGAAGTTCTGGCAGCCGCATTGTCAGCAGGGTGCGCAGCCGTCGACGTGGAGCTCGAGACAACGCCGCGATTGAGGGCAAAGCTCCTACAAAAAGCGGCAAATGCTCATGCCATCTCAATCGTGTCGCACCACAACTTTGAAGGGACACCCTCTCTCGACGAGCTCATCATGACGCACGCTGCGGCGGTACGGGCCGGAGCCGACATCGTAAAGATAATCACGACGGCGCATACGCCGGAAGACTGCGCCACAATCGAGGCGCTTATGAAATATGGGGCACAAACACACAGCACAGTGGCGTTTGCGATGGGTGATGAGGGTACACGCACCCGTGCAACAGCGCTGATTTTTGGTGCGCCCTTCATGTATGTTTCTTTGGGATCCGCCACTGCATCGGGCCAGACCGACGCGTCAACGCTCATGTTACTCGTGGGGCGCTGCACCGTATGAGCCTCTACGTCGTGGCGGGAACACCCATTTCTCACTCACTCAGCCCAGCCATGCACAACGCGGCATTTTCCGCTCTTGGAATGGGGGATCACCGGTACGGTGCGGTGCAAGTCGATGTGCATGATGCATACCGGATAGTTGCGCTTATGCGTTTGGGAAGGATTGCCGGCGCCAACATAACCTACCCGCTCAAAACTGCCATCGTGCCCCACATAGGGGGATTGCAAGGTGACGCAGCGATTATCGGGGCGGCAAACACGCTTGTGCAGACAGAAGGCGGCATACAGGGGCTGTCAACAGACGGACCCGGTTGCGTGCATGCGCTTAGGGATAAGGGGGTGTCGGTCAAGGGTCGTTCCATTCTGGTGATCGGCGCCGGTGGTGCGGCGCGGTCTATCGCACTCGCACTGGCCCATGAAAGCCCGAAAGAGATTGTCATTTTGAACAGGACGCCCCGAAAGGCCACAAGGCTCGCCTCGCTTATTGCCCCGTTTGCCCAGAGCAGCGGAGAGGGGCTTGAGCATGTGGTACGCAGGGCGACCCGCGCGGACGTGATAATCCAGGCATCAGCCATGGGCATGCACCCATACGACACGGCGCTGCGCATCCCGCAGCCATCACTAGAACACCGGCCTGCCGTCATGGATATCGTCTACCATCCCCTGGAGACCGAACTCCTCAAGGCAGCGGCTTCGGCGTCATGCACAATTGTTGACGGCATAGACCTGCTCGTATGGCAGGGTGCGCTAAGCTTCAAAGAGTGGATGGGGGTGCTGCCGCCGATTGGCGTCATGCAGGCCGCCGCGCGGTCAGCTATGGGTGATTCCCCATGAGCGGGCCGCTGCTGCTCATCGGTAACATGGGCGCGGGAAAGACCTCAGTGGGGGCCGCCCTGTCCCACCTGTTGGGATGGAAGCTAATCGACATGGATTCCGCCATTGCCGCATCATGCGAAAAAAGCATATCCGCCATATTTTCAACTGAAGGCGAAGCCGCATTCAGGGAGCGGGAACATGCCCTGCTCGCATCACTGGTCGGCCAGAGGGAGTTGGTTGTGAGCTGTGGCGGAGGCATAGTGGAACATCCGGGTTCACGGGGGCTGCTCTCCACGTGCGACCGGGTGGTGTACCTCACTGCAGGCCCCGCGGTGCTGGCCGGCAGGATAGGCGACGAGGGTGGCAGGCCGCTGCTAGCCTCAGGCGACAGGGAAACTATTCTATGTAATCTTCATCACAGGAGGGACCCGCTCTACAGAAGCGTGGCAACACTAATAATAGACACTACCAATATTTCGCCAGAGGCAATTGCCAAAGGCATCATGGAATACGTGAATAACATATGAAAGCACAAATTATCCCATCAACTATTGCGGGACACATGGTGGCGCCCCCTTCAAAAAGCCACACGCATCGGGCGCTGCTCTGCTCACTGCTGGTGAAGGGAACTTCAAAGGTCAGCTCAATGTTAGAAAGCGACGATACGGCTGCAACACTGCGACTATGCGAATCTTTCGGCGCCGGGGTAGCCCAGAATGAGGACACACTAACGATTCGGGGCCATGGCTCCGTGCACGCGCCGGAATATCCAGTTCCTTGTAATGGATCTGCATCAACGCTTCGCATGGGCATGGCGATAGCCGCCCTTGGCACGGCGCCCATTATGCTTACCGGCAACGAGTCGCTGCTTTTGCGGCCCATCGGCCCGTTGGCAAAAGCGCTTGATGTGCTCGGGGCAAACTGTTATATGCCCTCGCGCGCAGGATACCCCCCCATAACAATAACAGGGCCGCTCCAGGGGGGGAAAACAACGCTTCCCGGCAGTGAAAGCTCACAGTACCTTTCCGCGCTCCTTCTTGCATGCCCCATGGGCGCAACAGACACCAACATCGTGCTGGCCTCGCCGCTGGAGTCACGCCCCTACGTTGATATGACCGTGGCATGCATGGGGCAATTCGGCGTTGCCGTTGATGCGGACACAGATTACGCCATGATAGATATACCGGGAGGGCAGTCGTACCGCCCGGCGTCAATCGACATCGAAGGTGACTACTCATCCGCCGCGTTCATGCTTGCGGCAGGCGCCTTGGCGGGCAGTGTAACTATTGATAATCTTCCCGTTGCATCAACACAGGGCGACAGGCGAATCATCGATATCATCGAGGATTTCGGCGCAGACGTATCACGCAGGGGCACAGCGGTATCGGTATCGTACGCCCCGCTTACGGCCACAACCGTTGATTGCGCCGACATACCGGACCTCGTGCCAATCCTTTCTGTTATCGCATCCCAGGCAAACGGTGTGACCGTTCTTCGGAACATTGGCCGCCTGCGCATAAAGGAAAGTGACAGAATTGCATCCATTACGGAGGAACTCTCCAAAATGGGCGCGCATATTAAAGCCAATGAAACCGCGATAAGTATTACGGGGCCGACCCGATTATCGGGTACGTCGATTTGTCCGCATGGCGACCACCGTATCGCCATGGCCTGCGCTGTTGCGGCACTGGTGTCGAAGGGCGCAACATCAATAGCGGATGTGGAATGTATGGAAAAAAGCTATCCGGCCTTTTTATCAGACCTCTCGTCCATAGGGGGTGGCGTGTCTGTCAAGTAGATTTGGAACCACGATTACCATGCAAGTGTGGGGGGAAAGCCACGGCACCGGTGTCGGCGTGATTGTTGATGGGGCCCCTGCGGGCATACGGGTTGACACTAAAGCCATACAAACGGCCCTCGACCTACGGCGCCCAGGCACATCGGGCCTTGTATCGCCACGCAGGGAAAACGACACCCTACGAGTGATGTCGGGGGTTCTCAACGGAAAAACGACTGGTGCGCCGGTGCATCTTTGCATCCTTAACGAGGATGTGGACTCATCAGCATATGAGGGCCGTATGGCCATACCGCGGCCGGGGCATGCGGACTTGGCTGCATTGCTCAAGTACGGCGGACACCACGACCCCCGGGGCGGCGGGCTGTTTTCGGGAAGGTTGACAGCGGCGTACGTCATGGCGGGCGCTTTGGTTCAGCCCATCCTGGAACGCCACGGCGTTGCTGTGGGCAGCCACCTCGTACAGGTAGGCACAGTCACGTCCGATGCATCAGCCACCATGGATGAGATCATTGGGTGCAACAGGGCCGGCATGCTCCCCTGTGTGGACGAGGGCGCCCGGGCGCTCATGGAAGAAGAGATCCGCCGTGTGGCTGAAGCCCGCGATTCCGTCGGGGCGGTAATAGAATGCGTCGCCACGGGCATGCCCGCCGGCATCGGCGAACCGCTCTTTAGGAAGGTGGATGCTGTTCTCTCGCATGCCATAATGAGCGTACCGGGAACAAAGGGCATATCATTTGGGGCAGGATTCGATGCTGCAGCGATGAGGGGATCTGTATCAAACGACCCCATCATACTGTCGGGCGGCAACGCATCGATGGAAACAAACAATGCTGGCGGTGTGCTTGGCGGCATTACGACCGGTATGCCCATCGTGTTCAGGGTGGCGATGAAACCAACGCCGAGCATAGGCAGGGAGCAACGTACCGTGAACCTGGCAACGGGCAGGGAGACCACCATCCGCATGGAGGGGCGACACGACCCGTGCATTGGCGTAAGAGCCGTGCCCGTGGTCACCCATCTTGCCGCGTTCGCACTTGCTGACCTTATCACGGGGGCTTCGCATGGAACGGATTGACTCGCTTCGCGAGGAGCTTGACGCCGTCGACAGGCACATAATCGCCCTTATAGCGAATCGAATGGACATTGCCCGAGCCATCGGGGCGTGCAAGCAGGCCGCTTGTGCCCCCGTGCTTGACCAAGGCAGGGAAACGGACGTCAAACGCAGGTGGCGCGAAGAATCGCTGCAGCTCGGCCTTGATGCGGACAGGATGGCCGGCATTATCGATATCATTTTTGCCATGAGCAGAGGGGTGCAGGGTGACAAGCAATGAACATATCATATCAGGGCGCCCGCGGATCGTTTAGCGAGCTTATGGCACGCACATGGCATAACGGGGCGAACACGATACCCTGCAAAACATTTGACGATGCATTTGCCCTTGTGGAGAAAGGGGATGCGGATATGGCGGTAATCCCGCTTGAAAACTCGCTTACAGGGCGTATCGGGCCCGCGACAGAGCGACTCATGGCGTCACCGCTCCTCATTCAGCGCGAAGGGGCGCTCAAGATCGAGCACTGCCTTATCGGCCATCCCGCAGGGGATCCCAACAACATAACGCGCATCTACGGGCATCCGGAGGCGCTTGCCCAGTGCAGGTCGTACCTCGAGGGGTGCAGCGCCGAAATCATCTCGTGGTGGGACGGTGCCGGCGCGGCAATGAAGGTTGCCGGCGACCCCGAAGCCGCCCTTGTGGGAAATGCAGAGGTTGCCAAAAACAACGGCCTGTGCATCCTGGCACGCGGCATACAGGATGTTGCAGGCAACTACACCAGATTTGTGGGGATGTGCCACACCGATGCGCCACCGACGGGATGTGACAAAACAACGATAAGCTTCACGCTGCCCCACGAACCGGGCAGCCTTGTCAGCGCGCTGGCGATTTTTGGGCGCCACAGCATCAATCTTACCAGATTGTCCTCCATGCCGGTACGGGATTCACCGTGGACGTACGCATTTATAGCGGACTTTCGGGGGCACCGGTCGGAACGGCACGTGCAGACCGCTATGTGCGCGCTTGCGGCGCTCTGCAAGGAGCTGCATGTCCACGGTTCTTACCGAATTGCCGTGGGTGATTAGATGAAAAAATCACTGGGAATTATCGGATTCGGCAGGTTTGGCCAGTTTATGGCGTGGCACCTACGGAGTCGCTTTGACATCATCGCCACAAACAGGAGCGACCGAAGCGAGGAGGCCGCACAGCTCGGCATATCATACGGGACCCTGGCGGAATGTGCTGCACAGGATGCGGTCATTGCCAGCGTCCCCATATCATGCATTGGCCCCGTACTTAAGGAATGCTCGCCATACTTTCAGCGCGATGCGCTGGTCTGCGACGTCAGCTCGGTAAAGGTGCATCCCTGCAAAATGCTGGAAAAGTACGTGCCTTCGTCATGCGACAAGGTGGGGACACACCCCTTGTTCGGCCCGGATACCGCCCGCGACGGGCTTACAGGGCACCCTGTGGCAGTCTGCCCCCTAGGCGGATACGATGCCACGCGGCTCCGCGAATTCCTTGAGTCGCTCGGTCTTGCCGTGCTGGAAACGACGCCAGGGGAACACGACCGGCAGATGGCACATTCTCTCGCGCTCGTACATTACCTGGGTTCAGCACTATCAGACCTCGATATCAGGTCTGTGACCATCAAGACGGCAACCCATGCCCGCATGTGCGAGCTTGTGGCGATTACAAACAACGACACGCCCCAACTGCTCTATGACATGCACGCATACAATCCGTACGCAGCTGATGTGAGAAAACAGATATTATCCGCGCTCCAGGCCCTCGACAGACAGCTTCAGGAGTACGGGAATGCCATAGAGCACTAAGGGCATGGGGGATTACCCTTCAGGTGCCATCGTGCGAACACACCGTAAATAATTGTATATTCGTATGGCATCGCCCTGCGCCCCGTACCATTCTGGAACTTCATCAGGATTTCCCGCCTTGGGGTCGCTTCTCTGCGCCCCGGCACCATGGATATTAATCCATGGCCCCCCATTATAACCTAATGCACGCCCAAACGAGACATACGACGCATTTTTGCCGCCGCCCTGATTGGCATGTGTCGTGCTCTGCCAAAAATAAGGATGATCGGTCACGCCCGCCTCGTTTGTAATCCCCGACGGACTGCAGCTTCCTCGCATCAGGAGCACGCCAGTCGGTGTAACCTGCCAACGTTAGCTGTTGGGCATATGCCAGGGCATCGGCCTATAAAAAAGCGTTTTTGCTGTCACCCTTCTACCACATAAGCCCCGTATTTAGGTCGGTCACCGTGCCATCGCCGTTACCGGAATACGGGGGTTCGATACCCGCGTAATGGGCATCCTGCCCATAGTACGTACCGGATTCGGGAGGGCACGCGATAGCGCCAGTATCGTCATAACATGTGGTCTGCTCCGTGCTTGCCACGTTCACTGAGGGGCCAGGTGGCGTCTCTAAGGGGCGGTATTAGGGGGACTGTGGTCGCAACAGGCATGTCTTCCGTGCCCGATATGCACCCGCACAACAGGGGCATAATAATAATCGGAATCGCTGGATGAATTTTCATTGCATACTACAAGATATAGCATATTATACGGAATATAAGGCCTATTGATGGCAGCTCCAGCCAGGGGGCAATAATCCCACACCGGCAACGGCGGTATGGCAAGAGTAATATGATACATGCAACATAACACCAAAAACATACTATTTTCCAGCCAGATTCATGGAAAAGATTCAAAAAGTGGAAGACAATATTTATTAATATACCCTTATATGGGTAGTCTTACCTTGGTGATGACATAACAAAAAAGCCAATACTGATTATCGGCGCAGGTGTAAGCGGCCTGCTTTCGGCACTCATGCTTTCAAAGGAAGGGCACAAGGTAACGATTCTCGAGGCCCAGGACAGTATTGGTGGCATGTGCAAAAGCTATGCCGTTGGCGACTACCACGTCGACACGGGGCCGCACATCATAACACGATTACAGGAAGGCCCGCTCAGGAAGCTTATAGATGACTATTTTTCATCCATGCCGGTATTCGTGCCGCATGGGGAGTACTATGTCTGCGCAAACGACAAGATCCGCCCCTTTCCATGGACGCTTCGCGCATTTGCGCAATTTGACATCCTGCCAAAGACGGACCGGGTCGAGCTCATGCAGATGGTGGTATACCTCTACTCACAGCGGACACTCGGCATACTTCGCAGCGACATGTCCGTACAAAGTGCGATAAAGAGCAGGTTCCTGAGCGATAATTCACTCAGATTCATTGATGTCATGTGCCGATTCATGACCGGAAACGGCATGGACAAGACACCCCTGGCACGATTCTTCGACTCGCAGGACTACAAGAACAAAAGGCAGTTGCAGGACCCGCTGGACTATCTAAACAACATAAAAAACATCGTTACGAAGAAAGGCGCCCAAGACCAGACCTACCCGAAGGGCGGCGTACAGTCCATCATCGACGCCATCTGCGCATCGTTTCCGCCGGGCATGGTGGATATACGTACCGGGTGCGAGGTTACGGGCATCACCACCAAGGATGGTGCGGTGACAGGCGTTGATGCGACATCCGGCTCTATGGCAGCCGAGTGCATAATTTATTCGTCATACGCCTCGCTCCTTCCCTCACTTACGGATATGCTTCCCGAAGCGTATGCGACGTCGGTATCAAGCCTTGAGAAAGTGCTTTCGCTCACGCTCTGGCTTGGGCTCGACAAGCAGTTCTTCCCGCTTAAGGGCAGTGAGATATGGATTGAGACAGACCCACCTTGTTGGGTTGTGCCCACGTCCAACTATGACGATTCACTTGCGCCAAAAGGCCACCAGCTTGTAGGATTTACCACCAATATCATGGCTAAGGCGGATATAGCGGCTGAAAAGGCCCGGATGCTCAACACGATTACGTCCCATGTGGAGGGGATAGAGCTGCACATTGTCATGAAACATTGGCAAACGCTTGTCCCCGAAAAGGCCGCGTGGGTCATCAATCAGGAAATGCCACCATCAAAATCACCGATTGAAGGATTATATCTCGTGGGGACGGACACCACAAACAAGTCGATGGGCGTTACCCGTGCATCATACTCGGTGCTCGCGCTCAGGGACGCCCTCAGGTCCGATGGCATCATGCAATAGTGGAATACGCGCCTCAAACGTGCTTCCTTCGCCCGAAGACGATACGAGCTCAAGGGCCCCGCCGGCCTCTTCGAGCATACGCCTCGCCAAGGGCAGGCCCATGCCAGATTTAGAACTTTTCTTAAGTTGCACATACGGCTCAAAAATCGATTCCCTGTACTCCGCCGGTATGCCCATGGCATTATCGCTGACACGGATTATCAAAAAATCCGTGCTAAAGGCACATTCTATGGTGATTTGTAGTGTGGTATCAACTTTTGTGTTTGCAAGTGCATTTGATATAAGCGTATCCAATGCGGTAAGTATGAGTACGGGGTCTGACACGACAGAATCAGCACAGTAATGCACGGATATAGTAGCATTCAACGCTGCCAGGTCGTCATCCCACTGGTGCAGGTAGTCATCGATAAAGGTGTGCAAATTAATGCGTTTTGGCAGTGGAACGAATCCGCCACGAAGGTAGTGTGCCAACTTTGTTATCTTATTGTCAAGCTCTGCGGCCGCCTTTTGGATCGTGGCTATGCCCTCAAGAGACTGAGTCTCTGTAATCTCCTCAGAATATGACCCAATCGTCACCAGTGGACCTTTCAGTTCATGGTAGAGCGAGCGAATCACAAGCTCAAGCTCCTTGTTTCGTGTGTTTAGGTGTACAAGCGCCTCGTTGAGTGCCGATTGGAGCTGTATGCGATTGTATACTTCCTCTTCAAGCTCCCCCGCCTTTTTCTCAAGCTGCTCTTCTGCAACATGTACGCTCGATCGCAGATTGAAGTGGTGAAGCAGTACCATATAGATAACTATTCCCAAAAACAGGAGGCTCAGGATGAGCGGTATCCTAAATGCCATGCACGCATCGCGGGTATGCGAGGCCCACCCCCCATCGGGAATCGCCATGCATGACCACACATTGCCGCCGATTGTCATGGTTACAGACTCGGGGCCCGAGCCGACAACCTCGTCACTGCCATAAAACACGCCTTTATGCGACGAAAGGGCGATTGACACGCCCCGGTCATATGCCATTGAATCTATCGTAGGCAGGATGCAGCCAAGGTCGATGGCCATCGAGACAAGCCCCCAAAAAGCGCCGTCGACATATACTGGCTTGCGCACCACGATACCGCTGCCGCCCTGCCTGAGTTCATAGGGGGCGCCAACGGTCATCTCCCGTGTCGCGAGCATCTCTTGAATATCTTCGGCGACCTCAGGCCGCCTGTCGTTGAGGATGTCATGCCAGAGGGATTCCTCATTGCCCTCAACGGGGTATACGTATGTATTGACGCCCCCAACGGCAACGATAAAGTTGCGTATCCCCCCGTGCGCTACGTACAGGTCTGAAACAAAGGGTTCAAACGACCGCTCAAGCGATTCGGGGGAGGTGTCGAGCGCCACTAAGGCATAAAGGCCCTCAAGAAGGGTTACGCCCCCGTTAACCCTGGCAGAAAAGTATAGTGACATGGAGCCCACATGTTTCTGGACCTCCTTATGCTCCTCAGCGTCCAAGTGATCCATATATGTATTGTCTGCATACAAGGCAATGGGAAGAATAAGCAAGAGAAAAAGTACCGCGGCGATAAAAAAAGCTTTACGCCGTGGAGAATATAAAAGATATGTATTGTTCTTGGCTTCTTCCGCCGTGCGGCGCATATATCCACATATAACGCATCATATATTTAATATTCCCATGAGAAGTATAGATGATTATGATTAAGTAACTTTTTTCACCTATCCTCTGCCATAATCCACTTTTTTGCCCATAATTGGATTCTTTCCCGTGTTTATTTCGTTCCTTTTGGGCCTTTTGGCCTGCGGGAACTATAGCTCACGCTGG